>JAJFBJ010000087.1 GCA_020697375.1 Nitrospira sp. | reverse complement strand
AGCCAGAAGTAGAGGGGAAAGAGCGCGGCTTTGACCGAAAACACCCCGAGCAGCAGCAGGCCGGCTGCCCGTACCAATGCCACGTCTTCCGTCCGTACCTGCGCCACGCGCTCGGCCAGGTGCGCCATGTTGAGCGTCCCGGTGATCCCATACAGCAGGCTGACGGCGATGAGGAACAGCGAGGAAGCCGCGATATTGATTGCGGCATAATGCCAGGTTGCGCGTAATCGCTCCAGAAGAAGTCCCTGCAGCGCCAGACAATAGGAGGCGATCAGAAGGATTTCGAAAAAGACGAAGAGATTGAACAGGTCTCCGGCAAGGAACGCTCCATTCAACCCCATCAACTGAAACAGAAAGAGTGGATGAAAGTACCGAGCGCGGGCATCCCAGCCTTGCGCGGCGTAGAGCAGCACCGCAGGGGCGAGCAACCCCGTCAGCAGAAGCATCAGGGCTGAGAGGCGGTCGGCAACCAGGACGATTCCGAACGGCGCCGGCCAGTTGCCGACCTGGTAGACGAGCTGGGCGCCGGATTCGACTTGCGCCAGAACGGCGAGCGATGCGGCCAGAAGAGCCAACGTGGCCGCCGCATTCACTGAGCGCGCGAGGGCCGCCGGCGCGCGATGCAGGACGAGGAGCAACGCGGCTGTGAACATGGGCAAGACGATCGGCGCCACGAGCAGATGGTTCATGGTTGATCCGCCGGCCTGCCGGCCGTCTCCGGTTCAGCGCCATCCACATGGTCGCTCCCGGTTTGATGCCGCATGCGGACAGCGAGCGCCAGGAGAAAACCGGTCATGCCGAAACTGATGACGATGGCCGTCAATACCAGGGCCTGCGGGATGGGATCGGTATATCCTGCCGCTTCCCGCGTGATGATGGGTGAGGCTCCCGGGACCAGTCTCCCCATCGCCAGAATGAAAAGATTGACCGCATAGGAAATCAGCGACAGCCCAAGCACCACTGGGAACGTGCGCCCCCGCAGAACCAGATACAGACCGCAGGCGGTCACGATACCAAGTCCGATGGCCACCATCAGTTCCATCACGCCGCCCCGCCGGTTGGTGAGGGCTTGCGCCTGGCCTGCCCTATGGCGGTCAACGTCAGAAGCGTCGTCCCGAACACGGTCATGAACACACCGAGGTCGAAGGCCATGGCGCTCGCGAGAGGGATATCCCCCAGCAGCGGCACCTGCTGGTGCCCGGATCCGCTGGTCAGAAACGGCATGCCGGCAAGGATGCCGGCCAAGCCGGTCAAAGAGGCGAGCAACGAACCGGCGCCGAGCATGATTCTGAAGTCGATGCCCAGGCGGGCCAGCGTCTGCCGCAGCCCCTCTCCCATGTACTGCATGACGACTGCGACGGCCGCTAAGAGCCCTGCGAGAAATCCGCCGCCCGGCTGATTGTGGCCGCGCAGAAACAGGTAGGCCGCCACGAGAATTGTGAACGGCAGGAGCAATCGCGCCGCGACCCTGAACATGATGCCGTCCGGTTCCGGTGGTCTGATGACGACGGACCGGTCGGCGCGCAGTTCCGCCATCAATATCCAGGCGCCCATCGCTGCCATGCTCAGCACGGTAATCTCCCCGAAGGTATCGAAGCCTCGGAAATCCACGAGAAGCACGTTGACGACATTGCCCCCGCCGCCCAGGGGGAGGCTGTTCTCCAAAAAATACCAGGCGATGGATTCCTGACCGCGCGTCAGGACAGCCCAGGACAAACCCGCGACACCGGCGCCGGCGATCACCGCCAGTACGGCGTCGCGGAGTTTTCGCCGCCGCGACGATTCCACGGCTGTCGATTGTGGCAGAAACGCCAGCGCCACGAGCATCAACAGAGTGGTGACGACCTCGACGGCAAGCTGCGTGAGCGCGAGGTCCGGAGCAGAGAAATAGGCGAAGGCGATCGATACGGCGAGTCCTACGACCCCGGCCAATATGGCGGCCACCACCCGCTCGTGATGAAATCGGACGACGCCAACCGCCGCCGCGATCGCAGTCCCCCATACGACGAGCGCGAGCGGCATCACCGGCGTCGCCGTGGCCCCGCCTCCGGCAAATCCATGCCGAAGGAACGGCCATGTGACGAGGCATATGATCGCCGACAAAATGAGGGCGAGATAACGTTGGAGCGAGCCGTTCTCCATCCGGTTGGTGAGCCGGCCCGCGACGGCGATCACACCATCGTAGGCCTGCTGGAACAGCAGTCGTCCGGTATAACGCACCGGCACGTGCAAATGCAGATCGTATTGATGCCGTAACAGCCAGTAGACCAGCGCGCCGCCGGCGAGCGCGACGGCGCTCATGATTAACGGCTGCGTGAACCCGTGCCACAGCGCGATTTCATAGGGAGGCAGCGCATCGCCGACCACATCCTTGGAGGCGGCATTCACCAGCGGAGCAACGGTGTGGCCGGGCAGGACGCCGACCGCGATGCAGACGACCGCCAACACCTCGGCCGGGACTTTCATGTAGCGCGGCGGCTTGCTAGGGACATGCGGGAGGTCGTGCGGCTTGTCGAAGAACACGTCATGGATGAAACGCACGGAATAGGCTACGCTGAACATCGATCCGAGCGTGACGGCGGCGGGGCCCATTCCTCCGAGGAAAGGCAGGTGAGACAGATTGAGCGCTTCGGCGAAGAACATTTCCTTGGAAAGAAATCCATTGAAGAGCGGCACGCCGGCCATGGCCAGCGCGGCCACAATGGCCAGAACGGCGGTCTGGGGCATATGGCGCCAGAGGCCGCCCAACCGCCGCATGTCGCGAGTCCCGCACTCGTGATCGATGATGCCCGCCGCCATGAAGAGCGAGGCCTTGAAGGTGGCATGGTTGCCGATGTGAAAAATGGCGGCCACCGATGACATCGGGGTATCCAGGCCCATCAGAAACGTAATGAGGCCGAGGTGGCTGATGGTCGAATAGGCGAGCAGGCCCTTCAGGTCATGTCTGAACACCGCCACATAGGCGCCGAAGATGAAGGTCGTCAGGCCGACGGTGGTCGTCACATACTCGAACACGAGATTTCCGCCCACCAAAGGATAGAGCCTCGCGAGCAGGAACACGCCGGCTTTCACCATCGTGGCGGAGTGCAGATAGGCCGACACGGGCGTGGGCGCAGCCATGGCCGCGGGCAGCCAGAAATGAAAAGGAAACTGCGCGGATTTCGTGAACGCTCCCAGCAGAATCAGCACCAGCGCCACATTGAAGGAGGGATGGCTCCGGATGGTTTCCCGCGCCGAGAACCAATCGGACAGTTCGAAGCTGCCCGCGACATTGCCGATAAGCAACACTCCGCCGAGGAGCGCGAGTCCGCCGGCGCTCGTGACGGCAAAGGCCATGCGCGCCCCCTGACGCGCCAGCGGGCTGTGGGTCCAGAAACCGATGAGCAGGAAAGAGGCCAGGCTCTCCTCCGGCGCGAGGTAGTAGCGCGCATAGAGAATGACGAGCAGCCCGATGCCGAGGATGAGGAGCGCGAAAAGCAGTCCGAGTCCGTCGAGCCGGAACGACAGATTGAAACCAAGGTTCGGTAGCCAGGGCCACTGTACGAGGAGTTTCTCCCCTGTGAGCACCTCCGGAACTTCGCCGGCCAGCAAGGCCAGGCTTCCAGCGACAGGCAAGGCGGCGGCGCAGGCGGCGGCGGTGAACCCGCGGCGTTGCGCCAGCAGCGCGGCCGCGGCGGCAAGCAAGGGGAGCAGGATGATGATCGGCAATATCATGGCGTAATCTAACGGACCTCTGTTCCCTCATGGACGACGAGGACGTCACACTTCGAACCGGCAAGGACATGGCGCGTGACGCCCCCAAGGAGCCATTCTTCGACCATGGACCGGCCATGCTTGCCGATGACGATCAAGTCCGCAGAGAATTTCTCCTCTTGGGCCAGAATCACGCGAGACACGTGGCCGCGCTCGACGGCATAGGACATCCGGGACGCGTCATCGTCGGAGCCGCGGATCAGTTCCTTGATTTTCTTCACGGCTTCCTGTCGTTCTTCTTCGCAGTATGCCAGGATGGATTCCTCCGACGCGCCGGCTATCCGGAGTCTCCCCTCGAACGGAACGCGGAACGCATGGACGATCGTGATGCGGGCAGTGGGAGCGATCAGCCTGGACATCCTCAGCGCCGGAGCCGAATAGGCGGAAAAGTCCACCGGCACGATCACCTGCTCATACAAGGCCTGCGGCGGGCGTTTCGTCACGAGCACCGGCTGTTTGGAGGTTCCCAGTAAGCGTTCCGCCGTCGTGCCCAGGATGAGATCCCGCAAAGGATTCCGGCCATGCGCCCCCAGGACCAACAGATCGGCCGACTCCGACGACGAGAGAATCTGATTCAGCACATGACCGGTCTTCACGAGGGCGCGTGCGGCGATGTTTCTCTTGCCGGCGATGTCCTTGACCATGTCGCTGAGAGAACGCTCCGCATCGTCACGCAGCCTGGCCTCCGCATCGGCCGGCGCGCCTAACCAGTTGTGAAGCCTATCCAGCGAGGACTCGCTGATCACATGCACCAGGTCCAATTGCGCCCGTTGTTCCGCGGCCAGCATGGCCGCACGATCGGCGGCATGCCTGGCGTGATCGGAAAAATCGATGGCGACGGCGATGGATGCGATATTCATCAGACCTGCTCCTGCATGGTTGAGGTCCCGGATCCAGCGTCCGGGTCGGCGGTCGAACGGCCGTCCTTGAGACCGAACAGGCTTATCACGATTTTCTCCGCTTCGGCGACGGTAAAAACCAGGACTCCGGCCAGGCACACCTTGAGCCATTCAAACACGGTCAAATCCGTCGAACCGAACACCTTCTGTAACGGACCTGCATGGACATAGGCAAGCTGCAAGGCCGCGCAAGCCGCGATGACGATCGGAACATAGCGATTGCCGAACAGCCCTTCCCGCGACAGCACCGATTTATAAATGTGGCGGCTGTTCAGCAAGTAGAACATTTCAGACAGCACCACGGCGCTCACGGCCATGGTCCGGGCGGTTTCCAGGCTCGCGCCCTGATGGAGTTCCCAGAGAAACAGCCCGAGCGCCCCTGTCATCATCAGCACGGACACCATCAAGACCCGCCACAGGAAAAACCAGGAGAGGAGCGGTTCCCGGGGATCGCGCGGAGGGCGCTGCATCACGTCGGATTCCGGAAGCTCAAAGGCCAGTGCGAGGCCGAGCGTGCTCGACGTAGCCATGTTGATCCAAAGGACCTGCGCCGCCGTCAGCGGCAGCGTCAGCTCGAACAGAATCGCCGCGGTCACCACCAGGGCTTCGCCGCCGTTGGTCGGCAGCATGAACAGGACGAATTTCCGGATGCTATCGTAGATTCCCCGCCCTTCGCGCACCGCGCTGCTGATCGTGGCGAAGTTGTCGTCGGCGAGCACCATGTCGGCCGCTTCCTTGGCGGCGTCGGTGCCCTTCAACCCCATGGCCACCCCCACGTCCGCGCGCTTGAGTGCCGGCGCATCGTTGACCCCGTCGCCGGTCATGGCCACCACCTGGCCGGTCGCTTGCAGCGCATGGACGAGCCGCAGTTTATGTCCGGGACTGGCGCGGGCGAACACATCGATATCGGTCACGATCAGGCGAAGTCTCGCGTCATCCATGGTTTCGACCTCGGCGCCGGTCAGCGCCGGTTTACCATGACCGATGCCCAGGCGCGAGCCGATGGCGCGAGCGGTGTCGGCATGGTCGCCGGTGATCATTTTGACCCGGATGCCGGCGGACGCGCATTCAGCCACCGCCGCCATCGCTTCCTCCCGTGGCGGATCGATGATGCCCAGCAAAGCGAGGAGCGTGCATCCTCCTTCGACATCCGAAAAATGCAAGTCATGTTGCGTGGACAGGGTCTGTTTCTCGGCCACGGCAAGGATACGCATTCCCTGAGCGGCATAATACCCGGCCCGTCCGCGCCAATAATCCCGATTGATCGGCAGGTCCTGCCCCCCGACACGATATCGGTCGCACATGTCGAGAATTCGTTCGGGAGCACCCTTCACGAAAATGAACCCGTGATTGTCATGGTCGTGGTGCATCGTCGCCATGAATCGATGCTCGGATTCAAAGGGAATGGCATCGGTGCGCGGGAGAGCGACACATTCCGACGCCTGGTCGATGCCCGCTTTGCCGGCAAGCGCCAGCAGGGCTCCCTCCGTCGGGTCGCCTTCGACGTGCCACATGCCGTCATGGTAGCGCAGCCGCGCATCATTGCAGAAGAGGACGGCGCGCGCTGCGCTGACCAGGTCAGGATAGTCGGTTGCCGATACCACAGTTCCCGCGAGATGAAAGCCACCCTCCGGCCCATAGCCTACTCCGGTAACCTCGAATGTATGGTCGCCGCTGGAGATCGATTGGACCGTCATCTCATTTCTGGTCAAGGTCCCGGTCTTGTCGGAACAGATGACCGTGACCGACCCGAGCGTTTCGACCGCCGGCAGATGCCTGATGATCGCGTTGCGCCTGGCCATGCGCCGCACGCCGAGAGCCAGTGTAATGGTCATGATGGCGGGGAGCCCTTCGGGAACAGATGAGGCTGCCAGCGCCACGACCATCATGAACATTTCGTCTGGAGCATGACCGCGCCACTGGACACCGATGAAGAAGGTGACGAGGGCCATCAATCCGATGGCGATCGCCAGGAACCGGCTGAACCCGGCCATCTGGCGCAGCAGGGGGGTCGTTACCGCCTGCACCTGCGCGAGCATCGAGCTGATCTGGCCGAGCTCGGTTCGGATACCCGTCTCGACAACCACGGCGATCGCTTTTCCCGAGGCGATGAGGGTCCCTGAGTAGAGCATGCAGCGGCGGTCACCCAACGGAGCCTCTGCCTGCACCGGCATGGCCTGCTTCTCCACCACCTGTGATTCTCCTGTCAGGATCGCTTCATTCACCGTCAGGCCCTTGCCGGCGATGAGGCGGAGATCGGCGGGCGCCTTATCACCGGAGACGAGGACCACGACATCCCCCGGCACGACGGTCTCGGCCGCCGTTTCGGTTCGTTCGGCGTTGCGCAGGATCGTCGTGTGAAGCGAGAGCATGTTGCTTATCGCATCAAGGGCTTCCTCGGCCTTGCCCTCCTGGATAAATCCGATGGCGGCATTGACCATGACGGCGGCGAACAGCACGGCTGCGTCTACCCAATGACTGAGCAGAGCTGCGATCCCGGCTGCGACCAGCATCATGTAGATCAGGACATTGTGGAACTGTAAGAGAAACCGCAACCATGCCGGGCGCTTGGGCGGCGGCGGAAGACGATTGGGACCGTAATGCAGCAATCGGCGCCCCGCTTCTTCCAGAGGCAATCCACGATGCCGGTCGGTCTCTAATCGTTCAAGAACCTCGTCGATCTCAAGGCTGTGCCACTGAATCACCTGCTCCATTCGTCGCTTCTCATCCACAGGGATCGATGCAATCCTTTCGTACCGGGCGAAATATGGTCCTACGGTTGGAGCGCGATCGGCTCCGGCACATCCAGCGCGGCTGATCCAGTCCGGATGGAACCACCCGTCTGCTGAAGCACAAGAGAACCGATATTTAAGACAAGGAGTAGCGAAGGGGCCTGCTACCTTGACGGAGGATAGTCGAACGCGTTGCGAGTTGCGAGACTCTCTGTCATGTTGCGGATCAGACCTCTGATACGTACCGTCGCCGAGCCCTCAGAGGGACCTTATGCGAAAACCACGAGGCATGTAAAGGCCTCCTTCACATTACCTTTGCATGAGCCAACGGTGTATAAATCCTTTCAGCATGCCCGCCAGGGATTCACAGGTAGGGTGACGAAGCCCGAAACCGACATCCGCCCCATCCCGGCAGGATCGATCCGCTTCGTTCGAACATGCGTATTCGGCCTGTTCCTTCTCTGCTTGTTCTGCCCGGAGCCGGCATGGGGAAAGGAGGGCGAAACGGCACTCCCTTCTACCGGTCCTTGGTTTACCGGTACGCTGCTGTCCACACGCGGCAGCACGGTCGATCAAGGCCATATGGTGGTCGAACCCTATTTCTACGTCACCCGCTTCGGCGGCCTGTACAATAACAATTGGCGTCTGCAATCGGCGACGACGAACAGCACCTACGTGCAGCAGGTCTATTTCATCTATGGCTTGACGAGCCGCATCGACGTCGAATTCGCCCCGCAGTGGGTCCGCAATCACTCGGAGAATGAAACCGTCGACGGCTTCGGAGATTTTCCCCTTCAGCTCGGCTTCCAAGTCATGAGAAGTCCCCCCGGGTCCTGGCTGCCGGATGTCCGCCTCTGGGCCCAGGAAACATTTCCGACCGGAAGTCATAACCGTTTGAGTCATACGGCGACGGGTTTGGGCGGAACCGGCGGCGGATCGTTTGCCACGACGCTGGGCATCGGTGTCCAGAAAGCGATCAGGCTCACGGACGATCACGTGCTCCGATACCGTTTGAACGCCTCATATGGTTTCTATTCGCCCGTCTCGGTACAGGGATTCAATTCATACGGCGGGGGGTTCGACACGGACGGCCGCGTGGAGCCGGGACCGGTGACGACGCTGACGGCCGCAGGCGAATATACCGTCACCCGCCACGTGGTCTTGGCGCTGGACGTGAGTTTTCAAATCGCCGATGCGACCCGCTTTTCAGGCGCCAACGGGTTCACACCTGGAGGGGACCCGGCGACAGTGGGAAAGGGCTATAGCGAAGTGCTCACGATCGCGCCGGCAGTGGAATACCTCTGGAATGAACATGTGGGGATCATCGCCGGACCATGGTTCAGCCTGCGAGGAAGAAACACCTCGGAATTTTTCGGGGTGGTGGCTGCCCTCTATCTGTATCTGTAAGCTTCCGGCCTCCAGCCGTATCATCTGCCAGGACCCCTCTTCTGCCGGCGGGCTTGTTCAGCATCTGGTTAGCCCGGATTGTTCATGAATGCCGTCGCGAGGCATTCGAGACCGAAACCCGGCAGGGCTTCTCGCACATAAGGCCGACGTAGGCGTACCGGCAGTACGTCGAGGAGGCCGAACGAGAAGAGCCCCGCCGGGCGAGAGGATCGGACGGCGTAGCAGGTATTCATGATAGTGAGTTAGAAGAAACCTCCCGGTCGCTTTCCCACATCAAGACTTCCGCTCCGTTGGCCATCCCGGCCGTCAATCGGCGGGCGCCGGCCGCGGTCAGCCTGACGGCGTCGCCGGTCTTCAGTTCACCGGCTCCTTCCAATTCGGCGGTTCCTTTCGCAATGAAGACGTGAACATATTGCGCGTCCGGAACCAGTACCGTTTCAGCAGGCTTCAGCCGCCCGCCCCATAGCACGGCGCCCTTTTGCCTGATTGAAATAGCGGCTTGATGTCCCCGTCCCGACGCAATGGGGATGAGTCCCCCCTTGTTCAGTTCTCCATTGATGTCCAGCTGCTCATACCCGGGATTGATCCGCTCTATGTCGGGCGGCACCCACATCTGGATGAAGTGGACCGGCTTATCCCCCAGGGGATTCATCTCGCTATGCCAAATGCCTGTCCCCGCGCTCATCCGTTGTGCCAGCCCCGGATAGAGAAGGCCCTTATTCCCTTCCGAATCTTTGTGCTCCAGTTCTCCATCCAGCACCCAGGTCACGATCTCCATGTCCTGATGTGGGTGGGTCCGGAAGCCGCTGTCGGGCGCGACGATGTCGTCATTGCTCACGAGCAGCAGCCCATGGTGCGTATTGGCTGGATCATAGTGATTCGAAAAGCTGAAACTGTGCCGAGAATTGAGCCAGCCGATGTGCGAATGGAACCGGTCCTCGGCGCGACGGACGTCGATGGCCGGATGGGCCTGGCCGGTTGCTTGCCTGCTGGTCATGGTCGCTCTCCTCTCAGTTGGCTCTATTGATCACATCTCATGTCGATTCGCTGCTATAGTTTCTGTATAAAGCCGATGGAGCGGAAAACAAGAAGGCACCCGAAGGTGCGTGAGGCACCATCCGGTGACCGACCGCGAAGGAACCGGTGAAACAGTCCAGCACATGTCCGGCCGAAATAACGGCTAAGCTGATCGCGGGTCGATGGAAGATTGCCATATTATGGTACCTGTTTCAGGATGTGAGGCGGTTCACCGAGTTACGACGAGCCCTCACCGGCGTGACGCAGAAGGTTCTTACCCAGCAGCTCCGCGAAATGGAGCGGGATGGGATCATCGCGCGCCAAGTGTTTGCCCAGGTGCCTCCCAAGGTCGAGTACTCCATCACTCCGTTGGGCGTCAGTCTGAAACCAGTCGTCGAGGCGATGCATCGATGGGGCGTTTCACATACCTCCTCTGCCACCAATAGGGATTCTCTCAGGACATCCGGCGATCAACGCTTGATCCGGTGAGCGCATAGACTCATCCTGCTCCTATTCAACGAACCAAATCCAATGCGTCACAATAGCGCTACGCGTGGGTTGCACTATCGGTGGCGATGCCTTGCTGCCGTCTGCTCTATACCTGCATGCGGGCATCTTCATGCCGGCCTGAGAAGCTTACATTCTCAGACCTCTCATAGAACTCACCATCATGGTGCGGGCAAGACCGACCAAACTCGATCCTCCGGTCGAGAGCCGGCAGGATCATATCCTCGGAAGTCCCGATGCCGATATCATCCTGGTCGAGTACGGCAGCTATGCCTGCCGTCACTGCCGAGCCGCGCATGGATCGTAGATGATTTGACGGCGCTGCCTAGAGCATAATTGCCATGATGACCACGGCGACGGGTTTATCTTCATGACATGGATCTTCTGAATTCAGGATAATCGTAGACGGAAACAAAAGAACATGAAGATCGCCGACATCTTGCTGTGGGGCTTGCTGGCGACAGGCCTGCTGACCACCCTCCTACGAGCCGGCCAGGCCTTGCACCTCACGCGCATGGATGTGCCCTTTCTGCTTGGAACGATGGTCACGTCCAATCGGGATCGAGCCAAGGTGGTCGGCTTCGTGATTCACTTTTTCAATGGATGGTGGATGGCATTGCTCTACGCCGCATTTTTTCATGGGCTCGGCTTGGCCACCTGGTGGCTTGGCGGGCTGATGGGGCTGGCCCATGCCGTCTTTGTCCTGGTCGTTGTGCTTCCGCTATTGCCCGGTGGCCATCCCAGAATGGCGTCCGACTTTCGAGGACCCGAGCCGACGCGTCTTTTGGAACCCCCGGGCTTCCTCGCTATGAACTATGGATATCAAACGCCTCTCGCTACCATCGTCGCCCATATCGCATACGGAACGGTGCTGGGAGGATTTTATCGACTGTGATGCAACCGCAACGCCGCTCCGATATGGGCGAGGTGCGTCAAGGCCTGCGGAAAATTTCCGAGCATCCTTCCGACTGACGGATCCATTTCCTCCGAATACAGTCCGACATCATTGGCCAGTTTTTGAAGCCGTTCAAAGAGCTGCACGGCTTCCTCTTGGCGCCCTGTCATGGCTAAGGCCTCCACCAGCCAAAAGCTGCAGGGAAGAAAGGCGCCCTCATCCCCTGCGAGACCGTCATTCCGCCTGTACCGATACACAAAATCACCATGGCCGAGACCTGTGCGAACCGCCTTAATCGTCGAGCCGACGCGCGCATCGTCCGGCTCGATGAATCCTGTCTGCGAAAACATCAAGGCCGTCGCATCGACATCTGCGCCGCCCAATGTTTGGACAAAGCTTTGGAGAGCGTCGGAATAACCCGCATCCAGCACCGTCCGCCTGATCGATTCGCGCGCCTGCTGCCATCTCTGAATATCCGTCTGTATGCCGAGCCTGCGCACGATCCGTTCCGCACGGTCGAGCGCCACCCAGCACATCACCTTGGAATGTACGTAATGGCGGCGTCCGTTCGGAATTTCCCAGATACCGTGATCCGGCAAGGTCCATTGTCCGCTGACGAGATCGGCCATCCGGATGAGTCGACGGCGCGCTTCCCGATCAAGGTCATGTCCCGTTTTGACATACAGCCAGAGCGCGTCGAACACTTCCCCATACACATCCAGCTGAAACTGATCGTGCGCTTGATTGCCGATTCGCACCGGCGCTGATCCCCGATATCCCTCCAGAAAATCCCCATCGGTTTGCGCCAGCGAGGCCTCTCCATAGACATCGTACAGAACCTTCAGCGCGGGGTAAGTCAACGATGTGGCATGCCTCAACCATCGCACGAACGTTTCCGCCTCAGCCGGGTAACCGATTCGAAAAAATACCTGCGCCGTGTACGAGGCATCACGAAGCCAGCAATACCGATAATCCCAATTGCGATCACCGCCGATGACCTCTGGAAGCGACGTGGTCGGCGCGGCGACAATGGCGCCCGACGGGGCAAAAGACAATAATTTCAACGTCAACGCGCTGCGAAGCACGGATAGCCGATACGGACCGTGATAGTCGCAGGCCCCGGCCCATTCCTTCCAGAAATTGAGGGTCTCTTCGATAGCCGATTCTGCTTCTGCCAACAGTGGATAGACGGCGGGGGCATCTTCCGAATAGGCCAACCACAGGGTATACCGCCGGCCGGCGCTCACGACGATTCGTCCCGCTAATTCCCCCAACTGTATGGACAAGGATAGATCGGTCGTCAATTGGAGAAGACGGCTTCCGAGATCGATACAGTAGCCTGCGCGACCACGGCTGTGGAAAGTCGGAACGACGCGACCATTGTCGGGCCTCGGTTTGAAGACCACCTCCAACTCAACAGCTCCTTCGATTCCTTCGATGCATCGAAGCAGGCTCCGGAAGGGAATGAGCTGGACAGATTTCTTGGCCTCCGGCAGAACCGGCATGCAATCAGTCACCCGCACGATCCCCTCGTCGGTCTGGAATTCCGTCACCAAGACGGTCGTTGATTCCTTATACGAGCGATGGACGGAAAAACGACGAATGGGTGTGATGGTAAAATGCCCGCCGCGCCAGTGATCGAGCAAGCGATTCAACAGTGACGGGCCGTCGAACTGCGGCAAACAGAGCCAATCTATGGATCCAGCCTTCGAGACCAGTGCGGCGGTTCTGGAATCCCCAATAAGCGCATAGTCCTCAATGTTCGGGATGGGTAGCATCATACTGTCCACAGGCTCAGAAGGTCTTTTTCAGTCTGTTGTGTTTAGAAAGACGCATTGTCGAAAGCATTACAACATTGATCATACGCACAACACCAGCGCATGGCTCCTATGGTATGACTAGCCCTGTTGTCCGCCGCGGTCTGCAACATACCTTTGCCCGATGTAAAGGTGTATAAAATACTCATGCCGACCTGAGAAGCTCGCATTCTCTACTCTCACATGGCTCACGATCATGACGCATGCAAGACCCACCAAACTTGATCGTCCGGTGGACAGCCGGCAGGATCATATCCTGGGAAGCCCCGATGCTGACATCACGCTGGTCGAGTACGGCAGCTATGCCTGCCCTCACTGTCAAGCCGCGCATGAAATCATTGCCGGGCTACGCGACCGATTCGGGGACCGCATGCGGTACGTCTTCCGGCATCGACCGATCGTAGGCAGCGACAAGGCCAAACGAGGCGCGGGACTTGCGGAATACGCGTCGAAGACCACCGGTCGATTCTGGACGGTTCACGATGCCCTGATGAAGCTGGGACCCGCGGTCACTGATGGAGACTTCGAGCGGATCGCATCGGAGGTCGATCTGCCGGCGAGGGACGAGAGGGATGAGGCGGCATGGCTGGCCGCAGAAGCGCGGGTCGCGGAAGACAATCACAGCGCAGAGCGGAGCGGCGTGCTGGAGACACCGACCTTCTTTATCAAGGGCCGTCGCTACGAAGGGCCCTGGGATGAAAGTTCGCTGGCCGAGGCCATGCTGGGCTCGCTCGGGCACCGGCTTCACGCAGCCACGGTGGATTTCGTTCGATGGGGCCCATCGGCCGGTCTTTCCCTTCTGCTCATGTCGGTCATCGCGGTCCTGTTGGCGAATTCCCAGTTTGGTCCCGCGTTCGAGTCCTGGTGGGGCGAGAGTTTCGGATTTCAACTGGACGGGCGCGCGTTTACGTTGCCTTTGTTGCAGTGGGTGAACGATGGGCTGCTGACCATTTTCTTCCTGGTGGTGGGGCTCGAGATCAAGCGCGAATTCACGGTGGGCCGTCTGGCCACGCGCCGCGCGGCCGCGCTGCCGGTGGCCGCGGCGCTCGGCGGCATGGTCGTGCCCGCGCTCATCTACCTCTTCATCGTCCCTCCCGGCCCTCTGCATGGCGGCTGGGGCATGACCATTGCCACGGATACCGCCTTTGCTGTGGCGTTGATTGTCCTGCTCGGAGATCGTGTCCCGGTGGAACTACGCGTGTTCCTCACCGCGGCCGTCATCATGGACGATTTGGTGGCGATCGCGCTGATCGCCTTTGTCTACACCGAGGCCATCGATCTCCGGTATCTTCTCGCTTCTCTGGCCGTGATCGGACTACTCGGCACGCTCAACCGGTTGGGCGTCTATCGTTCGCTCCCTTACGCGCTGGTCGGGCTGCTGCTCTGGGCCTGCTTGCATGGCGCGGGGATCCATGCAACCCTGGCCGGCGTCATTCTGGCCGCGGTGACACCCACCCGTCCACCCCCCAATCTCCTTGCCCTGATGGCGCAGATCGAAGCCGTCATTCGAGCGGAGGCCAAGCGTGCCGGCGAGGCCATCCTGCAACAAGGACCGTCGGAACCGGCTCTTCGGACCTTCAATACCATCCATGACAGGATCGACTCTCCTGCCAGTAAGCTCCTTCGCTCGGTCGAGCCCTGGTCCAGCTACGTGGTGCTGCCAGTCTTCGCCCTGGCCAATGCCGGGGTGGCGTTGTCGCTCGATGTGTTCGAAGGGCACGGTCGGCTGATGACGGGCATTATTCTAGGTCTTGTGCTCGGCAAGCCCATCGGGATCTTCGCGGCTTCCTGGCTCGCGGTGCGTTTCAACATAGCCGTGAAACCCGAGGCCTATTCATGGCGTCAATTGCTCGGGGCGGGCGCGCTCGCCGGCATCGGGTTCACGATGTCGCTGTTCATCGCCGGCCAGGCTTTTCAAAACCCTCGAGACTATGTCGCCGCGAAGATCGCCATCTTCATAGCTTCGCTGGTGGCCGGAGTCACAGGCGTACTGATTCTCTGGCAGCGACGAACTGGAGAGAAATAGACCCCCTCGCCAAGCTCGTTCCGCCCGCGCAAGTGAGCGAGCGACGACGGTGGGAAGCCTCGTGCCCTATGGTCCGTAACGAGGGCGTGCACCCGTTTCGAGTCCACTCTCTCTCGATCCGAAAGACCCGAAAGGAGAGTCAGATGAACTCCATGCGATATTCAGCAGGCCTTGTTTTGATGGTGGCTTTGTTCATGCCGCTTCGGAGTGAAGCTGGCGCAGAAACCGTCTCGTTGGAGGCCAAGGTTCGGGAACGGGCCGCCTCCATCGAAGGCAAATTGATCGCTTGGCGAAGAGATATTCACCAGCATCCGGAACTGGGTGACCAGGAGAATCGCACCTCGCGTCTCGTCGCGGAGCATTTGCGAAGTCTTGGAATGGAGGTCCGCACGGGCATCGCGCGCACAGGGGTCGTCGGCGTCCTGAAAGGCGCCAAGCCTGGCCGTACCGTGGCTCTTCGCGCGGACATGGACGCGCTTCCGATCAAGGAGCCGGAAGGTCTCGCATTTGCCTCTCGCGCAAAAGCTCGACATTGGGGGAAGGAAGTCGATGTCATGCATGCCTGCGGGCACGATACACATACGGCGATGCTGATGGCGGCCGCGGAGGTGCTCGCCGGTTTGAAGAATGATCTGGCGGGCACGATCCTATTCATCTTCCAACCGGCGGAGGAGGGCTCGAGTCTGTTTTCGCCATTGTCGGGCAAGACCTGGGGAGCCATACTCATGCTGCAGGATGGCGTATTTGTAGAGCCGAAACCGGACGCCGTTTTCGGGCTGCACGTGATGCCGGGACGCTCGGGGGAAATTTACTATCGCACCGGCGCGACCACGGCGAGCGGTGATGCCATGGAGATCACCATCACCGGCAGGCAGGGGCACGGCGGCATGCCATGGAACACCATAGATCCAATAACCACGTCGGCTCTCGTCATTTCAGGCCTCCAGACCGTGGTGAGCCGCAAGGCCAATCTCACGCTGTCGCCGGCCGTGGTCACCATCGGGATGATTCATGGAGGAGAAGCGGGCAATATCGTGCCGGAGTCGGTGCATATGGCCGGCACCATCAGGACGTACGACGACCATGTTCGAGCGGTGCTCCATCGCGAGAGCCGGCTCGCCGCAGAGAAAATTGCGGAGAGTGCCGGCGCGAAGGCCGACCTGTCGATCACCAAGGTCTACAATACGACCGTCAACGACGAGGGATTGGCTGAACGGATGCGCCCGGTACTGGAGCGAGCGGCGGACGGCCGGGTCAACCAGGCGCCATTGGTTGGAGCATCCGAAGACTTTTCCTTTTTCGCCGAAGCGGCCTCCGGTCTGTTTGTGTTCCTGGGCATTACTCCGCGCGATCAGGATCCCGCCCAGGCGGCGCCGAACCACAGCCCCGCGTTCTTTGTCGATGAAAGCGCGCTGGTGGTCGGCGTCAGAACCATGGCCTCGCTGGCCGTGAACTTTCTCGGCTCACAGCCCGAAGAATGAACAGGCATGTTCCTGCTGAAGACCCGGCCAATAGATGCGGCCAATCCCGTCGGCACGCCGATAGAAACGTTTAACGAGCTGCGCGCCCGCAGAAGCGACGCGCTTGGTGGAGCCGAGCCGCACATCCCCCGCGGCGAAGACGCCGCGACGGCTGGTTTCGAGGAAGAACGGCTCTCGGCCGGCAGGCCAGTAGGGCGAGGTAGCCACCAGTCGGCCCGTCTTTACAAAACCTTTGGAATCGGTCTCTATCTCGGCGGGGAGCCAGCCGGTGCAGGGAATCGCGCCGATAAAGGTAAATACGGCAGGGGTCACGATCGTTCGCGATTCGCCGGTGCGGCCATGCGTGATTTCGACGGCCTCCAACCGCTGGTCTCCCAGCATTCTCAAAACTTCCGTGTCTGACAATACCTCGACATTGTCGGCGCCCTCGATCCGTTCCACAAGGTAGTTGGACATACTCTTCCGCAGGCTCCCTTCGCGAAGGAGCAAGAATACGCGCGAGGTGTGTTCCGAAAGAAACATGACGGCTTGCCCGGCGGAATTGCCGCCCCCGATTACCACGACTTCCGAGTCGCGACAGAGCTGTGCTTCCGTCAGGGTCGCAGCATAGTAGACACCCAAGCCCTCGAACTGCTCGCGCCCCGGGACGTTCAGCCTGCGATAGTCGGCGCCGGTCGCGACCAGCACACAACGGGTCGAGACGCGTTGGCCATCATCCAAGCAAACAACGGGCGCATCATTCTCAAACTCCAGGCGCACAACTTGCGAGGGGCTCGAGAATTGGGCGCCGAACTTCTGCGCTTGCAAGATGGCACGGCTCGCCAGATCGGCTCCCGAAATGCCGGTCGGAAAGCCCAGATAATTCTCGATTTTGGACGACGTGCCGGCCTGGCCCCCGGGGGCGGTCGCATCGACGACGACGGTGGACAACCCCTCCGACGATCCGTACACCGCAGCGGCCAGCCCCGCAGGACCGCCACCGACTATCACCAAGTCGTAGACCTGTTGTGTCAGCGGCCGCCTGACTCCGACAAGGTCGGCCAATGCCCTCGTCGACGGGTTACGCAGCAACGGCTCGGATCCGAAGACGACCACAGGCGTGTCGGCCTCGCTGAGGCCGAAGCTCAGCAGCAGCGCGCCTACCTGCGGGTCATGATCCACATCGATCCAGGTGAACGGTACCTGGTTCCTGGCGAGGAAGTCACAAATCCGGAAAGTGTCGCGCGAGGACCCTCCGAGCACTCGGAGTCCCTGAAAGTCCGACGCCACCAGAAGCTCGCGTCGCGCAATAAACGCCCGCAGGAGGAGCTCGCCGAGCGCGGGCCGCTCGCCCATGATGCGCCTGATGTCACCGGGCGGAATCTCGAAAACCTCGGTGTCACCTCGGGCCACTGCACTGATCAGCGCTGGTCGTCCGGTCACCAAACTGACGTCGCCACCGAACTCGTGAACTTCGTGCACGGTGACCGTCTTGGGCTCCCCGCTCGACTGTTCCACGATCTCCACCGCGCCGCGCTCGACGACGAAGAATTTGTAGTCACGTGCCCCTGCTTGGAACAGCAGCTGGCCATCGCGCAATGCCCGGCGCGCGCCGAACTTGGCCAGCGTGGCGACTTGGAGGTCGTCCAGGATGGGGAATGCGATCCTTCGTAAGTCGTGCTCGGCCACGCCTCAACCTCCTCTCTTGAGAATCGAACCTGGCTCGAATGAAGCATTATAAGCACATGGCCCATCCGACAATGGCCTCCTTCGAGCCCGGCGAGTCTTTTCTCGTTCGGCCTCCTCGACGGACGGGCTTCGGTCTCGAACGACTCGCGACGGCATTCAGGAATAGTCCGGGCTAGCAGTGCGAAGCTTGTCACGCCGCACTTACGACAGCTGCATGACGGTTTGGCGAACCTCTCCGCTCAGAGAAATGCTTCGTCCACGTAACACCAACGCCAGTCCTCGCCGGGCTCGAAGGACCGCATGATCGGATGGTGGGCCTTATGAAAGTGCTTGGTCGCATGTTTGTTTTTCGACGAGTCACAACAGCCCACGTGCCCGCAGCTCAAGCACAGGCGAAGATGCACCCAGTCATCACCCATTTTCAAACATTCTTCACAGCCATCCGCGCTCGCGGTCACGTCCCGGATTTGATCAAGATGCGCGCATGTCGTTGCCATAATTCCTCCTCTCGTCTGCTATCGATACTCGTCGCAAGCTGATGGCTTGTTCTCGCATCGCCCAAAGGCTCAAGGTACCGCCATGGGAAAAGCCTGTCCCGCAGGCTCGGGGCGGGCGAGTAAGAATGACGACGCCTCGCCTCTTCGCTCGCTGCGGCCGCCGCCCTGGGACAAGGCGCGTCTTGGCGCGCCGGGGTTGGGAGGGTAAGAAGGTCGCATTGTTAAGCCTCCTGCGGGCATGTTTTCTAGGGTGCTACAGGATGCGGAAATGCTCTGTTGGCAGGCTAGAAGTTTAATAGTCCAAACATGTTCAGCCAGCCATCTGTACGTTAGGGCCGTCTCAGATTTGAAGTCCAGGAAAAATTTCGCCGACTCTAGGTTGCTTCGGAGTTCCAATCAGTCCGGTCAGGCCGGCCGGCTTTCAACAGCAACTAGGGTTTTCCTTAGTGGGAAAGGAGAACATCCAACGACTAGCATGCCGCCTATGCTCTCAGAAGCCACCACCCTACCCTCCTTAAGCATTCAGCTTGCCCGGGCTCGTGCCCATACGGATGCGCTCTTTCGTATGATCCGCCCCGCTGCTTTCTATGAGCGGCCTGTGCCGGAACGCCATCGGATCATTTTTTACCTGGGCCATCTGGAAACGTTTGATTGGAACCAAATCTGTCTCTATGGGTCCATTCTGCCTTCCTTCCATCCGGAATTCGATCGCTTGTTTGCATTCGGAATTGATCCTGAACCAGGACAGGTATCGCCTGACAAACCATCGGACTGGCCGGCGGTAGCGGAAGTGCGCCGGTACAATGCGCGCGTCCGACAGTTGGTGGATAGCATGCTGGGTGAGGTACCGGAACAGATGCTTTACGTAGCACTCGAGCACCGATTGATGCATGCCGAAACCCTCGCCTATCTTTTCCATCAGATGGCACAGCGCAACAAGGTCCCGCTTCCTTCCGACCAGCCGCTCTTTGGTCCACCGCCCGTGCATGCCATGATCGAAATCGCGGAGGGCAAGGCGACCCTGGGACAGAGTCGCGATATCCAATTTGGCCGGCATACAGACAGTCAGGGACCTTCAAGATCGTTCGGATGGGACAATGAATTCGATGCTCACGAGGTTCGCGTGCCCTCATTCGCCATCAGTAAATACAAGGTGACCACTGGGCAGTATTTGGAATTTGTGCTCGCCGGCGCCGATCCTCCCCGCCTCTGGACATGGCATGACGGCCGGTGGTTCTGGCGAACCATGTCCGGAGACATTCCGCTGCCGCTCGACTGGCCGGTCTATGTAACCCTGCGTGAAGCTCAGGCCTATGCCGAATGGTCGGGAAAGTCCTTGCCGACCGAACCTCAGTTTCATCGCGCGGCCTATGGCACGACAAGTGGTGAGGAGCGGCCCTACCCCTGGGGCAACGACACTCCGGATCACCGTGAGGGCAACTTCGATTTTCGCCGCTGGGACCCTATTCCTGTTACGGCGACCGCCCTTGGCGACAGCGCCTTCGGAGTCTCTCAACTTGTGGGCAACGGCTGGGAATGGACTTCGACCCTGTTTCATCCTTTCCAGGGCTTCCAGCCCTTCCCGTTTTATCCGGGATATTCGGCTCCCTTCTTTGACGGCGACCACTATGTCCTCAAAGGGGCATCCTCCCGGACCGCTTCGTGTTTTTTGCGGCGGTCATTTCGCAACTGGTTTCGATCAAGCTATCCCTATGTCTATGCCGGATTCCGATGTGTTGAGAACTGACCCCCTATCATCGCAGGCCTTGCAACCCCGCGCATGGCTGGACTTCGCTCGCGCCGTTCGCCATGGCCTCAGCAAGCCGGGCCAACGGGAACTCCCTTCCATCTATCTGTACGATGATGTGGGCACAGTGCTGTTTGAAGCCATCACCCTGTTGCCGGAATATGGGCTGACCCGCGCGGAGGACCGTCTCCTCCGGCGGCATGCCGCGTCAATTCTCGAACGCCTGCCGCCGCCCATGGCGGTGGCGGAACTGGGCAGCGGCAATGGACGGAAAACACGCTGGCTCCTGGAAAGCATGGCCCAACGGGAACCTGTGCGTTATTTCCCTATCGATGTCTCGCCGTCTGCCCTCGTGAAATGCAAACAAGAACTATTGGGACTGGGCGCCATCAGCATTGTCGGCTTGGAGAAATCGTATTTGGACGGGCTCCGCGAGGTCGCATCCCATCGCCATTCGCACGAGGCATTGCTGGTGCTGTTTCTGGGGAGCGCCGTCGGCAATTTCGATCGTCCGGCAGCCGAAGACTTCCTGCGTGAGATTCGGCGATGCTTACTTCCCGGTGATGCGCTCCTCATGGGCACCGATCTGGAAAAATCGGTCGTCGACACATTGCTGGCCTATGATGATCCGGCCGGTGTCACGGCCGTCTTCAACTTCAACCTGCTTGCCCGAATCAACCGGGAACTCGGCGGGAACTTTGACCTGCGGAACTTCGCGCACGAGGCCCGGTATGATGACAAGGCGCGTCGAATCGAGATGCACCTGCGGTCGAAGCGAACGCAGGCGGTGTCGATTCGGGCCGCGGAGTTCACCTGCACGTTGGAAGAAGGCGAAACGATCTGGACCGAAGCCTGCCACAAATTCCGCGCCGAGGAGATCCCCGGCATGGCTCGGCGGACAGGTTTTATCTGCGACGCGCAATGGATCGACGGTGAATGGGCTTTCGCCGAAAACCTGTGGACCGCCGTGGCCGACGCGCCGTGAACTCCTACCAGAGCCCATGAGTCGCCTGATCTCCTTTCAAAACGTCTCCCTCCGTATCGGCCGGAGAGACATCCTTCACAATCTGAACTTCGACGTGGAAGCCGGAGAAACGCTCGTGCTCCTGGGTCGTAGCGGTTCGGGCAAAACCACTGCCTTGAAAATGGTGAACGCCCTCCTTCTGCCGAGCTCCGGTGAAGTTGTCGTAGACGGCAAGCCCACGACGGCCTGGGACTTGATTCGACTGAGGCGCCGGATCGGGTACGTAATACAGGATGCCGGACTGTTCCCTCATTTCACCGTGGCGGCCAATGTCGGACTGGTGCCACGTCTGGAAGGGTGGAAGGCGGATGCCATAGAAGCCCGTGTGCAGAATTTGCTCAATCAAGTCGGCCTTCCCCCGGATCAGTTCGCCGCTCGCTATCCACGACAGCTTTCCGGCGGACAACGTCAGCGGGTCGGTGTCGCACGCGCGCTGGCTGCAGATCCTCCCATCATGCTGTTGGACGAACCGTTCGGAGCGCTCGACCCGGTGACGCGGGTCGAAATGCAGCGGCAATTCCTCGAATTGCGCCAGGGTCTCGCCAAGACGACACTGTTCGTCACCCATGATGTCCGGGAGGCACTGTTGCTCGGCACCAGGGTCGGACTGCTCCACAACGGTCGTGTGGTATTTTTGGGTGCACCCTCGGAGTTTCTCGAGGCGCAGGGTGAGGAAGTCCAGGCCTTCCTCACCTGTCTCGATCAGACGAGGAAGGTCTGATGACGGCTGGATTGGCGCGTGAAATCTTCGACCTGAGCCTCGAGCACCTGTTCTTGGTCGTGCTCTCCATTGTGATTGCCGCCGCATTGGCCATTCCCGCCGGCATTCTGCTCACGCGGCACACCCCCTTGCAACGATGGGTACTGGGGTTTGCGAATGTCATGCAAACCGTGCCAAGCCTGGCGCTCTTCGGATTTCTGATCCCCATTCCATTCATAGGCGGGATCGGAAAGCACACGGCGATCATAGCCCTCGTGCTCTATGCGCTCTTGCCGATTCTGCGGAATACCCTCACAGGCATTCTCGGCATAGACCCGGCCGTGCGCGAGTCGGCAATCGCGATGGGCATGACGGAACGACAGCTACTTTTGGAGGTGGAACTCCCCTTGGCCACACGCACGATTCTGGCCGGCCTTCGGATCGCCACGGTGACGACCATCGGCACCGCGACCATCGCTGCCGCGATCGGTGCAGGCGGCCTCGGTGTGTTTATTTTTCGCGGC
>JAJFBJ010000086.1 GCA_020697375.1 Nitrospira sp. | reverse complement strand
TGGTCCGGGCAGGCTCGCGAGCAGGCGGTGCAGCGGATGTTCACGGCGATCGCTCGCTGCTACGATCTCAACAATACACTGCTGAGTTTCGGCCTGCACCACCGATGGAAACGCCTCACGGCGTCGTACGTTCCCATCATCACGAACGGTCGCGCGCTCGATATCGGCGCCGGAACCGCGGATCTCGCGCTCTTGATCGAACCGAAGATGGGCAGTCAGGGCCATGTCGTGGCCTCCGACTTGAATCATGCCATGCTGGCGGAGGGTTTGAGAAAGGTCGCAGGGCGCGGACTCAGCCGGCGCATCACCTGCCTCCAGGCCAACGCCGAGCAGCTGGGTTTCCCCGACGATACGTTCCATGCCGTGACCACCGGCTTCTGCATGCGCAACGTGGGCAACCTGATGCAGGCCTTCATGGAGATCCGGCGGGTTCTGCGACCCGGCGGACGATTCGTCTGCCTGGAGTTTTCTCGCCCGGCCTATGGCTGGTTGCGCGGGCTCTATGATTGGTATTCCTCGGCACGAAGGTCGCGCGCGACCGGACGGGAGTCTACGAATACCTGCCGGCATCGATCCGGACCTTTCCCGACCAGGAGCGACTGGCGGCGCTATTGCGGGAAGCGGGATTTCGGCAAGTGGAATATCGCAACCTGACGGGTGGGATCGTGGCGATACACATTGCGACGAAATAGCAGCTACAGATTCTGAATTATGAGTTCTACTTCTGAGTTGCCGGTCTGACTTGGAGCAAGAGGACAGTAAGGGGACCGAAATGTCTTACTCTCCATCCCTAACTCAGAACTTATAACTATCTATGACCTCCATCCTCTACATCTTTCTCCCCTGTAAGAAGGTCTACCCGATCGGCGTGACCTATCTGGCGGATTTTATCCATCGCCGGAAGCCGGAAGTGCGGCAACGCATTCTGGACCTGTCGCTGTTCCCGGAATCCCAGCGCAGCCAGGCGATCCGCGATGCAGCCCTCGACTTCAAGCCGGATCTGGTCTGCTTTTCCTGGCGGGACATTCAAATTTTCTCTCCCCACGAAGGCGATGCCTCCCTGGAGCATGCGTTCAACTTTTATTTCGCCGGTAATCCCATCAAGCGGGTGGTGGCCTCGTTCGCGGGACTCAAGCAACTCTATCGCTACTACAGCCACATCCGTGCGAACCTGTCCTATCCCTGGTTGATCCGCAAAGAGTTTCCCAGGAGCCAGATCATGATCGGGGGCGGAGCGTTCACGGCCTTTGCCGACCAGTTGATTGAGAAACTTCCTGAAGGAACGATCGGCATTCTGGGCGAGGGGGAGGACGCGATCCTCAAGGTCATCAACGGCGAATCGCTCGCCAATGAACGCTATATCATTCGCGAAGGGAAGCAGACGCGCAAAGGAAATCAAGGCGCCCCGGCGTTGCTCGACGCCTTGACCGTCGATCTGCCCTATCTGACCTCCATATTCCCTCAACATGGCGCTTACATGGACGAATCCATCGGCGTCCAGACGAAGCGCGGCTGTCCCTACGATTGCGCCTTCTGCCTCTATCCCTATATTGAAGGGAAGCGCGTGCGCTACCGTCCCCCTGAAATGGTCGTGAAGGACATTTCCCAGCATTATCACCAGTGGGGCGCCCGCCGATTCTGGTTTACGGATGCCCAGTTCATCACGGGGAAAGAAGCCTATCCGCAGTGCACGGAGATTCTCGAACGCATTCTGAGCGGGAAATTGGAAATCGAATGGTCAGGCTACATCCGTACCTCATTGATTACCCCCGAACTGGCCAAGCTGATGGTGCGGTCGGGAGTCGGCGATCTGGAAGTGGCCATCACCTCCGGATCGCAAGAGGTGCTGAATAACCTGCACATGGGCTTCAAGCTCGAACGGCTCTACGACGGCTGCCGCTATCTGGCCGAGGCCGGCTTCAAGGGAAAGGTGATCCTCAATTATTCACTGAACTCTCCGAAGGAAACCGAAGAAAGCCTGCTCCAAAGTGTTGAGTCCTATAAGAAGGTGGCTTCGATCTTGGGAGAGGAACGGGTCTTTCCTCTGATGTTCTTCCTCGGTATCCAACCCAATACGGATCTCGAGCACCGGCTGCTGGAAGAGGGCTACTTATCGGCGGGATACAACCCTCTCATGTTGACCCCGACAAGCATCCGTAAGCTCCTGTACAATCCCGCGCCGCTCAACAAGATCATCGCCAAGGCCTGTCTCGCCGCCTGGCAACAGAAGGAGGGCAGCCTGGATCCTCGGACCTGGACCGGATCATTGTCTCAAACCTCTTCATCAGGACAAGGATCGAACAGCGCCCACTATGCCGATGCCAATCTCATTCGCGGCATCCAAAACAATTCCGGACGGGAAGCGCTGCTGAATTTGGAGGAGATTATCCGGTCTCGGCGCCATGCGCATCCGACAGCCCCTGCCTCGGGAAAGACGGCTGCGAGTCCAACGAGTTAGGCGAGATTCGCAGGTCCTCCGTCGAGCCCCGGTTTGCTTGCATTCCCCGAGAAGCCGGTGCTATCATGCCGCTTCTTTTGGGATAGGGTTCCTTTCAACCGTTTGAATTCTCAACGGTTCTCTGATCTCATCCCCCTGTAGCCGGTTTGCCTGGGAGGCATCTCGATGTACAAGACGATCTATATCCCGGTCGATAATTCCGACCATTCCAATACAGCCGTCGATGTAGGAGTTGAGCTGGCAAAAACCTATGGCTCGAAGATCGTGGGCAGCCACGTCTATGCGGCCAAGATGCACGATAAGCGGTTCAAGCAGATGGAGGCCGGCCTTCCGGAGGAGTATCACGACGAAAAGGAACTCGACCGGCAGCGCCAGATTCACGATTCGCTGATTACCCGCGGTCTCCAGATCATCACCGATTCCTACCTGGACTACGTCGATAAAAAATGCACCGAAGCCAACCTCCCTGTGGAGCGACGTTCTTTGGAAGGGCGCAACTGGAAAGTGCTGGCCGAGGATATCAATACCAACGCCTACGATCTCGTCATCATGGGAGCGTTGGGCGTCGGAGCCGTCAAGGATAGCGTGATCGGCAGCAATACCGAGCGGGTGCTCCGCCGCGTTCGGAACTCCGACATGCTCATCATCAAACAGCCCCAGGCGGTAGGCGCCGGCAAAATCGTCGTGGCCGTGGACGGCAGTCCCTATTCCTTCGGCGGATTGATGACCGGCTTGGCGATGGGCAAAGCCTTCAATGTACCGGTCGAGGCCATTTCTGCTTTCGATCCCTACTTCCACTACGCGGCGTTTCACAGCATTTCCGGCGTCCTCAACGAAGAGGCCGGCAAGGTCTTTCGGTTCAAAGAGCAGGAGAAACTGCACGAAGAAGTCATCGACAGCGGACTCGCCAAGATCTACCAGTCGCATCTGGACATTGCCCGCGAAATGGCCCAAGCCGAGCAGACTGACGTAAAAACGACCCTGTTGGACGGGAAGGCCTTCGAAAAGATCATCCAATACGTACGCAAAGAAAATCCCTGGCTGCTCATCGTCGGACGGATCGGCGTGCACAGCGACGAAGACATGGATATCGGCAGCAATACGGAGAATCTGCTGCGGGCAGCGCAATGCAATATTCTGGTATCGAACCGAAAATACGTCCCACCGATCGACGTGCAAGCCGAGTATACGATCGCCTGGACCGAAGAAGCGCTGCGACGCATGGAGAAGATCCCCGTGTTCGCCCGTGGGGTCGCAAAGACCGCCATCCATCGGTACGCCATCGAGAAGGGCCACACGATCATCAGTAATACGGTCGTCGATTCGGCCGTCGGACACATTCTTCCCAAGGGGGCGATGGACGCGATGCGAGCCTTGGGCGGGAACCTGGACGCAGCTGGAATCGACCGCGATAAGATGCAAGCGGACGATTCAGTCGCACAGGATCTGATGGGCTCCGGTTTGAGCGGCATGATGACCCAGGTCGTCGAAGAAAAGCCGATCAACAGCCCTGGCACACAGGCCTATCTCGATCGGATGAGCCAGAACTACTTCGTCTGCGACGGCTGCGGCTATATTGGCAAAGGTGATACGCCGGTGAAATGCCCCGTTTGCAGCGCGGAAGGCAATCGGTTCAAGCAAGTCGACAAGACCATCTTTGAAGCGGCGGCCAAGGCGGAAGGCGGCCTTGAGACGGACTTGGCCTATGACGACGTGCCGATGCAGTGGACGAAGGATGCCAAGGAGGCGATCCGCGCCGTGCCGGCCGGATTCCAACGCCGGCGGGCCAAAGCCAAGATCGAAAAAAGCGCCCGCAAACTCGGCATGACCACCATCACCCTGGAATACGCCTCCCCGATGATTCACGAAGCGGCGGCTGAAGACTACCAGCCGATCTTTTCCAATAAGGGGACCGGCACCGCTCCTCAGCCTTCAACGGACATGGCCGGGACCAATGGCAGCCTGGCCCATGCCCCGAACGGGAATGGTTCCGAGACCGAACAGGTTGCTCCGGACAGCTCGCCCCCCTATACCTGGACTCCCGATGCGCGCGCCCGCTTGGATCGGGCGCCGGAAGGGTTCATGCGGGAATGCACCAAGGCCCTGATCGAAAAACATGCTGACAAGATCGGCGCAACGGTCATCACGTTGGAAGTGGCGACCGAGGGTATCGAGCAGGCCAAGGGCTATATGGCAGACGCCATGAAGACCGGCAATCTGAAAGACATGATTGCCAACCTGACAGGCAAAGCTAGTTCCTAGTTTTGCCATTCTGAATGATGAATATGAATTGTGAACGAGTCGGACGACCGACCTTTCCATCTATACATTCATCGTTCCTAATTCATAATTCCCCATGTTGGAACCTATGGGTAAATCATTACCGGTTTTGAATTTCCCTCCCCTCGGAGGAAAGCTGGAGACTCTTCAGCAACAAATCTCGCAATTTTTTCCTCCGAGCGCCCCGTCCGCAGCGCCGAATGATGGCCGGACTGTCGACGACTTCAAGCCCTACCTCGTCGCGCTGAATCTGACCAAGCGTTGCAACCTCAAGTGCAATCACTGCTATCTCGATGCGACGACGAAGGCCGGCGGAGGGTCCGACGAACTTAGCACGGAAGAGTGTTTCCGTCTGATCGATCAAATTGCCGAGGTGAATAAGGGTTGCCTGCTGGTGATCACCGGGGGCGAGCCGCTCGTGCGCCCGGATATTCTGGACATCGCGAGGCATGCGGTGAAGCTCGGGTTCATCGTGGTGTTCGGTACCAACGGCATGTTGATCAACGACCGCATGGCCAAAACGCTGGTCGAAATCGGCGTCATGGGCGTCGGCATCAGCATCGATTCTCTCGATTCGGGAAAACACGACGCATTCCGCGGCGTTCCCGGCGCATTTGAAAGCGCGTTGGCCGGCATCGAAGCCTGTAAACGGAATGGGCTCCAATTCCAGGTTCACTTCAGCGCACAGCCCATGAATTATCAGGAGCTGCCGGAAGTGGTGGAATGGGCCCATACCCTCGGCGCGCGGGTGCTCAACGTATTTTTCATGGTCTGCACGGGGCGCGGCGAGGAGCTGACCGATATCACGCCGCAACAGTACGAAGAAGTTCTGGGATACCTCGTTGATTGCCAGGACCGATATAAGGACATGCTGGTGCGGGCCCGCTGCGCCCCGCATTTCAAGCGGCTTGCCTATGAAAAAGATCCCAATTCCCCTCTGACCAAAGCCACCGGCTATATGGGCGGAGGCTGTCTCGCGGGGACGAACTATGCGCGGGTCACGCCGAACGGGGAGCTCACACCCTGCCCCTACATGCCCTTGTCGGCCGGCAACGTTCGCGAGACGAGCTTCGTCGATCTGTGGGAGCGATCGGACGTGTTCAACTCCTTTCGCTATCCGCACCTCAAGGGGAAATGCGGCGATTGCGAGTATACCGACATTTGCGGAGGATGCCGCGCGCGGCCTTATGTCGATCATGGCGATTGGCTCGACGAGGATCAGTGGTGCCTGTACGAGCCAAAAGGCGGCGAGAGAATCCCCGTGGCGTTCAACACGCCGGAAGAAGCCGAGGTGCCGTGGGACGAGGCCTCCGAGCTGCGGCTCAGCCGAATCCCCTATTTCCTTCGCGCGATGGTCAAGAAGGGCGTCGAACGCCACGCTCGAGAGAACGGGGTCGAGCTCATCACCGTCGAATTGATGGAAGAGCTTCGGAAGAAACGTTTCGGAAATGACGCGCCGGTCTTCAATTTCGACATGCGAGGGAAGGACTAGCAACCAAGGGAGAAGCATCGGCTGAAGGAGGTCACCACCTCTTCGCCCCCCGCTGTTCACCCCCTGGCGATCTCACGATGGATTCCGTACAAAGCCTTTTCCTCGATCTGAACCAGCTGATTCCGATCGTCAATCATTGGTTCCATCTGCTGTCGGCCGTCATCTGGATCGGCGGACTCGCCTTCCTGGTAATGGCAGTCACGCCGGGCCTTCGAGCCGCCGCTGTTCCCAAGGAATACATTCGCCCGATCACCGATGCCTTCTACAAGCACTACAAACGTGTGGCGGGAGTCCTGCTCGTTATTCTCCTGTTTACCGGCGGTATCAACGTGCACTTCGTCAATCAGATTCTCATATCTCAAACCGGCCATGCGCTGCAGTACCACCCCAAGTATTTGTGGATTTTCTGTATTAAGCTCATCCTGGTATTAGGTCTTCTCACGCTGTTCCTCTATAGCGTCATTTTCAAACGGGATCCGGATGAGGAGGAAGAAACCGAAGTCTACGAATCGATTCCCTTTCAACGCGCCGCGCTCTGGATGGGATTTTTCATCATCCTCTGCGCCGCCGCCATGAAACACCTCCATCAGTAATCTTCCATGACTATCCCGGCCGGCATCCCTTCTCATCGGCCGCTCCCGTATCTCCTCGGATACTGAGCTACCTCGGCTCATGCCTCATGATCGTTCAATGCGTCTCTTTGTAAGAAACCTCCGACCCGCAGTTGGAATCTTTCAAAAAACAATGGCATTCGTATTCTGATCCAGGTACCCTGCCGCATACGTAATGGCATGTGCATTGCTTCTCTCACCTAGCAGTGAGGTGCACTTCTTCC
Organism: Nitrospira sp.; assembly: GCA_020697375.1. The sequence continues at coordinate 9,415 of JAJFBJ010000086.1, read as the reverse complement.
CTCCACCGAAACCCTTTCTCATAGAAATGTAGATCATCGGAGGATGAGCCATGCGTTTTTACGTCCATCGCGTCCTGACACTCGCCGGGCTTCTGTTCACATTGTCTGCGGTGCATTGCCGGGCCGTTGATTTGCCGCCCCGACAGGAACAGCGCCCGTCCACTCTTCAAGGCTGGACGGAACAGGACCGGCAGCAGTGGTACCATACGTCGGCCGGCACGCAGCTGATGCCCTATGATTGGTTCGTTGCCCTCGAAGATGAACCGCTCAAGAATAGTTTCTCTCGAACCGGCATCCTGGTCGACCCCGACCACCCTGACAAACTCCCGATCGGACTCGCCAAGACCGAAGGACCGAATATCGCCGTACCACAAGTCGGCTTTACCTGCGCCTTTTGCCATACGACCCAATTCACCTACCAAGGCAATCCGATTCGGATCGAAGGCGGGCCATCCCTTCAATACAACACACGTTTTCTGCAAACGCTCCTGGAGAGCCTGGGCGATTTACAATCACCTGAAAAGTTCAAGAGCTTCGCGATCCGGGTATTGCAGCGCCGCGGGCTGGCGGCCACGCCCGACAATATTCAGACCCTGGCCAACCAGGTCGCCGCGCTCACGCGGGGAATGGTCAGCCGGGCGGGTCAGGACGCCTCGCCGGCCCTGTGGGGCCCCGGCCGATTCGACGCGCTCGGGCGTGGCGGCAATCACGTCTTCGCTCCTCTCAATCCCGACAATCTCAGACCAGCCAACGCTCCGGTGAGTATCCCGGCCCTCTGGGGAGTGTGGGAATATGATTGGGTCCAATGGGGTGGATCGATTCAACATCCGCTCGCGAGGAATATCGCTCAAGTCATCGGCGTGAATGCCAACCTATTCGCCTGGGCGAAAAACGCCTCACAGCTTCCTCTCGAAGCAAGTGAGCAATTCCAATCGTCACTCGATATCAGCTCGCTAAAGACACTGGAGAATATCGCACGCCGGCTGCACCCTCCGCGATGGCCGGGGGCCTTTCCTGCCATCAATCGAAAATTGGCCGCAAGAGGCAAGGACCTCTATCACGGCAACAAGGGACTTCCGAATCTGTGCGCCCATTGCCATGTCGCGACAGCGCTTGAAAACCCGCATCCAAACGGCCCTAGCCTGCACGTCACCATGGTGCCAGGGGAAGAGATCGGAACCGACTCTGCCTATCTGAACAATTTCGCAGGGCGCCAGGTCGATACCGGCCCGCTGGGACGAGGACGGCTCTCGGCCAAGGATGCGTCAGAGTTCGTCACGACGGAACTGATGAAACAGCAGGATGCCGCCGACGATCAGGAATACCGCCACCTGACGAACAGATGGAGAGACGACCGGCAGTATATCGCCCGCCCGCATCTGGCCGTCTGGGCCACCGCGCCCTTTCTTCATAACGGATCGGTGCCGAACCTCTATGAACTGCTCTCCCCGGCGAAAGAACGGCACAGCTGCTTCTATCTCAGCCCGAACATGGAATTCGACCCGCAGAAAGTCGGGTTCGTCGTGGCGGAATGCGGCGGGTCCCCGACCTTCCGCGATCCATTGGCAGGGTTTGAATTCAAAACCCAGCTTTTCGGCAACGGCAATCAGGGACATGAATTCCGCACGTCGCCCAATTGTGGCGCAACTGTGAAGGAAGCCGGCATCCTGGGATGTGAAATATCCCATGAAGATCGGTTGGCGCTCATTGAATACTTGAAGACCTGTGACCTCGATCGCTTAGTATTACGTGAAGCGCCGGTCTGTCGAGACCTTGATTAACAAATCGCGTCATTGCGACCCGGCGGATGCCGAGAGGCGAATGCTTACGATCGGGCTAGTTCCCTATGACTGACCTTCTGCCTAAAGACCGTTCCATCCTCGAGCGGCCGGTGATGGAATTTCGCCCGTTCGGTCTCGACGACCGGGGAGAGAAGATCTGCGACATCAGCGGGGTCATCGTCCAATCGAACGTCGACTACCTCTGCGACCACCTGAGCCGCGTGGCCGGTCCTTCGGCCGCCGGACAGGCCATGGATCGGCTCTGTGAGTTGCTGAATGACCGCCTTCCGGACCGGACCTATCATGTGAGTCCCGACTTCCTCCGCAACCCCTGGAACAGCTATTCCTACGAGTTCGTCTGCTATTTGCGGGAGTTTTGCGAGCAGCTGTCCGGCGATGCTCAGTTTCACGTGAATGTTGGAGCGGAAAAGAAAGTCCCGCCGCTCATTCAAATCCTGGGCAGGCCCTTTCCCACCCAGCAGCTCTATAAAATGTGGCCATACTTCGGCAGCAAATACGTGCGAGGCGTCCTGGAATTTGAGGTCGGCCGGGTGACCAACCGCTCGGCCGTCTTACGGATGACTTTCACCGACCGTGCCCTTCTTCAGTTTGGCGCCTACCGCAACCGCTGCGTCGATGTCATCTGCCTCTCCTGCAAAAGCAGCATTGCGCGGGTTCAGACTCAAATGCACGGCACCCCGGCCGCCATGGTCCGGGATCTCGCCTGCACCGCGAACGGCGATCCCTATTGTGAATGGGAATTTACCTGGACGCCGCCAGTCCGCAGTTCCGTGCCGCTTGCGATGTGGATGCTGGTTGCGGGAGGCACCTTCACCTACCTGCATCTACGCCAGCCGGACTTGCCGACGGTAGAGGCTTTGGGCCTGGCTGCGGTACCAGCTTCACTCTTGTGGTGGATGATTACCACCCACATGCGTCAAGCGGCGAAGCCTCTGCAGCGATTGATCAAGGATCAAGAGCAAACCGTCGATGCCCGCCACGAAGAATTGCGTGAAGCCTACCTTGAACAACAGAGCACGGCCGTCACCCTGCGCCGGAAGGTGAATGATTTAACCACGCTGCATCGCGCCGGACTGCTGTTTACCTCCACATTCGACCGTGAAGAACTGCTCAACAACGTCTTGGATACGATCGTCCGCGAGCTGCACTATGACCGGGCGATCATTACACAGTTCGACCGCATCCGGCGGGTTTCGCACGATTTCCGAGTGCGCGGCGTGCCGCAACAGGTGGCTGAGCTTCTGCGCACCCAAGAAGTCGCCGTCACAGACCCCCGGAGCGTGGAGGGCACCGTTTTGCTGCGCGGTGAGCCGGTCTTGACGAACAACATTCACGATGTGTGGGACCGTCTGCATCCGATCAATCAGAAACTGGTCTCCATGGTCCAGGTGAAGTCTTTCATTTCAGTCCCGCTCAAGGTGCAAGACGAAGTGATCGGAGCCCTCTCGGTCGATCGCACGCAGGGCCGGGCGTTGACACAGGACGATCTCGATCTGCTGATCACGCTCGCCAGCCAGGTTGCCATTGCCTTGGATAATGCGCAGGCGTACCGCGAAATCGAATCGTTGAATGCCGGCCTCGAGGCCCGCGTACAGGAACGTACCGCCGACCTGGAAGCCGCCAATGCGCGGCTCAAGCAAATGGACCGCCTCAAATCTCAGTTTCTCGCGCATGTCTCCCATGAACTGCGGACACCGCTTACCAGTATTGTCGGGTTCGCAGACAATATGATCGAAGGCCTCGTCGGCTCTCTCAGCGTGAAACAAGAACAATATCTCATTCGCATCAAGGCGAACGGCACCAGGCTGGCGCGGATGATCACCGATCTGCTCGACCTGGCTCGTGTCGAGGCCGGGAAACTCGTCCTCTCGTTCGACCATGTGGCCCTTACCGTTCTGGTCTCCGAGTCCATCGAACAATTGCGCCCCCTTGCCACGGCGAAACAGATCCACATCGACCTTCACAGTCCAGATCCCACGCTGCTGGTATGGGCGGACCTCGATCGGCTCAGCCAGATTTTGACCAATTTGCTGGATAATGCTATCAAGTACACGCCGGATGGGGGCCATGTGTCAGTCGATCTGTCAAAGGCTGACCACAAGATGGCTCGCATTGTCGTGCGTGACACGGGCCAGGGGATTCCTTCCGAAGCGCTTCCTAAACTGTTCGATCCATTTTTTCGCGTGCACCAACAGGAGCGAAGCCATACGAAGGGACTGGGCCTTGGACTCGCGATCGTGAAGGATTTGATCGATCTACACGGCGGCAGCATCACGGTTCATAGCGAGGTCGATCGGGGGACGGAATTCGAATTCACGCTTCCTCTGCTCCCGCATGGAGGATCGGACTCCACCAGCCTTCCCGTTACCTGCTGCAGATTATTGGTGGTGGATGACGATCCCGACATTTGCGATCTTTTGCGGGATCGGCTGGAATCGGACGGATTTCATGTCCATACGGCCATGGACGGCCGTGCGGCATTGCAAACGCTTGAGAACCAGCCGGTCGCCGGGGTCCTGCTCGATCTGGGGTTGCCGGAGCTTGACGGGTTTGAGGTCTTGCGGGAACTACGTGCCGTTCGGCCGGCGCTCCCGGTAGTGGTGATGACGGCCGTTGAGGCATTGGATCGCGCAATGGCAGCCGTGGAGGCGGGCGCCCAGGGATATGTGCTCAAACCTTTCGATGCCGTCCTGTTGCGGCAGACCATCGACCGGTGGTTCACGCCCGACAGCGACGACTCATGCAAATCGGCCCTTCGATAGCACGTTAACCGTCTAGGGAAACACGGTGCCATGCCCATGGGAATTCGACAAGGCAAACAGCGGGCTCCAGGAATGAATATCCCCGCCTGCAATCTCAGCCTTGGCCGGAGCCTAAATCTTTCAAGAAGCCGTCGGACCTTTTCCGCAACCTGCTAGAGCATGCCGGTTTTTCTGAGACACCGACACAGCACGCTGCTCTACCTGATTCTTCTCATAGCCTACTTCCCTCCCCTGGCGACATCAGCCCACGCGCAAACCCCCCGCCTCCAAGGGCAGTCGGCCGCTGCAGCGGCCATGGGCAATGCCTTCGTGGCTCAAGCGGATGACCCCTCCGCGCTCCATTACAATCCGGCGGGCATGACCCAGCTGCATGGATTCCAAAACCTGTTCGGAACATCACTGGTCGGCGGCACCACGCAATTCACCGGCCCGACCGGCGCCCAGGCGACAGGAGACCGCAATGGAAGCATTGCCTGGCCGCCTCCCGGCCATATCTATCTCGTCGCCAATCTCAAAGACCTTGGATTGTCCGCGCTCGGGAACCTCACGGCCGGCATCGGGTTCAACAATCCGTTCGGATCATTGACGCGATACCCGAATGATGGGCCCTTCCGAACTGCGCTTACGTTCACCACCTTGCCGCTGCTCGATATCAAACCCACCATTGCGTATAAGCTCAACGACCAGCTGTCACTCGGCTTGGGCGCGGATATCTACACCTTTTCAGGACTTTTTGGAGAGGGCCATCTCGAACAGAAATCCATCTGGCCCGGCGGACTGGGCGTCCCTGCCGGCTCGCTGGTGGAGCTCAACGGCAGCGACACGACCGCAGGGTTCAACGTCAGCCTGCTGTATACCCCCTTTCGTAACAGTGACGGAAAACCGCTGGTCAACATCGGCATGGTCTATCGCAGCCAGGCCACGCTCCATCTCACCGGCAACTTTCTCGCGAATGGCGCAACGGTCGCCGGAGCATCGGGGACCTTTGTCTTGCCGCAGATCTTCTCGGGTGGAATGGCCGTATGGCCGGTCCGCACGCGGGATCATGAATGGAAGCTGGAACTCGATGTGGATTATACCGGCTGGAAATCCAATCGGAACCTTGACATCCATCTGACGAACGGAGCCGTCCTTCCCTTTCCGCAGAATTGGCAGAGCACCTATACCTTCATGGTCGGTACCGAATATCGCTGGCTTCACCTGGCATCGATGCCGGACTGGAACGTGGCCTTGCGGGCAGGCTACATGAACCAGCAGGCGCAAACTCCCGACCGCACCTTCAATCCGGGAGTGCCGTCGGCCAACGTGCATGTGCCCTCCGTCGGGATCGGCCTGGCCTGCCATGCGAACGGATCATTCCTTGGGATCATTCGATGCGGCGACCTGGGCATCGGTCCGTTCAAACCGAAGCTTTTCGCCATCGACCTGTCCTATCAAGCCGGCCTGTATGAAATACGTAACGTCGCCGGCAACCAGAATCCCACCGTGAACGGCCGATACGATACCTTGATACAGGTCGGCTCACTGTCGCTCCGCTTCAACTATTGACCATCCCGTCTCGCAGGCCGCGGGTATCTCGCCATGCTGCCGCAGATTCGGCTGAAACATACGGATCGGCTACCTTCCGCTTACCAACATGCTTGGCCTGCTGCGGGACGCAGGGTCAGGCGAAGAGGCATGGTAATTGCTGCCTAAAGGCGCTGAACACCAATCGCCTATGTGGAGTGCCCGGCATGGGGATAGAGCTGGTCTGTTGCCGCCGGTTGTCAGGAAGCAACCGGCCGCACATCACGGCCACCTGGATCGTACCCATCCAGCGCTGATCCGGACCGCCTCGTTCTCCACGCCACCTGCCGCGTCTCCATTATCGTAGGAGACGCGGCACCAATTCCTACCACAGAATTTCCATTGCTCACGAATCCTTCCAGCTGCTCTCACAGTTCCGGTTTCCTGTATGTCCGGACGTAAAGCGGAGGACAACTATCTTCTTCCGACCCTTCCCTACGGTAATAGTATTTCAGGCCTGGATTAGGTCCACTCCATTCTGGCTTGCTCGTATCGATTTAGATACTCAGGAGAATCACTTTCGATACAGGCTGGAGACCCGTGACACGATGCCACGGAACCAGGGCTGAACGGTTCGTATCGTCCAGTGGCATGGCACTTGCGGGCTTGCGGGATTGATAGTGCAACAAATACGAAATCCCACGTGGGACAACGCGGGGAAACAAAGACGGAGGGCGACATGACACCGGATGTGGTTCTCGCGGCAATGCCTCTGGCCGGCCTTTGTTTATTGGTTATCCTGCCGGTGATTCTTATCCGGATTTGGAAGGGCCGTACCACGGCGCCGACATCTGGACGTGCCTCAGAAACTTCCGGCAATCGCACGTCCCAGCGGAAGGGGCTGGAAAATAGTTCGATGCAAGGAAATGCGGCAGTGCAACCGTAAGATAAACGGTGAGTATCATGTTACATGCAAGACCTACCCTGCTCGCTGTTCTGGTCTTGTTATTGGTTATCGGATTTCAGTCCACCGCCCGTTCGCCGTTGGCAGCCGTCGAGAGTTACGCCGAGGAAGCTTTCGACTCCTCCCAAATGCCGCTGCCTGATTACAAGCCTCGAAAGGAGAATGGTCCACGCGCCAGGATCGGCGGACAAAGCAGAGGCATGGAAGGCGACGTCCCTCTGCTGGTCGCACTCGTTCCTGACCATGTCGCCTATACGATCAAGAACGATCCGTCGCTCTGCTGGTATCTGTCGCGTCAAACCTCCAACCAGCTCACCGTGACATTGGTAGACTCGCGCGGAATACGCCCCATTCTGGAGGAATCCCTTCCATCGCCGCTCGGCGCCGGCATCCATTGCATACAGCTGGGACAATACGGCGTAACGTTGAGAGAACAGGAACAGTATCGTTGGTTTGTGACACTCGTGCTGGATCCTGAACGACCTTCACGGGATGTGGTCGCGGGGGGGACAATCGAACGGATTCCGTTTAGTGAGGCATGCGCCCTCGACATGCCCTGTACCTGGACTTCATGCGATCGGGAGGCGATCAATCGCTATTCCGAATCCGGCCTGTGGTATGACGCGATCGCCTGTCTGCTCGAACTCATTGAACTCGACGGCAACAATGCATCATTGAAAACCATACTCCAACACCTGTTGAACCAGTCGGGAGTGTACTGGCCAGGGTAGCGTCCTGGCCTTTCCACGTCGGCCATACCTGATCCTTGGACCTTCTCGATTCCCTACCCCTTCGTATCAGTTTAGATACTCCTGCGAATCCATTTGGATACACCGGCTTGAGAACACGTAGCGCGGGCAAGCCAGGGCTGAACGGCCCGGACTGCTTTTCCTTAGTGATATCCAGTTTTTCGATCCAGGAGCAAGTTCTTACGTAGGCCTCTCTAGATTGGCACGGCCCTTGCGCATCCATGGGGACAGAGGGGCGTTTTCTGAGGAGGACACAGCAGTGGAAGAGCAGCGCATTAGAGGAGCCAACATGGTCGCGTTCGTTTTCCTGCTTCCCGGCATCTTCATCCTTCCTCTCGCAGCCGGCTGCATCTGGGTCGATGCGACGCCTTTAGGTTCACACATCATCGATTCAGCAGCAGCGAACTGCCACGGCGAATCCGGCCCATTAAGCCACATGACCGAGGTAATGACTCAGTGCTCTAGCCACGGCTGTGAGCGGCGTATATCCGACGAGAGATGTATCGGCACTCAGGCATATAGTTTAAGAGCTGACCCTAATCCGTAGATCTTCCACCGTCGTCCCGTGTGATACGCGATATTCGCACAAAGTGGAAGAGTGTGAGTGAAAGGAGTGAGCCATGGATGGCTGCTCGGTTTCCAAAGTCTTTTCTATTGGCCCCTTCTCCACCTTCAGCGATCACCACAAGTTAGAACTGCCCACTTTCCAGGAATACGTTCCCGGGCAGAGACATGTACAGGGCATCATCGTCAGACGCGACAATCCAGCTGAAGAACTCGAGCTATGGCCTCTTGCTCGCGACAAATCCTCCATAGTTATTTACCAATCGAATGTTCCTGACGTGTGGGAATGCGAACGCCCCTTCAGCAGAGAAGGAAGCGGCCTTCTTACGGCCTTTATTCGCTCCCTGTTGATGAGCGTAGAAGCAATTCTGGCCGAAGCGTCCTTGGCACGCTGCTGTCATTGCTGGACCAGCCTTCCCGCATGTTGCAGCTTGCGCAGAAACATTGGTGCACGCATCGAAAACTATGATGGAACCACTGCTTCGATGGCTAGCCCGATCATGCTTTCCAGTAAAGAACGCAAGCCTGCGACGCTAAAGCGGATCGGTCTGTCATCAAGGCTGGGCAAAGTGAAAGACCTCCAACACGCTGATCAATCGACGCGCTCCATGATTGAGTACCATGTTCGCAGTGTTTCTTAGTCGTCTTCAATTCACTCTTTCTCTTAAGGAGGTCGCATATGTTGGCAGCATACATGGTTTCCCACCTGACGTTCATCCTGTTCCTTTCCGTAGCGCCAGCGGAGCATGCTGGAGAAGCTGCTGACTATAAGGTCCTCGTGACCTCACACTGCTGCAAGAACTGCTACACGGGCTTGCCGAGAAGCTGTGCCAACTGCGGATGCCTCTTGCGTGCTATGGCCGCCGTGGGATCGGATGCCGTTTCCGATGAAATCACTATCCACACTGAAACCGATAAGGCGACTGGACAAGCAGCATCGGCGGACGTACAAGTCAAGGCCACGCCGGAGGTGGTCAAGAGGCTTAAAGACTCCGTGACAAAACGTGGAGACTTTTTAGTTACATCGAGTGGAACTGTTGAGGATGAAAACCTCACACTTGAATGTGT
>JAJFBJ010000085.1 GCA_020697375.1 Nitrospira sp. | reverse complement strand
AGCGCCGTCGTGCATGAGGTCAAACGGCGGATCTTGGACAGCCTCGGCTGCGCATTCGGCGCATGGAACGCGGCTCCCTGCAAGATCGCGCGCCAAGTGGCTCAATCAATCAGGATGCCAGGCGGAGCAACCATCTGGGGAACGACACACAAAACCATGCCGGATCTGGCCACCTTCGCCAACGGCGCGATGGTCCGGTACCTCGACTTCAACGATACCTATCTGTCCAAAGAACCGGCCCATCCATCGGACAATATCGCAGCGGTCCTCGCAGCCGGAGACACCACCCATGCATCCGGCAAACGAGTCATCCAGGCCATAGCCTTGGCCTATGAAATCCACTGCCGGCTCTGTGATGCAGCCGCGTTGCGACCGCGGGGGTGGGACCATGTGACCTATGGGGCCATCTCATCCGCGCTGGGCGTGGCCAAGACCATGAAACTCTCCGATGAGCAAACCCTGCAGGCCGTCAATCTGGCCGGCGTGGCCAATGTGGCGCTCCGGCAAACCAGGGTCGGCGATCTGTCGATGTGGAAGGCCTGCGCGTTTTCCAATGCCGCGCGCAATGGAATGTTCGCCGTTCTTCTGGCCCGGCGGGGCATGACAGGACCGGCGCCGATTTTCGAAGGAGAAAAAGGCTTCATGAAGTTGGTCTCCGGACCGTTTGAGCTGCCGAAACTGGGGGGAGAGACCCTGTCGGATGGACAGCCGGTTCCCTTCAAGATACTCGATACCTACATCAAACATTTCCCGGTGGAGTACCACGCGCAGACTGCGGTCGAAGCGGCGCTGGCTCTGCGGGCCGAGCTGACGAAGGCCGAAGGTCAGCAGGCAATCGAGAATCTGGCCGATGTCTCGATTGGGAGTTATGACGTGGCGATCGAAATTATCGGACGTGATCCGGAAAAGTGGCAGCCTGCCACCAGGGAAACGGCCGACCATAGTTTTCCATACTGCGTGGCCGCGGCCTTGCTCGATGGTCGCGTGACCATGCATTCGTTCAGCCCGAAACGGTTGCGAGACCCTTCCTTGCTCGGGCTGATGAAGAAGATCCGAGTCCTGGCTCAACCGGAATTCGTGGGTCGCTATCCGGAGGCCATGCCGACCCGCATCATCGCCAGGACTAATGGAGGACGCCAGTATATGCAGCAGGTGGACCTTCCACTGGGCCATCCCGGTCATCCCATGTCGGACCGTGAAATCGAAGACAAATTCCGGCGGCTGGCTTCGAGGCTACTCGGCCGAACAAGAATGGAGCGCGTGATCACGTTCCTGTGGAAGCTGGAACAGGAACATGACATCGGCAGGCTGATGCCGCTCTTGAGGAGACCCGATCATGAGGCATGATCCATCGACCCTCTCCAAAACCCAGCGCCTGCGACGGTTGCTGGCCATGCGCACCCTCCCCATTCCCGGCGCGTTCAATGCGCTGTCGGCGATCCAAATCGAGAGAGCCAGCTATGAGATTATCTACGTATCGGGAGCCGCGATTTCAGCCGCCCGCGGCCTTCCGGATATCGGGCTGGTCCCGTTGGCGGAGATGGCAAGAGAAGCGGCGACCATCGCCCAGGCTGTGGCCATTCCGACCATCGTCGATGCGGATACCGGTTATGGGCCTCCTTCGGCCGTGAGAGAAGCAGTGCAGGAATTTGAGGGAGCCGGACTGGCCGGCATGCAGATCGAAGATCAAGAGACGGCGAAGAAATGCGGCCATCTGTCAGGCAAGCGAATCATTCCGATGTCGGACATGGTCGCCAAGATCACGGCGGCCGTTCAGGCGAAGCAGGATCGAGATTTCATGATCGTGGCCCGCACGGACGCCCGCGCGGTGGAGGGGTTGGAGGTCGCGATTCAGCGGGCGAAAGCCTATGCCGAGGCCGGAGCAGACGCGCTGTTTCCCGAAGCATTGTTGTCCGCCGATGAGTTCGGGACCTTTGCGATGGAGTTGAACAGGGCAGGCATCCACGTCCCTTTGATCGCCAATATGACCGAGTTCGGAAAGACGCCCTATCTGAGCGTCGGTGAGTTTGAAATATTAGGCTATCGCGGCGTGTTGTTCCCCGTCAGCGCGTTGCGGGCCGCCCTGCGCGCCGTCGAGCACCTGTTGGTCGAACTGAAGTTTTTCGGCTCTCAGCGGCATTGGCTCGATCACATGATGACGCGGCAGGAACTCTACGGATTGCTTCGATACGAACAGGCTGCGGAACAGCAGCGGAGGCCCCATGAGCCAAGCGACACGAGCGCAGCCCGCGACTAAGGCGGCTGGTCATGCCTCCTACAGTCCGGGGCTGGAAGGCGTCATCGCCGGAGAATCGGCCCTCTGTCAGGTGGATGAAGGAGAGGCGGGACTTCGCTATCGCGGCTATGCGATCGGCGACCTGGCGGAATCGAGCAGCTTCGAAGAGGTCGCCCATCTGCTTCTCTTCGGCCATTTACCGACGCGAGCGGAGCTGGAGGAGTTTTCCGATCTGCTGGTACGGAATCGAATCCTGCCTGAACCGGTGCGGCATTTTATGACAAGCCTGCGGCCCGGCATGCACCCGATGGACGTCTTGCGGACCGNNNACCGGCAGCTATCATGTCATGTCGGGAGAACAACCGGAAAACCCCGGCCGGACCGGAAGCTTCGCGCAACACCTCCTGCATCTGATTGCAGGTCCCAAGGACGGTGAGGCGGGCGTTGCCATGGCCAGGGCATTGAACGTGTCTCTGATTCTGTATGCCGAGCATGAGTTCAATGCCTCCACCTTTGCGGCCCGGGTGACGGCCTCCACCCTCACGGACCTTCATGGCGCCGTCACCGCGGCCGTGGCGACGTTGAAAGGTCCGCTCCATGGCGGAGCCAATGAAGCGGTGACATCGATGCTCCTCGACATCGGCAGTCCCGACCGGGCGGAGCCCTGGATACGAGAGGCGCTCGTTCAGAAACGGCGAGTGATGGGGTTCGGACATCGCGTGCTCCGGCAAGGCGACGCGCGATCGACGATCATCCAGCGCCATGCCGAACGGCTCAGCCGGCTCTGCGGAGACGACCGCTGGTATCACATCGCCTCCACCATCGACCGCATCATGCTGGAGGAGAAGGGACTTCGCCCCAACCTCGATTTTTATACCGCGGTGGTCTATCTCCTGACGGAAATCCCGCGTGATCTCTCCACTCCGCTGTTCGTCTGTTCGCGCATTACCGGCTGGTGCGCGCATGTCATCGAGCAACAGGACCACAATCGCTTGATCAGACCGCGAGCCCTGTACACAGGACCAGCGCCGAGGACCTATGAGCCACTTGACCGGCGTGCATGACAGAATCGAACAGGCCCGTGAGACCCAGGGGAGTCCCTCGCATCTTCCCTGGGCCTCGTTTGCCGAGTTCTTTCGATCGCGCGTCTACGACCCGCGGCTCGCCTCCAGAAATTTCCTGACCTACTGCGACGACGACCGCCGCTTGCGGAGAGCCTATACCTATGCGGAACTCGGCACGGTCGTCGAACGGATGGCCGATGTCCTCCATAGCACCTTCGGTCTGGCACGCGGCGACCGTGTCGCCACCCTGCTCTTCAACCACGACGTGACCCTGCTCACCTACTTGGCGGCCTGGACGCTGGGAATCGCCGTCGTGCCGATCAATATCGAAGAATCGACTGAGAAGAAGCGCTACATACTCGAACATTCGGAAGTCTCAGCCGTCTTGTGCTGGGAAGAGGTCTACGAGGAAATCAAGGACCTCCAGCGCGACCTGCCCGCCTTGCGCGAAGTCATTCCCCTCGACGAGGGCGGCAGGCTCAGCGGCAAGGGATCGCGGTCGAACGGCCGAAGTCCCGGCGATTCCCTCCCCTCTCACCTCCCGCTGCCTGCATCACGGCTGGACGACCAGGCCTTGATCATCTACACGTCCGGCACGACCGGCTCCCCGAAGGGTGTGATCCTGACGATGGCCAATCTCCTGAGGGATGCGGAGGCCATCGCGGAATGGCATGGATTCGGTATCGAGGACCGCTTGATGTGCGTGCTGCCCATTCACCATGTCAACGGCATCGTCGTCACACTGATCACCCCGCTGTACTGCAGGGGAAGCCTCGTGCTGAACCGGAAATTCAAAACCGGCGCCTTCTGGCGGCGACTCCATGAAGAGAACGTGACGTCAGTCAGCGTCGTGCCCACGTTGCTCGAATTTCTTCTGGATGCCGATGAAGACCTCGCCGCCTATCGGCTGAATCGATTCGGCGGCGTGATCTGCGGCGCCGGCCCGTTGCTGAAAGACACGGCGTTGCGCTTCGAAGATCGTTTTGGCTTCCCGATCCGCCATGGATACGGATTGTCGGAGACGACCTGCTACTCCTCCTTCCTGCCGAACGACCTGACCTCCAAGCAACATCGCCGCTGGCTCGCGGAGTATGAATTCCCATCCATCGGGCTGGCCCTGCGCCACAATGTCATGGCGATACTCGATGAGCGCGGGCAGCAAGCGCCAGAACAGGCTCGCGGGGAGATTTGCATCCGGGGAGCAACGGTCTGCGCGGGCTATTTCAGACGGGACGATGCGAACGAAGCGGCGTTCCAGTGGGGATGGTTCCGTTCGGGAGACGAAGGTTTTTATCTCGCCGACGAGCGCGGACGGCCGTTCTTTTTCATTTCCGGTCGCCTGAAGGAACTGATCATTCGTGGTGGCGTGAATATCTCGCCGCTGGAGATCGATGACGTGTTGAAGGGTCATCCTGCCGTACAATTCGCCATGGCCCTGCCCTTCGACAATCGCTATTACGGCGAGGAAATCGCCGCCTATGTCGTGCCGAAAGATCCGGCCTCCCCTCCGGCGGAAAAGGACATCCTGGCCTATTGCCACGGGCGCCTCCCGTTCTCCAAGCGACCCAAAGTGATGCTCATCGGCAATGAGGTACCCTACACCTCCACCGGGAAACCCAAGCGTCTGGAACTCAAGCAACGCCTGGCAGATGCGCTGGCTCCCTATCGGGACAGACAATTCAAGGATCACGAATGAATAACAGAGTTGAGGCAACACATGAGCAGCCTCGTCAAAGGATTCGAACGGATCGAAGAAGCCCGCGAACGACTTTCCGGCGCAAGCTTCATGGCTGGAATGTATGACGGGCGGCCGGATTTCAACCTGATGCTGACTCCTCCTGAGCCACCAGAGGAAAAAGCTGCCGGTGAGGCCTTCTGTAAACAGGTCGAAAGTTTTTTGATTCACGATGTGGACCCGCAGGAAATCGAACGCGAGGCAAGGATCCCGGAGCGCGTCATTCAGGGACTTTTCAAGCTTGGCGCCTTCGGCATGAAGATTCCCGAGGCATATGGCGGCCTCGGTTTTTCCTATACGAACTATGGTCGCGTCCTCACCCTGATGGCGAGCTGGAGCAACATTCTCGCCCTGACGGTGGCGGTGCCGCAGTCCATCGGCATTGCCATGCCGATCCTTCTCTTCGGCAGTGAAGACCAGAAGAAAACGTATCTCCCACTGGTCGCGAAAGAAGCCATCTCGGCCTTTGCCCTCACGGAACCGATGACCGGCTCGGATGCGGCCAATGTTCGAACCGAAGCGGTGCTGGACTCCACCGGCAGCCATTTCCTCGTGAACGGCGAAAAACTCTGGTGCACGAATGGGCCGATCGCCCGCTATGCCACACTCATCGCCCGCGTACCGGCGCATCGGGTATCGAGCGATGGAAAAGTTGCATGGATTCCTGCTCCGGGGGGGGAAGGCGCGGACGATCGAGTCCACTCTGCATTTATTTTAGACATGGCTGCGCCTGGTGTGCTGGTCCGCCAGCGCTGCCGGTTCGAAGGCTGTCGTGGGATCGAGAATGCCCATATCACCCTGAAGAATGTGCAGGTGCCGGTCGAGCAGGTGATCGGCGACATCGGCAAGGGACTGAAGTATGCCTTGACGATTCTGAACGTGGGCAGAGGCGTCAGCATTCCCGCCATTTGCCTCGGGATGGCAAAACAGGCCTGGCAACCGACCTTGGATCGGGCGAACCAGAGGATTACCTTTCAAAAACCGTTGGCGGAGCGACAGACGCAACAGATCCGAATCGGAGACATGGCCGGCCATCTGTTCGCGATGGAGGCGTTATCCATGCTGATCTGGCGTCTAGCCGATGAGCAACGCTACGATATCCGCATCGAAGCCGCCGCCGCCAAGATCTTCTGCTCGGAACACACGATCCGATTCCTCCGCGACGCGCAGATCATTTTCGGAGGCATGGGATACGAAACCGCGGAATCCATGCAGGCGCGCGGCGAGGCGGCTTTCGGCATCGAGCAATTGGTGCGGGATGCGGAGATGTATCGGATCGGTGAAGGCGCGACGGATATCCTGCGGCCATTCGTCGTCCGTGAAGGATTGAGCCATCACCTGGAGCGAGCCAAAGGGTTCTATGCCGATGACCTCTCGATACTTGATCAAAGCAGGCAGGCGTTGAGGCTCGTTAGATTCTATATTCCTTGGTACGTGCGGCAATGGCTGGGAGGGCCACTGCCGGACCGGCCGGAATTTGCACAGCCTCAAGTCAAGCCGTTGGCCTGCTATGTCGAACGGACCAGCCGGCGCCTGGCACGAGACATTCTCTATGCGATGATGCGGTTTCGAGCGTCGTTTCAGGACGAACAACGCTTGCAGAACAGGATCGAAGCGATCGGGGAAGACTTGTTCGCCATGCTGGCCACGGTGCTCTACGCCGAGCGGCAAACCAGAATCGGCGGGCGAACGACGGTGTGGGAACTGGCCGATGCATTTTGTGCCACTGCGAAACAGCGGGTCGAGCAACGGCTCAGAGAATTCCGGCGCCATCGGGATTACCTCACGGCGGCCACCGGAACACAAGCCCTCAAGGGCTACTACCCGACCCTGTCCGAAGGAATCATTCACCGGCGATTGGACGAGTACCGTCCCAAAGATTACTCAGCATAGGCCGTCTGGCTGTGCCCCTTCATCTACCGCGACGGCAGTGCCGGACGCAGTTTCGATCTTCGCGCCTTGCCGCGTTCCCCGGCTAGACCTTTGCCAGACTCGATCCTGCAACGACTTCGACTCTGAAGGGGTTGCTGGCTTCCCCCATCGATAAGGTTTGATGCGGAAACGGAATCTCGATACCTTGCGCATCGAAGGCCTTCTTGAGACGACGGCGGTATTCACGCCCGATGTTCCACTGTTCCAGCGGTTTCGTTTTGATGCGGGCGCGGAACATCACGGCGGAGTCGGCAAAATTTTCCACTCCCACCACTTCGATCGGCTCGATCATTGAAGGACCGAAGACCGGGTCTGCGCGAAGGTCCTCACCGATTTCCCGCATGACGAGGACGACGCGATCCGTATCCTCCTTATAGGCCACCCGCATGTCCAGGACGAATGCCGACCAGTCCTTCGACATGTTGGAAAGGCTGTTGATGGCCCCGTTGGGAAAGACATGAACCACGCCGGCGAAATCGCGCAGCGAAATGGTCCTGAAGGTGATGGTTTCCACGAGTCCGCCGGTCCCGTTGATCACGGCGACATCGCCCAGCCTGATGTGGTCTTCGAGGATGATGAAGAATCCGCTGATGAGGTCCCGCACCAAGTTCTGTGCGCCAAACCCCACGGCCAGCCCGAGAATGCCCGCACCGGCCAGAATCGGCGCGACATCCAGGCCGACCTGTTGCAACAATTGAATAATCACGATCGCCCAGATCGCGGTCATCGCGATGGTTTTGAGGATCCCCGTCAAGGTCGCAGCCCGCTTCTGTGCCGTTCCGGAGAGCCGGTCCGTGGCCTCGCTGGCCACAACCAGCACCCGTTCCAACTGTTGCAGACCGAGGCGAACGAATCGGATACCGACGTAGCCCAGCAGGAGCACGAATGCGATACGCAGGCTGACTGTCCCCACTGCCGCCGACATGGTGAGGAGCCAGGGCGTGACATTGTCCAAGGATACTCCGGTCATGATAGAGACCTCCGTGTATTGACTGATTACTCGATAGCATTTCAGTAGCATCGCGCCTGCTTCGGCGAACTATTCCACTGGCGAGGACATGCCCTGGATCGTCACGATGTCTTACTGCTCGATGACGATATCAAGCGATCCTCCCCCGGACGCATTGACCTGATCCTGCCGTGCAAGCCTTCGAATCGCACATCGAGCTTGCAGAATCAACCCGCACTTTGTGCAATTCCATACAGGACAGGAAGTCCGGCAGGAGAAGACGGCGGATCCGAAGCAGTTGTCCGAATGCTTCCGGTCGGAGGCCCAAAATTGTTTTAATCAGGTAAGATCGACGACGCCGCCCAAGCCTGAGGATGGCTGGCCAGCGGTATCGGCACCGGAACGGGATACTCTTGCGGGAAGAACCAGCAGAAAATCCGGGAGTTGTTTGTCCTGAAGCGCAGACCGCCCCAAGGCCCGCGTTTAAAACGGAGTATGGGGATTCTGCCGGCGGTCCGATTCAGTCATGAGGGCTCCTCTATCTCGACACAGTCCGTCAATTCATCGTCTTCTGTCTGGCCAGAAGAGGGTTCGCGGCGTGGGCGTAGCACGGCTCGCGCTGGCGCGCCGTCGCCCTGATCGATTTTCAGAGGCAGACAAATCAGATCGTACCGACCCGGTTCCGCCCCTGAGAGGTCGAGACCTTCGATAATCCAGATGTTCGCTTCGAGCAGCACATGATGGACTTCAGGCCCGTTCTTCTCGTATCCCCCGACCGACAGGTAATCGACACCCACCGTCCGCACACGCTGTTGCACGAGCCAGCGAGCGGCCTCTGTAGTCAGATACACAAAATCCTCGATGAAATCCCCCTCCCACCATCGGCGCAGGGAATTTTTCGTCTTGAACAGCAGGCGGTCTCCGGGTCGGATCGCATGCCGGCGAAGCTCCTCCAGCGTGATGGCATCCGGATTGTGAATCTCGATAATCTGAGCGCGGCCGATTGTGGCAGTCAATGGCATCTCATGCATCGCTTGTCCGGATTTGATGAAATGCAGAGGCGCATCCATATGGGTTCCGGTGTGGGATCCGATGAATAGGGTTGAGACGGTGGCCTCGTCACCGCAGTCGAGGTCCATGGTTCGGTCTATCCGAAGCGGCGGATTGTCCGGCCAGTGCGGCATGCCGTTTCGTAAGGGGACAGAGATATCGATCCAGTCCTGTGCCATGGCGTCCAACCTCCTTCTTGCCGCGTTCTTATGGCCGAGGGGGCTTGTCGGGATATCTGCATTCATCTGGTCTTGCCCCTCCTTTCTGATTCTCGCGCCAAATTGACCGCGCTCGATATCACTCCGATATGGCTGAACGCCTGGGGATAGTTTCCAAGAAACGCCCCGGTGGAAGGATCGATTTCTTCCGGCAGGAGCCCAAGCGTGCCGGCTCTTCCGCAGAGGGACTCGTACAACTCCATGGCTTCATCCAGCCGGCCCTGTTTGGCGAGATTGTCCACCAGCCAAAAGCTGCACAGGAGAAAGGCCCCCTCATGCCCGGCAATCCCGTCGGGCGATTCATCCGGCCGGTAGCGATAGAGCAATCCCTGTCCCGCTCCAAGTCGCTCGACGATGGCGCGGGTCGTGGCGATCATTTTCGGATGATCCGCCGTCACGACTCGACGGAGCGGCAACGCCAGGAGACTTGCGTCTAATCCTCCGCCGCCCAGGTGTTCGGTCAGGGATTGCATGTGCGGGTCCCAGGCTTCGGTGAGGATCGCGTCTTCAATCTCCTTGGCGCGGCTTCTCCAATTCGCGCATGGTCCGGGCAAGGCGAAACGCTCCGCCATCCTGGCCGCGCGATCCAACGCCACTTGGCACATGGCAGCCGAATAGGTGAAGGGGCGTCCACGGGTGCGGACCTCCCAAATGCCATGATCCGGTTCGCGCCATGCTCCTGCCGCCGCCTGTACCAGCTTCGAGAGCCGATTCCACAAGCGCTCTGAAATCTTTCCATGATGGGCGGTCCATTGGTAGGCGCAGTCCACGATTTCCCCGTACATATCATGCTGATGTTGCTCTGCGGCCGCATTGCCCCAACGAACGGGTTGAGAACGACGGTAGCCTTCCAACTCCGTATCCAGCCGCTCCTCGGGAGGCATCCGTCCGTCGAGGTCGTACATGACGCGGGGTTCTCCATCGCGCTCTACGGCGTCCAACAACCAGGCCAAAAACCCGGCAGCTTCGCGCGAGAGGCCGATGCGGTGCAGCGCATAGACCGAAAAAGCCGCATCCCTCACCCACGCATAACGATAATCCCAGTTGCGCCCTCCGCCGATGAGTTCCGGCAGCGAAGACGTCGGAGCCGCGACGATCGCGCCGTTCTCGAAGTGATCCAGCAGTTTGATGGTGATGGCGGAGCGGCGAACCAGCGCCTCCCCTGGACCATGGTACTTCAGACAATTCAGCCAACGACGCCAGACCGCCACGGTATCCTTCTTGAGGCCCGCGTAATCGATATGTGCGGAATGGGCCGAAGAGTGCCGCCAGCAGAGGAGCAGGTGAAGTGATTGTCCAGCAGTGAGCGTTATCGAGGTGCGAAGCCCGGTCAACGGGACGGTGGAGAAGAGGAGAACCGTGAGATCGGGCTGCGCGTGGCAACGAATGCGGAGTCCTTCATCACGCCCCTCCGCCTCCGCTCCGCCATAGGGGTCGATGTGAATCTGCAGGCGCACGGATCCTTCAATGACCGTAGCGCTCCGGAGCAATTCACGGCGCGTCGCCGGAATGTCCTCGGAAAGATCGGCGCCTCCCAGCAATGGACAGAGATCGGTCACGCGCAAGAGACCGGTTGAAGACCGCATCTCTGTGACCAGCAGGGCGGTATCCGCTTCATAGAATTGGCGGGACTCCAGCACCTGGTCGGGCGCCACCATGAAGTGCCCTCCTCGTTCCGCATCGAGCAGACTACAGAACAGGGGCGGCGAATCGAACCGAGGGACACAGAGCCAGGCCAGGCTTCCGTCACGTCCAATGAGCGCCGCCGTGGCGCCCTCCCCTATGAGGCCGTAATCTTCGATCGCCAGATACCTATCAATCCGATTAAGCGCCTTGAAGGCGGGCTCAGACATACTCGCTCCTGTTTGTTCCTGCAGGCTGTTGAGAAAGTCGCCCCGTCGTCACGAAGGGCCGTCGGACCCGGCCGGATACTCCACGAGTGGGACCCCGCCTTCGGCCCAGACGGCGAGAATCGGCTCGACGATCCGCCAGGATTCTTCGGCCTCATCATCGCGGATCGACAGGGTCACATCCCCGCTCACCACATCGAGCAACAGCCGGGCGTACGAAGGAAGACTCCCTGAAGCAAACGTGCTGTCCAAATGCACCTGATCGAGTTCGAACAGATCGCCCGTGGCGTTGACATTGACCGACAGTGCGATTTGATCGGGATTTAATCCGATGCTGAGAATGTTGGCCTTCGGTTGAGCCTGCTGTCCAAAGGCCAGATGAGGGACCGGTTTGAAGTGAATGGCGATCTCACGCCGGTCGGCTTTTAACGCTTTCCCCGTACGGAGCAGAAATGGGACGCCGGACCAGCGCCAGTTATCGATGTCCAGTCTCACCTGGGCAAAGGTTTCGATATTCCGATTCGGATCGACCCCTTGTTCCCGCACATAAGCCGGAATCTTGCACGCGTGAACTGTACCCTCTCCATAGCGTCCACGAACGCTGTACCGCACCACCTCCTCAGGCGACGGACGGCGCACCGCCCGCAACAGATCCACTTTGCGGTCCCGAAGCGTGCGTTCATCCAGCGAGTGGAACGGCTCCATCCCGATCACGGCCATCAACTGCAACAGGTGATTCTGGATCATGTCGCGTAGCGCGCCGGTCCTGTCATAGAAAGACGCCCGACCGGCGGCCGTGAGAGTCTCGTCCCAGATGATCTCGACGCGCTCGATATGCTGAAAATTCCAGAGCGGTTCGAAGACGCGGTTGGCAAATCGGAGACCCAGGATGTTTTGCACCGTCTGCATACCCAGAAAATGATCCAGCCGAAAAACATCCCGTTCGGGAAACGATTCATGCAGCAATCGGTTCAGGTCTTGCGCGGAAGCCAGGTTTTCACCGAAGGGCTTCTCCAATACCAGCTTGGTGCCCCGAGGCAGATCGAGGGTGGCCAACGTCTCGATCGTCGGTTTGAACAGCGACGGCGGGAGCGCGAGATAGATCACCATCGGTTCCTTGATAGCATCCAGGCTCTTGCCGAGTTGATCGCGGTTCATCACATCGACCTGCTGATACTCGCTGATCAAGAGGATGGCATCGCGCGATGCCCCCGTCGTATCGGGCGTTGCCCGGGCCATCTTTTCCCCGACGCGCTGCCGAAATGTGTCTGTGTTCCACGGATCGCGGGCGAGGCCGAACACCCGGAAGCCTTCCGGCAATTGTCCAGCGCCATGAAGACAGGCCAGGGCAGGCAGCAGAAACCGAGCCGTCAGATCTCCGGAGGCTCCCAGAATGACAATGGTTTTGATCATGGGAACATCGGTCAGCGCATGTACTCGCTGCCGGCCCACACTGGGACGCCGCTCGGATGACGCAGCCTCAACTGCTCATCCCGACGATCATTTCGGATTTCCGCAGCGACCAATACCGGTTTCCCATTCACCGTCTCCCGAGACCCCTGCACTTCGACTTCTCGGCCCACATCCAGTTGAAGGCGCTGGACCTGTTGCTCCATAAACCATTGCGGCCCTAAATGGACCACGAGCGTATCATCACCGGTCTTGAGGCGAAGCTGTCTAAACGGCGCGCCTTCCCGCATCGTGACCGTATCGAGGCTTTCAACCACCCCGCGAATGGTCTCCGCGCGGTCTTCCTGGTACAGTCGTTCGGATTCCGTCACGGACTCGTAAGGAATAGGATCTTTCACGGTCTTAACCTGCGCCCACCCGGCCGAGATTCCCCCGGCAGCAAGCAGGGCTGAGGCCGCAGCGACATGAATAAAGATATGGGCCATGGCGTTTCTCCTGGTTAGATATACTCAACCGAGTTTTTAAACGATCCTCTGCAGTCGGTACCGGCAGAATCGTCGATCCTCATCCTCTCTACACTCAGGGCATCAGGCACAGGTCACAACAGGACCTGGGGACCGCCGAAGGCGTCATTCCTATCGGTCATGAGGCTTTCACTAGTATGGTGCTACTGATCTCAATCATAACTGGGCAAAGCCCCAGTCGCTGGATCAGCCTTGCCGCAGCCTATGGATGCACTCAAATTGCGAGAAAAGGCAGGGATCGCTCTATTGTGCACGAGGGAGGGTTCGGCGGGGCAGAGAACTTCTAGAATGACATCATACCGACCACTATCTCATGACGGACCACTTACGCCGTTGGGGCAGAACAGCAAAGTCAGCGCATCTGTTCAGCGGATTTTCTTCTTTTTCCCCTTCATGAGCACGATGATTCCGATTATGCCGATGATGAGGGCGAGCAGGCCGAGTACCGCGAAGGATTCCATCTTGCTCCTTCTGCTTGTTAACCGACAGAGACTGTCATCGTGAACATCTGCCGGGATGTTCCAACATGCTGTCTTTCTGGTCTCCTTCAAACACAATGCCCGATCCATAGGCTCGAATGCAATCGATGCCCGTCATGGTCACCAGGGCACTCAGACAGCCGCGAGCAAAACGGATCATCGGTACTATGCGCTGGTTGCATTATGTGGACCTATTGACCACTAGGAGCCTGGAGGATAGGGAGCCTGCTCTTCTTGCGCAGGTGAGTCGAGCTGACGGATTCTTTCAGCCTGCGAATGAACGGTATCCCCGAGCCGGCGCATTTCCCTCGTCTGGCGAAGGCGCTGGCCGAGTGAGGCGGCAAATGCCAATGCTGCGCCAAGGCATGCCGCTCCAAGCACTACCAGTACGAGTGAGGCCTCATGCTCCCACAACAAAAAGCGTACGGTCACCATGGCGGTGTTTTGAAGCGCGAATAGCGCAATGACGAGTGCGAATACCAGCGCGAGGAACAATGTAGCCATAACGCCTCTTTCTTCAAGGATCCTTTTCGAGACTGCCGGTTTTCAGAGGACTGAGAATGTGTCGCGCGTGGTTCCCTGGCTGTAGACAATACGTAACGGAACTATCCATGCCTTGTGATCCCCGGTTTGGGGCGATTGGGAGACGGTCTCAGCGGGAGCGATTTTTGACGATCAGAACAGGACAACCGGATCGCCTCAACAGCGCCTCCGCCACACTTCCCAGCAACAAGCGGGACAATCCGCGGCGGCCTTGAGAGCCGACGGCGATCATGTCTGCCTGCCATTCAGCCGCCTGCTTCAGAATGATTTCCACCGGGTCTCCAGGAATGGCCAGGCTCTCGGCTTCTATTCCTGCCCGTTGTAATCTTTCAATCGCTGCATTCAGCTTCTGCCGCAGGGCGCGCTCACGAGTTCCTTCGCCCGCTGCGTGCAGAACACACACCTTGGCCTTCAGCCCCGGCGCCAGCCGGGACACATAGCGCAAGGCCGCGTCGGCGCAGGATGAGAAGTCTGTCGCCACGAGGAATCGATCCAGCTTGGCCGTTGCATGACGCCGAACGGAGTCTCGGGCTACCACCTCCTGCAACGTCAGCACAGGGCAACGAGCTTTCCGGACAACCGCTTCGGTCGTGCTGCCGAGCCGCAATCGATCCCAGCCCGTGCGTCCGTGAGTCCCCATGACGACAAGCCCCGCATGGAAACGAGCCGTAGACCCCAGGATGGAATCGCTCGGTTCACCGAAGAGAAGGTGGGGTTCCGTATGGATGCCGGCTTCCTTCGCCAATCTCGAGAGCCGTCCCAATTCCAGCATGGCTGAAGTTTTGAGCGGGTTCAAATAGCGGCTGTGGAAGGATACGCCTGGTGACGGGGACAATGCCTTGATCACGTGCAGGATATGCAGCCTGGCGCCCAGTACATTCGCAAGCTTCACGGCATAGGCGAACGCCCGCCGGGCCGGCTCCTGAAAATCCGTCGGCAATAGAATCGGGAAAGTCGCTTGTTTCGAGGTTCGCCGCATGGTGAATTTCTCGTTTGCCGAAGGCCTGCTGCGTCGATCGTTCATCACACCATCCGATTGGAAATCATTCCGTTGAATCTTTTGATTCCAATGTTCTATCCGCGCTACCACTGCCGCGATCATCTACGCCATGGTACTCAGCCTTCGTGAAGGACCGGCTGACCTGTCCGCCAGTCTATCGAGCCCAAGCTACTTATTCCAGCTTATCCGTCAGGATTTCCATCACGACAGGATCGTTACTGGTCGAACAGACGGTTACTTACGGTTGACCATACTCAGTGGAATGCCGAACCGAACAACATCGACCGACGATACAAGAGATCGAGAACGTGATTCCGCAGCTTCGACAGAAATGATCAAGGATGAATCGAAGGTGAAATGCGGTTAATGCGGCGATATTCAACCGAGAAACGAAGGTTCGATGTGGGAAAAATCCCTCGCCAGGGCAGGCAGGGTTTTGATAGGCGGTCGGTAGACACTTCGACATTGCTTCGGCTATTATTGCGGTTCACTTCATCAAGTAGCACATGTGCCGTGGCGGTGTAGCTCAGTTGGCAGAGCAGCGGACTCATAAGCCGCGGGTCACCCGTTCAATCCGGGTCACCGCCACCAATCATTTCCGCAACTTATCACTCGGTTGCTCATCACTGGTTTCCGCCCGTCACGGTTCCGGTCACGGTTGGAACTGAAATCGTGGGCAACTGATTCTGAACCTCCCGGCTTATCACCCTTCCGAATGCTGCCACCTTCTCCACTTCATCCTGGAGATGCGATGGACTCAGGTGCGCGTATCGTCTTACAAGACTCGTCCCGCTATGCCGCAAGAGTGCGGCAATCGTGCCTTCGGTGGCTCCAGACATCGCCAACCGACTCGCGAAGGTATGGCGCAACGTATGCCATGACACGCCCTCCAGCCCCAACTCCTTCACCTTGGGCAAATAGACCCGCCGATAGAAATTCCGAGGATCCATGTGGGTGTCCGGATTCTCACTCGGAAAGACCCAAGGCGAGCGTCTCTCCTCAGTCGACG
>JAJFBJ010000014.1 GCA_020697375.1 Nitrospira sp. | reverse complement strand
GGGAGAAATTGCTTCGGGACCGCTTCGTAAACCGCAGGTCGGTGGTTCGATTCCACTCGCCGGCTCCAGAAAATCAATGTGCTGTCGGGATCTCGCCGATCGGACCATGCGGCTGTTCCAAATGAAGAAAAGATGGACTGCGAGGCAGACTCCGCAGACGGTGCCAACCCCTGTCACTCCTCCCGCTTCTCAAACAGAAGTTCCATTCGTACGAAGCAGCCACCCATGATGTAAAGCACATGGTCTCGGGTCGCCTGAGACGGGTGAAACATGACGCGCGGGCCCGGATCTGACCTGTGTTGTGCATGTACTGCCCCAGACTGAAAGCAATAAAACCCCACCAGAACGCTAGACCTCGCTTTTGTTGTTGCCGCAACATCTCTTTGCCTGGCAGTCGCACATACAAGCTCTCATCCTCTCAGGGAGAACACGGTCTAAAGCGAAGCTCCTACTTTTTTTGATCCACGTTGTGAAGCGAGCCACCGAGCTGCTTCACTGATGCCCCATAATATGAGTCCTAGCGGTAGCAGAACAATTACATGGCGCAACAGAAATCCTACGATCTGTACGCTCATTTTTGCGTTCTGTTCTAGAAACGTGGCGTTAATAGAGCTGCCTACGACTAAATCAATGATCACAAGGCTGATCCAAAATCCTATGACACTTTCGAACGTATATTTATCTTCCTTCGTTAGGAGATATGAGATCAGTCCTGCGTCCCATCCAACAGATAGGACATCTGGCACGGACCGGTGAAGTCCAGCTATTCCGCACACAAAGTACAATGCCCAGTGGCCCACAACGCAGATTATGCCTAGCCATATGATTCGACGCGAGTTCAATTCATCAAGACGAGGGGCTATATGGTCCATTCGCCGTAGGCTATGGCTTCCAGTCCAATAGGCAAATATGAAAAAGAGACTGAAAAGGACTGGAACTGCACCAAACGCCACTGCTCTGAGTACAGCATCTACGGAAGCACTAGTAATTAGGCCATAAGCTGCCCATAGATGGCGTTTTGGAAAGGCTATCGCAAATATCGCGATCAACGTGCTTTGTGCCAGTGTAGGGATTACGGCAATACGGTGCGTGGCGAAGTCATCGTAGAACGGCAACGGACTGTCAAGCATCCCAGTCAATATAAAAAATACCTAGGCCTGCTTGAATGAATGCAACTATGGCTGCGCCCTTGACACGGCTGTTCTGTTGATTTGACATTCGTGCAAATCGATCGCTCACCATGCCGCAACTTCTTCAACTTTTTCGCTTCTTCACGCTCGAATGTGAACTTGCCTAACCGGAATTGCACGGCTATGGCTGTGCATAACTCTGTTTAAGACTTTTATGGGACATGTAGTGCCCCGTTGAACTACGTAGGCCAAGGGGTTTCCTTAGCCAATGCCTCTTCGACATAGTGGAAACAGACGGAAAAAAAGAGTCAAGCCACAAGATATTGGGTGTATTGGAAAGCCATCGCATTTCTGCATATTTATTAGGCAGTCTGTAAGAACGCGGTGCATGAGCTGCTCTCCGAATCGACCTGATGGCTTATCCCCAGGGTTGTCCACAGCGTTTGGGGACGCCTCGATAGCGTGTCACCGCCGCACCGGCTTTGGAAACTAATCTAATTTTTTCGCATCGCATGCGAGATGTCGATTTAAGGGTTGGCCGTCGACTAACAGGTGAGGGACGGAATTAACACAAAAGGAGAATCGTATGCGATTTCTCGTATTCATGATTCCAGGGGTGTATCAGCAGCCGAAAAACGGCAAGCAGACGGACCCGGAGTTTACTCCGGATGCGGAGATGATGGCGAAGATGGGCCAGTTCAACGAGGAGTTGAAGAAAGCGGGCGCGCTGCTGTCGCTGGACGGGTTGCAGCCGCTGTCCACCGGCGCACGCTTGGCGTTTGCCGGAGGCACGCCCAGCGTGACGGACGGCCCGTCGGTCGAAGCCAAGGAAGTGGTCGGCGGCTATTGGATGCTGCAAGCGAAGTCGAAGCAGCAGGTCGTCGAGTGGATGAAGCGATGCCCGGCGCAGGACGGCGACGTGATCGAGATTCGACAGGTATTTGAGATGTCGGATTTTCCTGCGGACGTTCAGGCGGCGGGGAAAAAATAGATTGAATAGCTTCCGCACTTGCATAACATGGCACCTGACGGCGTCTCTGCCCTATGGTTGCTTTCTGATTCACGTTCGATCGAGAACCACAATGGAGAAGTGATATGACCAAGCCAGCAAAGAACACAGTGTGCCTTTGGTATGATGGCGACGCCGAGGACGCGGCGCGGTTTTACGCCAAGACCTTTCCCGATTCCTCCGTTGGTGCGGTGCATACGGCACCGGGAGATTATCCTTCTGGCAAGAAGGGGGATGTGCTGACGGTCGAGTTCATGGTGATGGGAATCCCTTGCCTCGGGCTCAACGGCGGTCCCGAGTTCAAGCACAATGAAGCCTTCTCGTTTCAGGTCGCAACAGAGGACCAGGCCGAAACCGATCGGTACTGGAACGCGATCGTCGGCAACGGCGGCGAAGAGAGTGAGTGCGGCTGGTGCAGAGACAAATGGGGGGTGTCGTGGCAGATTACGCCGGTGGCGCTGACGAAAGCGTATACCGACCCCAATCCCGCGGCCGCCAAGCGCGCCTTTGATGCGATGATGCACATGAAAAAGATCGACATCGCGACAATCGAGGCGGCACATCGCGGTTCATAAATGTAGCAAGTAGTCCTTTTCCCAGCTGTTCGCATGTAAGGATCAAAGAAAACCCATAACACGAGAAGGGTGGAGGTGTCCCATGTATGCCAAAATTTGCGTCGGAATGGTGCTGCTCAGTGGCGTGTGCTTCTGCAGTAGTTATGCTGGCGAAGGAATGGCTCCCTCGCCAGAAACCGCCAAGAACATTGGTCCATCCATCCTGAAGGCCTATACATTTAAGCCCATACATCCGGACGGACCAGACCATGTATGGCTGGATGAAGGAAACGGCCGGGTTCAGTTTATGATGTTCGACAAACCCGTCAGCGACCCCACTGCCGTCCTGCTGTTCGTGGGGCAAGGCGTCAAAGGTACCTTTTGTGCCGAATCTCAACCTGATGGGGGCAAGACCGGCTTCAACCATTTTCATCGAACCCATACACCGGCTAGCGGCGATACATCCATGCACGGCCCGAAAGGCGAGGAAGGCTATTGGTTAAAGCATGTGGCTGTCGCCGAGTTTGATGATGAGCACAGTGGTGAACAGGCAGGTCATGGAGGAAAGACGCACTACAAACCCGGTCAGGTCGAGAATATGCCCCAGCCGCCGACTCCTAAGTGTCACTGACGTTTCGGCGTGTGATGCCTTCTACTAGTAGGGGTAATGGGGGAAGGACAAGTGGTAGGCGATGAACAGTGATGTCTTCGATCAGGTAGAAGACGCGGAAGGTTTCACGCTGTGGATCGCGTTAGACTTGGACGAGTTTCACTAAGGCTCGGCGGTCTGGACCGCATACCTCTTAGGGTCCACCACGCCTTGATGGATGAGATGGGTGAGATGTCCCACGCGACCGTGCGACTCGCAGGTCAATCAGCCGCCCACAACTCTGCTCCTCGCGGATCGGACACCGCACTTGTCTTCTCAAGATCAAAGACCGCAGGCGTCCAAAAATCGAAGTTGAGTTGTAGAATTTCACCGTTCTTTCTTTGATCATGGCGATGACGATTCTCGGATAACGATCCCCCCCGTGTCAAAACCGCCGTGCACATCGCGTCGGTAATGGGGAACACGGGCCACCCCGACCCACGTTAGGTCGGCCTTGTCAAAATCCCCAGTGCCAACGGCCTGTTCCTCGATCGAGCGAATTTTCGTCGTGCCGCCTTTCGCCCCTGAATCGGCGCTTCGACTTCTACTCGTCCAGATAATTCCCGTCCAGGCTCGGATCGCTCGACCGGACTCCCAGATGCTCCAGGGTTCGACAGGCTGCGTCATTCGGGCCCCGAGCTTTTTCCCAGCGTCCCCAGGCTGAGGTGCATCGACAGGAAATACGTCTGAACGCTTGACGCACACCCCATGTGCCATGATGATTCTCTCCTACGGTGTAGCGCCACAGCAGGCGCGAATTATAGACTCATGTTTCAGGCACATGTGCGGCTGACAGGGACGCGTTCTCCACCGAAAAGCGTGGCCGTTGCCTGCCGAGTGTTGCACCCGCTAAGAGAGAGACCGCAAGTCCGGCATACAACACAGGAAAAAGCCTCCCGGGAAACACCAATTCGAACCCGGGCGTCAGTCGCTTCGGAATCACATGATAATCCACCAGGTAGGCCACGGATGCCATGGTGATTGCGCCGGCAATCGAACGGGTGAGCCCCTCTGGACGTTGCCGTCGGAGAAAGGCCTCATAACATCCCGCCCAAAAGAGACAGGCTCCCTGATTGAGGAGGAGACCGGTCCCTGTGTAGCGAAGCGTCCAGGCAGACTGCTGAGCGGCTTTCGCGCCCCAGAAGATGTGACTGATCGCATTTAAGCCCGGGCCACTATGGCCGGTCGTCAGCCGACTCGTGACCCCGACGACCGTCGACATCAGTAGCCCGCACATGTTTCCGGTTAGGTTCGCCTGTCTCAGAAACTGTCCATCGGAATGTTTCATAGCGCCTCCCTCGAATACCTGTATCGGGACGAAGGCGAAGGTACCACTGGTAAAGGCCCTTGATCCTGTCGTAGCGGGATACGAGGCGCGTGCGGTAGAGCAATACCCTACACCAGGCGCGCAGTCCGGGAGGGAAGCGGGCTTGGGCTCGCACTTTCCACACAACTATTGAAATTCAGGCTGGAGGAATTTGGCTCGAAAGCAAGCGTGGCCTCCGGAGCCGGATTTTCGTGTCACGGCCTCGAGCGTGAGCATTGCTTTGCCTGTCCCTTGACTTTTTCCCCGCCAAGATTACCTGCGTCCTGTCAGGGCAAGCGAATCGGTTAACCCTCATACCAACACAGGAGGTGCACCATGGCAGTCGTCAAATGGGACCCCTTGCGCGAGTTAGAACAGATGGCCGACCGGCTCAATCGAGTCATGTCCCGGCCCGAGAGCGGGTCTCTCAATGGGAATGAACAGGAAGCGATGACAGTGGCCGATTGGATTCCAACCGTCGACATCAGTGAAACGGACGCCGAATACGCGATCCAGGCCGAACTTCCCGGGGTGAAGAAGGAGTCCGTGAAGGTGACCGTGGAAAACGGCACACTCGCGATTAAGGGCGAACGGCGACAAGATCCGGTTGAGGGCGGGCGACGGCATCATCGAATCGAACGCGCGTATGGCCGGTTTGCTAGAAGCTTCACGCTCCCGGATACCGTCGATGCAGGCAAGGTCAGGGCGGATTATGCAGAGGGGGTGTTACATCTCCATCTCCCGAAATCCGAGAAAGCCAAGCCGAAGCGGATTGAAGTGACGATCGCCTAACGAGGGTGGTTCGTGATCCAGAGGCCCGCAGAAGCGGGCCTCTGGATCAGATTGACACCTCAGTACCATTGAGGCAGAGCATGGGTCGAGCAGGACTTTTGTCGCGCGGCTGATAACCGCATTGGATGCCACCTTGTCCCTGTTGCATGTGGGCCTTCGAGACCGAGCATGGCAAGTACAACGTCGACATCACTTTTTATCGAGGGATTTCCGCCTTCAGTGTCCGCGCAAGAACTGTTTGCGCTGTTTGCCGATTATGGGAGGGTGGAATCCGTGGAGCTTGGCACCTCGTGGGACGGTCGGCCCTTGCAGATCGCTGAAATACGAATGGCACGATCTGAGGACGCTGATTGGGCGATCCGGCTGTTGCACCGATCCGAGATAGACGGCGTGCGAATATTAGTCTTCCGGTTGTGAGAAGACATCCTTCCACTGCTGCCTGCTGAAATGGGCTACTGAATTGCGGCCTGAAAGAGCACGTCGCGAATCATGGGTTCTTTTCTATCATTGGGGCGAGTTAGCACTATCATTGTCGAAAAGCTGTGTAGAAAGTCAGTTCAGGAGCGAACCTGTGAACGTTGTGAGACGCATGAAGCCACCCGCGGGAACTTGTGCGTGTATCGCGTTCTGGATAGGAGCTTGATGGGTTCCGCTGGCACAGCGATCGCTGCCGATCACAGAGTCCGCTATGCCTCAGGACGCATTCCTCAAAAAACAAAGTCATCGGCTTGACGTTGGCCGAATAGAAACTCTATTGCCACCCTAGCACGCTGAGCACGCTATGGTTCGGAATAACTATCACTGACGCAGCGTCGACGATCATCGGGGAATGTGAGGGACCGTCTCTTAGACTCCACAAAATCCACCGCGATACGGCCGATGGCGAGACTGAATAAGCAACAGGACTTCACATTCTTTTGCCGCCGTACCTCCATTATGACCGGCCCACCGGGCTCCTCCTCCCTTCACAGATCATCAGAGAGCCAAGGTTCCAAGCGAATGAATGACTGGCTTAAGAATGCGTGCCTAGCGGAATTCATGATAGGCATCAGGTGATCTGGCACTCACCAGAAGGCCGACCAAACCGGCCACGAGACACGATACGTGCATCGTCTCCCAAGTGTTAGCGCCGAACAACACATTGTGATTTGAAAGTGGAGCCTGTTGTTGCTTTTGCTCGTAGATGGGCTTCTCGCGGTCGAGTTTGTCGGGAAAGCGGTGGGTGTGATTGAAGGGAGCTCCATACGAGTGATGCACGAGGGAAGCCCTGAGCAGATCAGGTTGCCGGACGGTCTGACCCTGAATCCGGAAATACTTAAGCCGGTTGGTATGGTGGTTTCGGAGGCATACAGGGGACGACTGGCGCCATCATCCTCGAGGCCATTTCATGGATGGGTTTAGCTTTGGACTTCCAGGAAATGGTAGGCAGGTAGCCCAGTGGGATGCTACGCATGATCAAAATCCAGGCGTTTTCCATAGGCAGTTTCGGTGAATGTCCCAATCGCCTCCTTCAATGTCAGACCTCGAAATTGCATGCGATCCAATGAGCTTTCTCCGATCCCCAAACTGGCCGCTTCCCATAAATGCCGGACGGCTTGGGACGTAAACCCCAGGAGGCGAGCTCCTACGACATCGGCGGCGAGCGCATCGGTCGACGCAATCGTCAAGCCGGTTTCCACCGCGTGGCCTCCCAAGGGGCCCGTCGCAATCATCGCTGGGTGCCCCACTGTCACTGCGAGATCGATTCGGAACCGTTTTGCCATCGCGGCGATGAAGGAATGCATATCCTCAAAAAAGTGATTGCCGTGACGCTGCTTGGAGCGAGGGTGTCCATAGTAGTCGGCGGCGGGGAAGGACATGGCGATATTCTTGAGCGCCAGCGTCACCGTCGCCGTCTCGTGCAGCTTCAGTTGGTTGAGAGCAATAAGGGCCTCATACTCCAACACTCGTGGATTCACCATCACCGCGCTTTGAGGACCGCGGACTTCGGCTGACTCGCCGTAGTCGAGCTCCACGGACACAAATGGACCCCGGTTATGATCGAAAAACTGAGCCCCTTCTTCCTCCACCACCTGCATCAACCCGGCAATTCGAAAGACTTCGTCCGTCTCCGCCGATCCCGCGCCACCGGTCACGATAATTTCCCGTGGTCGACACTGTTTGATATGCCGCAGGACGGCACGTAAGGTGTCGGGCTGGGTTACGCCGGTGCAGTCTTCTTTAGACGCCCACGTCTCGTTGGGTTTGACCGCAACACGTTTGTCTCTGAGGAAGCTGAGATCGAGGAGCCCCAACGCTTCAGCAATACCATGTTGAATATCCTGGCGAGCGGTCAGTGCAACGATAGTCATGGCGATCACCTCCGAAAGATTCCGGTCGTTGTTGAACGTCACCGTATTGGGCCGGCCAGCGCATCGAAACCGCTATCCGATTTTACGCGTCCACCGGGCCATGCCACGGTTTAGCGCAACTTGCATGATAGACCTGTCATCGGCTGGGCCTACTAGGAGAAAGCCTTGGGCATAGTGAAGTCCATGCTATCCATCTCGCAGACTCTCCGTATAGTGATGGGCATAGCGCTGCGTCATGATCGGCGAGGTATGCCTAGCAATCGCTGCGCTCGTAGAGATCTCTTCCTGCCTGGACCATTCGCTTGGAGAACGTGTGCCGAAGTTCATGGAAGCGTAGCTTAGTTTCTGACTGTGGAACTTATGGCATTATTGATGAAGCTGTTCCATTGTGCATTGTCTAGGCAACTTGTCCGTCCGAAATCTTATTAATTTTGTGCCATGGCGAAATCGACCGTCCGTGACATGGTCAAAACTCACTTCAACAACCATTGCCGGCGATAGCGGTTTCCATTGAGTCGACCGTTCAGTCGACCACCGGCTGGGCGCTCCTGGCGCATTGCCGGTGAAGCCCGGCTCATGAATAAGCTTTTCGAGCTTCTTCGTAAGGGATGGCTTGTCAGCCTTTGCAATGCCAGAGGTAAAGCCGACGTGGTTCAGGCGCCCATCTTCATCATAAAGGCCAAGAAGAAGGGAACCCACTTCTTTTGAATCTGTGCCGTAACGAAAACCACCCACCACGCAATCCGCGGTACGGATGGGCTTATATTTCTGCATGACCCGTTCTCCAGGCACATACACATCCGTACTCTTTTTGGCAACAATGCCGTCAATATACCAACCGGATGAATGGAGCCATTTCATCGCTTCAGTCACGGAATCCGTCTGTGGGGACAATTGGACTGCCCTTTCTTTTGCGCAGTACTTCTTATAAAAGTTTTCTAGAATCATGCGGCGTTCGGTTAAGGGCGCCGACATCAAATTGTTGTCTATTTCTGTCTCGAGAATGTCGAATATTAAAAAAGTAGCCGGATGCTTTCGTGCAAGCATGTTAACGCGGCTGGCCGCCGGGTGCAGGCGCATCTGCAGCTCCGAGAAAGAATAGCCACTATCACCCTCTACCAGTAATTCCCCATCGAGGCCAAAATTCCCCGCTGCCAGCTTCTCAAGCATGCTAACAATGTCTGGAAAATATCTATCCAATGGTTTTCCGGATTTGGACCGCAACGTCACTGTAGTATCTCGCTTATACGCCAGGCAGCGAAATCCATCCCATTTAGGTTCATACCGCCATTCCTTACCCTCGGGCAGATGGCCGACGAGCAACGCTTCCATCGGAAGTATGGGTTTTCGTACGGCCATGCTCTGCAATCCTTTCTATCTTCAACTTCGGCAGGCGCTGTTTTGGAAGCGTCTTCTGTATTGGTTGCCGTTTTATTCTTTTCAGAACAGCATCCATGCCGAACTGGTCGGCGCTTTCTAGCTTTGTCAGCTCGCGCCACTCCAGCGGCACGGCGACTGGCGCTCCGGGTCGTGCGCGCAACGAATAGCTTGCAATGCCGGTGGCTGTATAATCATTACGGAAGAAATCGATCAGTATTTTCCCCGTGCGTTTTGATTTTGTTATGGTTGCGACATATTTGTCCGGCGCGTCTACCACCATTTTATGCGCAAAAGCCGAGGCCCAGCTCTTGACTTCATCCCAGCTGTCTTTGGGCGCCAAGGGCACCACGATATGGAGGCCTTTGCCGCCTGTGCACTTCAAAACACTTTCGAGCCCTACCGCTTTTAGGCGCTTTCTGATTTCACGCGCTGCTTGCTTTACCGCTGAAAAGGGAACGCTCGGATCCGGGTCCAGATCGAAGATCATCCGGTCCGGCGTGTGGACTTTATCGACAGTCGCGCCCCAAGGGTGTATCTCAATCACCCCCATCTGGATCATCTCCATGATCCCCTTTTCATCCTTCACATAGATATATTTGTAGCTGCTGCCTTTGTAATCCCAAAAAAATGGGTATACGTCCGCGCCTAACCCAAAGCCGACATTACGTTGATAAAAGCAATCGGCCGCGATGCCACTCGGGCACCTCAGTAAACTAATGGGGCGGCTTTTAATTGCTCGCAACAGAAATGGCGCGACTGCGGCATAATATCGGGCCACATCTCCTTTTGTAATTTCTCCTTCATCAAAGACAATACGATCGGGATGCGTGATTTGTACGTCATGCAGGATAAGATCTTCTCGGGCAATTGTGTTTTTCTTCACTTGGGGAGTCTTTTCTTTTCCCGGATATAACGCTTTGAATTACTGCGCAGTCAGGCAGTCGGTAACAGGCCCAGGCGGAATGCCGCCTGTCCGCGCCATGGCGACAACAAAGTTATGTGCCCACAACAGTGTGTAGAATATACTTATATTAGCTGCGTTGGTAGAGCACATAGAATGCCGTTAGTGCTCAATTCATAACCTACAATGGACCACGTTCGCACGCAATCGGTGGATTCCCACTCGAAGCTCCACATCATAGCTTTCCGTCCCTTTCGTCGGTCCCATGGACTATCTGCCTTTCCATGACCTGCTGGCGTTACCGACAAGTTTGGCTGAGAGTAATGCCTAGTGTCCTCGCACAGGTTGAGAGGCATGCTGGGAAGGCAACATTATCTCTACCATCGTATCGAGACCACACACCGAAATCATATCGTGCTTGCCAAGGAAAATCGGTTCGGTACAATGCGTTCAGGAGGAATAATCTGATGAATCAACGCGGTCAATATCCGGACATGTTCGATACGATCGAGGGAAACGATCGCTTGTACCTGTGGCTTGCGGTGGTATGCATTATTGCGACGATTGGTATCGTGGCGATGTATGAATTATGATTAACGGCGTTTCGACGGTGCTTCCTGATCGGTATTGCAGAGAAACCAAGCAGTGAAGACGCCTCGACTGGCACCCCCCGCTCTACCTTCCCATACACCTTCACGGTCTATGTCGCGGCATCGGCATGGCCCTGTTCTGCTAAAACAGCTCTTTCCTGTATCGCCACGTCGAGCTTGACCGGACGGCCCACCTTCACATAGGGGGTCCCCCATGCAGATGCGTAGCGGCTAACGAGGCGTCTCCGTTCTGCCCTGTCGCGAACTCGGCAGCTTAAGTTTTAACGGTGAACGTGAAGATGTGGCAGGCTGCGCAGCACGATGAACAAAGTGGTGAGTCTGGTCATTTGACGGCCGCCCTGATTTTTCGGGGTGGACGCGAGCCATTCGACGGATCAATGGAAGGCAACCTTCCCGTGGGGCCAGTCTTCGGGCGACTCCGTGCAGGTACGTTGTTACAAGCGGCGACTACTGCAACGCCGGTGAGATTCCATCCGATGCGTCTGGTCCGATGGTCAGCCTGCCTTGATAGGTCGAAAGTTCCTCCCCTCACATAATTAATGCCGAAAAATGAAGCCGGTCTGTCTCGTTGGGATCCGGCTATGGTCGCTCACTCCAACGTAATGGCCTAGTGAACATACCTAGTACAGCCAGGCCGCAAATTATGAGCAACAGCATGAAACTCGCGAAGAGGACAATCCAGGCTTTCATATTATTGGTCAGCATAGCCATATTTTAGTGGAGTAAGGCCGATATCGGACCTGGGAAACTCTCTAGGGGATCTGATGAGTTCCCTGGTAAGCCCATTACGACAGTTGACCCCCATCGATGCGAATAAGCTGACCAGTTGGCGCCGGGCCAAGCCAGCCGACGTTCTGTAGAGGTATTCCTAGTACCGCTTAGATCCATACATCGGTTTCAATAAAGGTATCTATCGATGCCGTACCCATGGCGAAAGGATAACGGGAAGGCGCCAGTCCGCCCCAATCGTACCCGTCGCATACGTACTAACAACTTAAACTGGAGGCTGTTATGAAAACGGAAGTCAGTCTGGGATTCATGCTCGTCGGCCTGTGTTTCATGCCCGTCGCCTCTCTTGCTCAGGTGGAAATTACGACCCCCCCTCCGCAGGCGACTTTTCCGCCGTCGGAGAGGTGCACCACCGCCACTCCCTGTCGCAACGTGACCGGAGAAGTTGTCAAGATCGAAGAATCCTACTGGATTCAATTTCCCAACGGCCAGCAGACGCATGTACGGGTGAAGCCGGACACGAAGATTGATGCTCGGGTGAAGGTGGGTGACAGTATCGCGGCACAATTAACATCCACGGGAGACGCGAGTTCTGTGATCAAGTTGAGTGAGACTCCGCAGTCCGTCGAGTTGCCGACGCCGGAGCATAAGCTGAGTGAGATGCGGAAGTAAGGAGAATTGGGTGCAACCCTGTCCGCTGTTGATTTGAATGGATCTCCGAGGAGTCTTAAGCCAAGCGTGCGGCGTTGTGTCTGTCAATGGAGGGGGTACAATCCGAGAGAGATTCTCCCCCTACTTTTCCCTGAGTTCACGAATCGAAGGCCCACAGAATGGATACGAAAAGGAGATGTTGACTCCTGACCATCCGCGGGAGCCCAGGTTCGAAGTCGCCGTTTTTGAAGAATCCGCCGTTCTGGCCCGTGGAATCGTCATAGCGATATTCCACACGGGCAATCCATAATTGCGGCCCGACATGCTGCTCGAATTCGAGCGTGGTGGTCAAGGCCCAGATGAGTTGGCGGGAGTCAGTCATACGGCCGTTACGGTCCCAAAACCACTCCGGCCTTACTGCGATGCTCCAGGGGCCGGTGATATCCCAACGCGTGAAGAGTGCTGCGCCGGTCCAAAACGTACGTTCATGGCTCTGCTGCTCAAAGGCTCGTTCTGTCCCGATGTCGTAGGCCAATGCGATGGTCACATCGTCTCCGCGCCATTCCAATTGCGAGTCGGAAAAAAAGCGCCAGAATCGGAGCGAAGTGTCGGCTTGGTCAGGCCCATAATAGAAGTTTTGCGCGAAGCTGAATCGTCTCGCGAAGCGCCAATCCACCTCCGCTCCATAGCTCGGCAGGTTGTTCGCATGAGTCAAATGTTGAAAGCCGTTCATCACATGAAATCCGATGTCGACGTTCTGATTCACCGCATATCGGCTGCCCAAGCCAAACAGAAAGTTCGGGGAGTAATCCGTCACATAGGCTCTCGTATAGTTCATATTGTATTTGGAATAAAATGACTCATAGTTGATGTACCCCTTCATCAGGCCGGCCGTGAGCAATAATCCGTTGCCCACAGGGGCCAGATAACTCACATTTGCGCGCGCCAAGTGGCGCAGAACATCCGCACCCGGTACCGGCCGATCGCGTCCTTCCTGTTCCGGCGGAACCAAGGCATCCGTGTCGTACCCGCCTTGAGCCGCCAATTCCATGCCCCAATCTCGAATCCGATGCGGTTCTTTGCTGACGTAGGTGAACGCCATGTTGGGCGCGAACTCATTGGTGCGAGGCGTCGTTTCCTTGCTGCGGAACCGATGGTTCTCCGGAAAATTAAAATTGAGACCATAACTGACATCGACCGATGCGCCGTACTGCCATAATTTTGCCTCTGATTCCCCATGGACGGGTTCCGTCCGAGCCGGTGCCGCCAGAAGGATGCAATGGCAGGCGATGATGCCAAATGTCAGGAGGGGAGAGAGCGTCACGCCACTGACCCTGGTAGGGGAACATAACCGTCTAATTCTTGAGCCTCCTGGACAGCTGTCATCCGGAGCAATGTCATACTCCCGTCCGCATTCCCGATTCCATATCTTCCCGCTCTTCCATCATCTCATCTCCCGGTTCCGACGCATGGCGCCCGACGAATGAGCTTATGGTTCCACATGGAGCTTATTCACGACGCCTTTCACGCCCTCTACCTGTTCGGCAAGTCGCTCTGCCTGTTCCTTATGCGGGTACGTTTCGACCTCTCCAGTCAAATAGACAATCCCGCCGCTCGTGCTGATTTCCACTTGCAGCAAATTTACCTGCTCTTGGTCATACAACGCCTGCTTCACCGCGCGACCAACGGCATCGTCTTGGCGATTCATGTCCTGATTCATGCAGCCCGTTGGGAGGACGAGAAAAACGGCCGATAGTGCCCTGCATGCGACTCCGAAGATCGTTGAAGCCTGCCTCTTCATGATCGAATAAAGGAATGGAACTCGAGAATAGCCGTCTTCCCGTGAAGCGGCTGAATCCTATCATGCGCAGCTCCGCTGATCATGTCGGCCTGTAATGAGCCAGGCACACAATATCGGCCAAACGCGCGAATTTCTCAGCTCGCTCGCTTCTGCCTACCTTAACCGTATCGAAAGCTGAGCTCCATCCCTAGCAATCCTTCCATCAAATGCAAGGGCTATCCCCAGTACATCAAATTACCTTTGGGAGTACGCTAGACATGGAAGCACGCCGAGACAGCCATTAGGACAGGACGCTGTTGGTTGCCGGTGAAGGTTCAACACTTATGATGGAGGACGTGATGAAGATATGGATGGGAATCATGGTAGTTATGGCAGCATTTGGCTTCGGGGCAGGGACGGTACTGGCTGCTGATCCGATGAAGGATAAGGAAGCGACTCCTACCATCGGCGAACGCCTCACCAAGGATGCAGTGAAAGGCACGTTAATGAAAATCGACGGAGAGTATTACGTCATCAAGGACAATGATGGCAAACAGGTGAGAGTCCACGTAGACAAGAGCACGAAGTTGGACAAGGCGGTTGAAGGCGATATGGTCAAGGCCTATGTGACTGACCAGGGCCACGTCACGACGTTGCAGCGCCAAGACAAGTAACAGGCAGTCATCATCCTCCACAATTCGAGCGGCGGCAGACTCAGTCTGCCGTCCCGCCCTCTTTCACTGTAACCGAGCGCTGCACGATTGCATCCAGGAGACATTGAAAGGCACGGAGGATCCGCAGTTTTTCAAAAATAGAGCACAAGCATCGTCACAATTGGGTGTGGATCGAGAGGACCGATAGAGTGGGCGCCACAAAGGTACGAAAGTCGGTATTCAGCGTGGGATGCGGCTCTAGCGACAGCGAATACCAGAATTGGCGGATAACTGGGAATGGGTCGCGCAAATATTGAGAAACCACTGAATGTGCTGCCGGTCAAAAAGACTCATCGGATAGGCGCATAACAACGAAAAGTTATACCGTTCGGCCAGCAGGTTCCAAAAGTCTTCAAGTTGCAGCGCGGCTTCGGGCTGTCCTGCATGCCATAAACGAACCACCATTTCCCCATAGACGCGTATGGACCGACCTGACCCGGCGGGTTTGGCAAAAATACGATCCATGGCCTCGAAAAATTTGCTACGGTCCGGTTGGGCATTGACCAGAAAGGTGGACAAGAGTTCGTCGGCATCCAGGGTCTTGTAGTTCGACATCGTCTCCAGCTGTGGAATACTCATCTGCAAATACTGTTTGATTTCGTAATGGACTTCCCTGGTCGCAATGGCGAAGACCGCCTCGCCCGTTTGGATACCTTCGCTCAAGTACGCCGCGACATGCGCGCCTAAAGAGACGAGATCCGTATAAAAATGCACCGCGTGTGAATGGCAGTGAGACATGGAACGATCTTGAGAGACGCTCATAGGGGCCGATCCTATCTCACAGGCACGGATAAATCAAAAATATCCCAGCCATCGGAGGGTTATATGGATTCCTGCCGGCAGATTGGTCAAATGGGTTGCCGTTTAGCCGCATGTCCTCCGCCACCTTCTGCTCAATGCTCGTTCAGTGCCGCTTCTCAATTTTGAAGGTCTCTTCCCAGCCGATCCGCCCTAGCATGACCAAGTGGCGCTTGCGGCTGCATATGTCAGGACCGATGTCCCTACAAAGTTCTCGTCCCGCGAGAGAGCGATTCTGCACAGTGCGCTCACTGCCATTCTGCTCATGAGTAGGTTTATTGCCTGCGCAGAGGCAAACCTGCCGGTACGTCGCAAGCATAAAAGCTGCAAAATCGCTGATCCGTAGCCTGTGAAGTGCTTCAGGAAATCTGGAGGCGATGATAATGATTACGGGCAAGAATATTGCTTACATCACAGATGTGCCACGCCTTTGGGCCGCAAGCGGTGGAGCGAAAGTGGGTGCGTAGCACTCCACGCCGCACTGGAATCCAACGTCGAGATCGGTGGTGATGACTCAGATCCATCGTCGGTATCACGCCTTGCTGGAAGTCTCGAATGTGCTGAACTCTCAGCGCAGAATGGACAGTCTTTGGCAAGCCTGTACCGACTGCATCAAGGAGGTCGTGCCGTGGGAACGAGCGGGAGTTCTGTTGTACGCGCCGGATGAAGACGGCTTTCGATTTCACGCTCTTGAAACAAACATGCCGAAACGGGTGCTTCAGCGAGGCGCCATCATTCCGAGAACCGGCAGCGCGGTGGGATGGGTGTATGAACATCGCACAATCCATGTTCGGCCGGACCTACAGCACCATCAAGTATTCACCGAGGATCAATCCTATGCGCAAGAGGGACTTGGCCGGATGGTAAATCTCCCGCTTCTTGCTCGCGGAAATTGTCTGGGCACCCTCAATATCGGCAGTATAGCCTCGGGAGAGCCGGATGCGGAGACGCTGGAGTTTTTACGTCAAGTTTCGATTCAGGTTGCGCTGGCGATCGAGAATGTGAGGGCCTACGAACAACTGGCTCAATTGAGCCGGCAGCTTGCCAAGCAGAACGCCTACCTCACCGAGGAGATCAAACAGGAATGCAACTTCGGACATCTGATAGGCAAGAGTGAAATCCTTCGCAAGGTGCTGGCACAAATTCAAGCGGTGGCAGCGACGTCTACGACTGTGTTGGTCATGGGGGAGACCGGCACCGGTAAAGAATTGGTCGCACGCGCCATCCATGAGAGCAGTTTACGACGCAACAAACCTTTTGTGCGGCTCAATTGCGCGGCGCTGCCCAGCGGCCTGGTGGAGAGTGAATTGTTCGGGCACGAGCGAGGCGCCTTTACGGGAGCGGTACAGCGTCATCAGGGACGGTTTGAGCTCGCTCACGAAGGAACCTT
Source organism: Nitrospira sp. (assembly GCA_020697375.1). Next base: position 37,294 of record JAJFBJ010000014.1, on the reverse strand, counting down.
GTTTCTGGATGAAATCGGAGAGATGCCATTGGAAGTGCAGGCCAAACTGCTCCGAGTCCTGGAAGATCACCAAGTCGATCGGGTGGGAGGCGCCAGGTCGGTTCCGGTGGATGTGCGTCTCGTCGCTGCGACCAATGTGGACTTGGCCCAGGCGGTCGAGGAAAAGCGTTTTCGGGCGGACCTATACTATCGGCTCAAGGTGTTTCCGATCACGGTTCCCCCCTTGCGTGATCGCAGCGACGACATTCCGCTCCTTGCCCAGCATTTTATCCAGCTCTGCCGAGTCAAACTCAACCGTAGTGATATCGAGTTCGATGACGAAGCATTGGTTCGGTTGATGCAGTATGACTGGCCTGGAAATATCCGCGAACTCCAAAATGTCATTGAGCGAGCGGCGATCCTCGCTCCGACGCGCCTGGTCGCAATCGACGAGCGTGTCGTGATTCCTTCTTCCAGGCCTGTGGTCGTGATGGAGCGAACCATCACATTGCATGACTCGGAGCGTCTTCACATCCGCCATGTGCTCGAACAAGCCGGGTGGCGTATTTATGGCCCGCTTGGAGCTGCGAACCGGTTGGGAATGAATCCCAGTACGCTACGCAGTCGAATGAAGAAGTTGGGACTGTCGCGACCCACCTCTCTGACTCCGCTTGCTTCTTTGGGACACCTCGATCACCTCGCCCCGTTCTACTCCTCAGCCGTCGCGGGAAACCGCGATTCCGTATGAAAAATCGCGAGTGACCGCGATGTGGTTCGTCCGACGCAACGAAGGGACGCATCGCCTGTATCCATCGCGGCCCTGCTAACCTTTTGTCATTCCGGAGAATCCGCCAGAATCCGCTCTCATCGGCTCGATTGGAACGCGACTTGCTGGCTCCTACGTAGAAGGCGAATCTATGCACAATGTGAATTGAATGAGGTGAACACATGGTGAATCAAGATGTGGTCTTTCTTCTGGACGTCGATAACACTTTGTTCGACGCGGACCGGGTCACGGTGGACCTGGGGCGCTATCTGGAGAAGGAAGTCGGGACCGGCAGGCAGCAACGGTATTGGAATCACTTCAAACAATTGCGGGATGAAGTCGGATATGCGGACTATCTCGGCGCAATGCAGCGATACCGAATCGAATATTCGCACGATCCGCACATCCTCAAGGCTTCGCGTTTTCTTCTCAACTATCCGTTCTCGAGCTGCCTCTTTCCGAACGCGGTCACCGTCCTGGACCACCTCAAACAGCGCGGACAGGTCGTGCTGGTATCAGATGGAGATGCAGTCTTTCAACCGCACAAGATCGAGCGCGCAGGTCTGCTCGACGCTGTGGACGGTCACCTGTTGATCTACGTGCACAAGGAACAGGAATTAGACGACATTGAAAAGCGGTATCCTGCCGAGCACTATGTGCTGATCGACGACAAGCTCCGTATCCTGGCGGCGGCCAAAGATGCGTGGGGACTGCGGGTCACTACGGTGTTCTCTCAGCAAGGTCACTATGCGCAGGGACCGAACGTGCGAAACACGTATCCTGCCGCAGATGTCACTCTCGAACGGATCAGCGATCTACTGCAGCAGGACCTGGGCCATCTTGTTGCGGCTCCCTCTGCCGCCTGAGACCCTGGCAGGTGTTCTAAAAGTCCGTTCAACGAAATACCCGCCGAAGGTCTGGCTGAATCGGATTCGATCCGGCGCAGAACAAGCATGGTCTCCCTAGAATCATCCGGCAATGAGCGCCTTTGCGCAGCAGGCGCATACCGAGCATATCAGCCCCCCAAGCATCGTTATCCGTTCATGCTGATCGCGAGAAACCGCGAGCCATCATCATAAAGCGTGAGCCTTCACGGTTGCACAGCCTCGCGGCGCCACATGCTTGAGGCGTAGCCGACTCAGGGCTTCGCCTAAGCTCTTGTTATAGCTCCTCTTCTATCCCAAACGACGTCGATGCCTCGTCCGGGTATCCGGATTGCAAATGCCATGACGCAAAAGTACGTATGCGAATCCAGGCGGATGATGAGGGAAGCAAGGCAATGAGAGCCACAATGAACCTCACGCAGAGACCTTTGGCCCGTCTCTTCTTCGGGCTGGCCATGAATGGTCGCCTCAAGTTTCACCAGGGGATGTGCCGCGACAGTGACAGTCTCACGACCAGAGTGCAACGGGTGGCGCCGCGAATGGGAGCGCTTGGCCTGGCATTCCTGAGCATCGTAGGTATCAGCGGATGCCAGGTCTCACGACCGCCGGACGTGCCGGCATCTGTTCTCGACAACGCTCAGTTCATGGAGGCCTGGAAGACTTACCTCCACTGCCGTTCGAGCAGGGAGTTGGGCGAGATCCGCGCCGATCTGGAACGGCTGAACCGGGTCACCAGCAGTCATGCGTTGTCTCTGCGGAACCATCCTTCCGTGCTTTTGCTGCCTGCCGCCATGCGGTCACTGATTGCCACACTTCCGTCCAGGGTGGCGGTCGATCCGCAGGCGATGACGGCGGCCTGCGCGCGGCATGGTGGTCATGTGGCTCACACCGCGGGACAGCCGGAGCTCAGCGAGGAATTGCTCGCCGGTGTTCCGGAGGCACAAGAAGAATCGGCCTACGGCGACTATATCGTTCGGGCAGGTCATCGGCTCAAGCGCATGGATTAAGACCCTCACCTCGCGCGACTCCGGCACGAGCATGTCTGCGGTGAGGAGCCGCAGCAGGGACTTTGGGCAAGGCCTGTCGGCAGCCCTGGTTCGCCGCCGGGCAGGCAGGGGATAAGTGAACGGGGCAGCGCGCGCAACGCTGAGGCAGCAGGGGGGATGTCCTTCATGAGTATAGGCTACGACTTTGATTTGTTATGCATCGGCAGCGGCCCGGCCGGTCAGCGTGCCGCAATTCAAGCAGCCAAACTCGGGAAACGGGTGGCCGTCGTGGAAAAGCGTCCTTGCGTGGGAGGCACCTGCCTCGATTTGGGTACCATTCCGAGCAAGACGTTTCGCGAAGCCATCTGTTCTCTCGCGCAGGGAAACGGCATGTTCGGACGCGGACCGGCATTCAAGTCTGCATCGGACCGGGCGCACCGTCCTTCGGTGGAGGAACTTCTCCATCGCGTAGGAACCGTCGCCCGACGCGAATCCGAAGTGGTGGAACAGCAGTTGTGCCGGAATGATGTGCAACTGTTTCGGGGTGAAGCGTCGTTCAGCGATCTTCATTCCTTGGCCGTGACATCTGAGGAGGGCCGTCGCATCGTGACGGCCGCAAACATTCTGATCGCCGTGGGCACCTATCCGGCGTCACCTCCCGGCGTGCCGTCCGACGGAGACACCATCCTCACCAGTGATGACCTGGTGCAACTCACACGTTTGCCGAAAAAGCTCGTCGTTGTCGGCGGCGGCATCATCGGAATTGAGTATGCGTCGATGTTTGCGGCGCTTCAGATCGAGGTCATTGTGGTGGACAAGCGTGAGCGGCTCCTGGAATTCATCGATCGGGAGGCAGTCGATGAACTCATGCATCAAATGAGACGGCAGCGTGTCACGTTTCGCTTGGGAGAGGCAGTCGAAAGGTTGGAGGTTACAGCTGGAAACCCCCGGCAGGCCGTCGTGCATCTGGAGTCGGGGAAATCGCTTCTCGCCGATCAGGTCCTCTTTTCGGTCGGACGGATCGGGGCAGCCGGCCGCCTCAACCTCGAAGCCGTGGGACTCCAAGCAGACGAGCGAGGGCGGCTGACCGTCGACCGGCAGTTCCGAACCGCCGTCCCGCATATCTTTGCCGTCGGCGACGTCATCGGCTATCCGAGTTTAGCCTCGACCTCCTTCTCACAAGGGCGTCTTGCGGCCTGTTATGCGTTCGATGTGGAAACGGAACCCATGGTCGAGCACCTTCCGATCGGCATTTATGCCATGCCGGAAATCTCAATGATCGGCTCGCCGGAGCATGAGTTGACCCAGAAGAAGGTTCCTTATGAAACCGGCGTCGCGCGATACCGGGAAATTGCGCGAGGCCAAATCCTTGGAGACGACAGCGGGTTTCTAAAATTGCTCGTCCACCGAGAGGACCATCGCCTCCTGGGGGTTCATGTCGTGGGAACCGGGGCAACGGAGCTGATTCACATCGGACAGGCCGTCATGGAATTGGGGGGCGGACTTCAGTACTTCCTACGGACGGTGTTCAACTATCCCACGCTGGCGGAGTGCTACAAGGTCGCGGCGCTCGATGCATTCAACAAGCTGTCCAAATGAAGGCAGGGAGAAAGGAGCACATATGAATCGCGGCATGGTGAACACATTCCTGTTGATCTCGGTGGTGTCCTGTTCCGGCGTCGCACAGGGACAGTCTCCCGGGTCGGATAGCACGCGCCATGCAATGTCCTCTGAAGCTTCAGGTATGACTCCTGCGCCAGGGGGATCCTGGGAGAGCTGGCTCAATCATGGAGCAGGTAGCTTCGCGCCTGAGTCGCAGGTCCATCCACGCAGCCCGGACCTCGGCAGGGCTGCGCCCCCGCTCTCTTCCTCGATAGGGCCGGAATCCGGGTTGATCGGACCGGAAGGAAGCAGCGCTCCGTCACGACCCGGGTCGAGGAAAGAAAGTGATCCCAGCGGGACAATGGTCGATAGGAACAGGCGATAGAATCAGCCACCGCCTTCGTAACAACGGAGACATATGAAACTCATGCCGACCGTTTGTTTTGCAACGTGCGCAACGGGCTGTGACAAGACAGGAGTACATTGTGAATCATAAAGGGTCCATCAAGCATGCAGTCGGAATGTGTTGTCGCTGATGGCAGGGCACAGATCGGATGCCGTTGTCGGTCAGGATCGTGGAGGTCGGCAACGTCGGCCGGGCACGCCCTGGCTGTCGGCGGGCCTGCTGGTCATGATCGTAGGAGGCTGCGGCACGGTTCCAGACCGTCCGCCGCCGACTGAATCGGCTGCGATGTCCGTCTCGTCACGCACTCGGTCCGGTCCTGAACCGGAGAGACTGCCTCAATCAGGGGATGGCGTTGCTCTGCCGGGCCAGGCGTCTAATCCTGATGAGTACGATGATCCCTTCGCACGGCTCGACGGGATGACGGCAGCGGAAGGGAACGATCCTTGGGAGCCGTTCAATACGGTGATGTTCGAATTCAATCGGAAGGTAGACAAGTACGCGCTGAAACCTGTGGCCCAAGCCTATAACTTCTTGTTGCCGGACGCGGTACAGGTTGGAATCGATAATTTCTTCCGCAACGTCCGGTTCGTGCCGCGATTCTTCAACAATGTGTTCCAGGCGAAGGCCAAGGGAGCCGGAATCGAGATGGGGAGATTCCTCATCAACAGCACGATCGGCATCGGCGGTTTCTTCGATCCCGCCAAGCATTGGTGGCATCTTGATACGCCGGATGAAGATGCCGGACAGACTCTGGGGTTCTATGGAGTCAAACCGGGCCCCTACCTGGTGTTGCCGTTCTTTCCGCCGCTGACGCTACGGGATGGCATCGGGTACGTGGCGGATCTTGCGCTTGACCCGATCAACTGGCTGGTCTTCCCGATCATCGAAGTGAACCACATTCCCTCCGTCGTGGCGCATAAGAATCGAGCCACCTCGACGATCGCGCAATTTGGAACCCGTGTCGGGATGATTACGAACGACCGGTCTCTCAATTTGGAAAAGTATCAGGGGGTGGAAGAAGCAACGCTGGACCTGTATGCGGCGGTTCGTAATGCCTACTGGCAAAGACGTGCGAGGTCAATTCGAGAATGAGAGACCTGGTTCCATTTCATTCGTGAACGGCGAGAAGGAGGGTGTATGGCCAACAACAGCAGGGGAAACCTGTGGTCGATCATGATGGCCGGCGGGGAAGGCCGGCGCGTGGGGTCCTTCGTGGAGCGATGGTTGGGCCGACCCCTACCGAAGCAATTCTGCGCCTTTGTCGGCAAGCGGTCCTTGCTGCAACATACGGTCGACCGCGCGGCGCGCCTCACCGCGGCAGAGCAGTCCGTCCTGGTCATCGCTCAGGCCCATCGGACGGAAGCCATGACGCAACTGGACCGGCGAAGGGTCGGGACCCTGTTATTTCAGCCTGCCGACCGGGGTACGGGAGCCGGCCTGTTTCTGCCGTTGACCTACGTCCGGGCTCGGGCTCCTCTGGCGACCGTGATCATCTATCCGTCCGACCACTTCGTCTATCCTGAGGAGAGGTTCCTCGACAGCGTACGGGAGGCGGTGCCGGTTGCGGAGCAGCTGCATGATCGAATCGTCCTGCTAGGGGCGGCGCCCGACCGCCTCGAACTGGATTACGGTTGGATTCTCCCTGGTGAACAACTCGCTGGGACCGGAATGAAGCCGGTCCTGGCAATTAGGAAATTCATCGAGAAACCCACGGCGCAACAGGCGGATGAGGCCCTTGCTCACCACGCGCTGTGGAACAGCATGGTGATCGTCTCCAAGGTGGAGACGCTCTGGCGGTTGGGCCAACAGCTTGTTCCCGAATTGATCGAACGGTTCGAACGACTCGGCCGCGCTATCGGCGCCTCGGAAGAAACCCGGGTTCTCGACGCGATCTATCAGAGCATGCCGTTTAGGAATTTTCTCTCAGATTTTCTGCAACAGATGCCCGAGCGAGCGACAATGATGGAACTCACGAATGCATTGTGGAGCGATTGGGGAAGGCCGGAACGCATCACGGAGTCGCTGCGCCGGATCGGCCGAACACCGGCCTTTCCATTGGAAGTGCTCGGCAGTCCGTTCGCACCGAGGCTCATCGCGGATAGGATTCCAACAGGAGCCTGATCCCATATGGCCCAGCTGGAGGCGTGAAGGCCTAACAGGCTGAGGAAAAACTCGATTGCTGCGCAATATGCGCGATCGGCTGACGCGCCATATCGGCGTCAGAATAGCCCGCAGGATGCGCAGAAAGGCGACCTTCTTACCCGCCCAACCCCGACGCGCCAAGACGCGCCTTGTCCCAGGCAAGGCCGCAGCGAGCGAAGGGGCGAATCGTACCCTGCCGTAGGCCGCCGCAGGAGTTCATTGAGAGAAGCGTGATTACTTACCGACATTCTTAAGGAGGACATGATGAAACCCTCGCATGCCTGCACCAGGAGCCCGGTTCGAGCGCTCCATACGCTCGGGCAATCGGTCTGGTTTGATTATATCGGGCGAAGTTTCATGACCAACGGGGAATTGAGGCGAATGATCTCTGAAGACGGGTTGTGCGGCGTGACGTCGAACCCCTCCATCTTCGAGAAAGCCATCAGCGCCAGCTCAGACTATGCCGCTGCGCTGAGCGCGCTCATGCGCGAGCCGGGTCTGGATGCGAAGGCCCGTTACGAGCGATTGGCCATTGAGGATGTCCAAGCCGCGACCGACATCCTGCAGCCGGTCTATGCGCGAACGAAACGACGTGACGGGTATGTGAGCCTAGAGGTTTCCCCCCATCTGGCCCGGGATACCGGCGGAACGCTTAAAGAGGCGGAGCGCTTGTGGGATGCCGTCGGACGCGACAACTTGATGATCAAAGTTCCGGCGACTCCGGAAGGAATCCCGGCGATCGTGCAATTGCTCGGCAGCGGAATCAATGTCAATGTGACCCTCATTTTTTCGCAGGAGGTCTATGAGCGGGTCGCGGATGCGTACCTCAGGGGCCTGGAACAATGGTCTGCAAGGGGCGGCGATCTCAGCAGCGTAGCGAGTGTGGCGAGTCTGTTTGTCAGCCGCATCGATTCGGCGGCGGATGCCGCGATTGCCGCGCGGCTCAAGATGCCCATGCATGAGCGAGAACGGGCGGCGCTCAAGAGCCTGCAGGGTAAGATTGCCGTGGCGAATGCCAAGCTGACATATCAGCGTTATCAGAGGCTGTTTTCCGGTCCTCGCTGGGAGGCGTTCGCCAGGCGGGGGGCCATGAGCCAACGGGTTCTGTGGGCCAGTACCGGCGCCAAGAATCCCGATTATCGCGACGTGCTGTATGTGGAGCAACTGATCGGACCGGAAACCGTCACGACAATCCCTCCGGCGACGTTTCAGGCTTTTCGTGATCACGGACACCCTGAGAGCCGGCTTACCGAAGATGTCGACGAGGCGAGAAGGACCTTCCACACGCTGGCGCAGGCAGGCCTTTCGATGAAGGCGATCACCGACCGGCTGTTGGAAGAGGGATTGCAGTTGTTCAGAGACTCCTTTGACAATCTGCTTGCCGCGGTCGAACGCCATTCCAAGTGGAACGCATCGGTTCGACTCGAAGGACATGCCTACACGCTACCGCCACCCTTTGCCGCCGCCGTGCGATCTTCATTGAATGAATGGAGCGAGGGCCACAAGGTGCGGCGGCTGTGGCACAGAGACCCATCGCTCTGGACTCATCGGGACGAAGGCCGATGGCTCGGCTGGCTGGACATCACCGATGATCAATTGGCCCATCTTCAACTTCTTACCAGCCTGGCCGAGGAAACCAAGCGCAGGGGATTTACCCATGCGCTCCTGTTGGGAATGGGCGGTTCAAGTCTTGGTCCCGCCGTGATGAAGATGACGTTCGGGAAGAAGGCGGGCTACCCGGAACTTCATGTGCTCGATTCGACCGATCCGGCCCAGATCAAGGCCGCGCAGGGAGCGGTGAATCTCGCGACCACCCTCTTCATCGTTTCCAGCAAGTCAGGAAGCACCCTTGAACCGAACATTTTCAAGCAATATTTTTTCGATCTGGTTCAGCGCCTCATTGGAGGCAAGGAGGCCGGGCAGCGGTTCATTGCGATCACGGACCCTGGCTCGGCGTTGCAACAGACCGCTGAAGCGGATGGTTTTCGCCATCTCTATTTCGGGCTTCCCGCAATCGGCGGTCGCTATTCCGTTTTGTCCAACTTCGGCATGGTGCCTGCCGCCATCATGGGGATCGATGTGGCCCAGTTCCTCGAACGAGCGGAGGAAATGGCGGAAGCCTGTTCCTCCTATGTGCCGGTGGAGAAAAACCCGGGGCTGGTGCTGGGAACGATCCTCGGAATACTCGCGAATCATGGGCGCGACAAGGCGACGATCATTGCCTCGCCGGGCTTAGCGTCATTTGGCGCCTGGCTTGAGCAACTCTTGGCTGAATCGACCGGCAAAGAAGGGAAGGGCATCATTCCTGTCGATCGTGAAGCGGTCGGGACCCCGGATGTCTATGGAAGCGATCGGCTTTTCATCTACGTACGGTTGCAGAGCGAGCCGGAAAAGAGCCAGGATGAGGCTCTCGACTTGCTCGAGCAGGCAGGTCATCCGGTTGTCCGTATCCCGGTTGCCGAGCGCTATGATCTGGGCCAGGAATTCTTTCGGTGGGAATTTGCCACGGCGGTCGCAGGGGCGATCATGAAACTCAATCCGTTCGACCAGCCGGACGTGGAGGCAAGCAAACTCGCGACCAAGCGACTCACCGCCGAGTACGAGCAAACCGGAGTCCTTCCGCATGAATCCTGGATCCTGGAGGAACAGGGCATCGCACTCTATGCTGATCCGCACTATGCCGGCATTCTTCGTTCGGCGGCAGGGACGAGCCCGTCTTTCACGGCCTATCTCCAGGCGCACATGAAGCAGCTGGTCGCCGGCGATTATTTCGCGCTCCTGGCCTATTTTGAGATGAGCCCTGAACATGACTCGACACTCCAGGCGATCCGCCACCAGGTGCGAGACAATAAACATGTCGCCACTTGCCTGGGCTTCGGACCTCGATTCCTCCATTCCACCGGTCAAGCCTATAAAGGAGGGCCGAACAGCGGTCTGTTTGTCCAGATCACCTGCGAGGACGCGATAGATCTACCCGTGCCGGGACAGCATTATTCATTCGGCCTCGTCAAAACCGCGCAGGCCCGTGGAGATTTTCAAGTCCTTGCTGAACGAGGACGGCGATTGTTGCGGGTGCATCTGGGCGCCGATGTCCATGCGGGCCTGGCGGTTCTGAAATCCGCCATGGAACAGGCCCTGGCCAGTGGCCAGGCCAATTAGGCTCAATCCTGTGTCTCAGCGGGCGTCAGTCTCGTGATGCCGCGCCGGGAGACAGTGACGAGAATGGGCTGGTTTGATCCAATCTGGAGAAAGCGATGACCGACTCACAGACAGACGCGCTGGTGCTCTTCGGCGCCACCGGAGACTTGGCGTTCAAGAAGATTTTTCCCGCCTTGCAAGCCATGGTCAAGCGGGGCCATCTGACGATGCCGGTCATCGGGGTGGCCAAATCCGATCGCAACGTCGAGCAGTTGCGGGACCGGGTCCGTGAGAGCCTCACAAGGTTCGGCGGTGGAGTGGATGAGGCGGCCTTCGGCAAACTCGTGCAGCAGCTGGAGTATGTCGATGGCGACTATCGGGAGGAAGACACTTTCGTGCGCCTCCGGCAGAAACTGGGCGGCGCCCGTCACCCTCTGCATTATCTGGCGATTCCGCCGAGCGCATTCCCCATAGTGGTCGAGGGTCTGGGTACATCGGGCTGCGCGCAGGGTGCACGGGTGGTGGTCGAAAAACCATTCGGACGGGATCTCGCCTCAGCGCAGGCGTTGAACCGTACGCTGCATCGTGTCTTCGACGAATCGGCAATTTTTCGCATCGACCACTACCTGGGCAAGGAGTCGATCCAAAACCTCTTGTATTTCCGTTTCGCCAATTCATTTCTCGAGCCGATTTGGAATCGCGAGTATGTCGAAAGCGTGCAGATTACCATGGCGGAACAATTCGGCCTGTCGGGCAGAGGCAGTTTTTATGAAGAAACCGGGGCGCTCCGCGATGTGGTCCAGAACCATCTCTTGCAAGTGGTGGCAAATCTGGCGATGGAGCCGCCCATCAGCGGAGCGGGGGAAGCGTTGCGCGACGAGCGGATCAAGATATTCAAGCGCATGCGGCCGCTCACCGAGCAGACCCTCATCCGCGGGCAGTTTCGAGGATATCGGCAGGAATCGGGAGTGGCGCCCGATTCGCCTGTCGAGACGTTCGCGTCGCTTCGGATCGAACTCAACTCGTGGCGCTGGGCAGGAGTGCCATTCTTTATCCGGGCCGGCAAATGCCTACCGGTGACGGCCACGGAAGTTGTCGTGGCCTTGAAGCGTCCGCCTCAGAACGTGTTCACCGAGACGCTGGGAACGCAACGCAATTATGTGCGTTTCCGGCTGGGTCCGGATCGTATAGCAGTGGCCATCGGCGCCCGCGCCAAAGTGCCGGGAGAAAAGATGATGGGAGAGGAGACGGAGCTTTTCGTGTGTCATCAACGTGGCGACGAGATGGAAGCGTACGAACGTCTGATCGGTGATGCGATGATCGGCGATGCATCACTCTTCGCGCGGCAGGACGGTGTCGAAGCGGCATGGCATGTGGTGGATTCGATCCTGACAGCTACGACGCCTCTGTATGAATATGAACCTGGAAGCTGGGGACCGAGCGAATCCCAGGCCCTGATCACGCCGTTCGGCGGGTGGCAGAATCCGAAGGAGCATGAATGACGCTCGTGGTGGGCTGCGGCAAGTGGAATGGTAAAACAGCATCGAATCGCGGGGACAAGGCGTGAAGGTACTGGTGGTGGATGTAGGCGGTACAAAGGTGAAGATCCTGCTGTCCGGACAACAGAATGTCCGAACGTTGCGCTCCGGACCGGAATTGACCGCGCAACAGATGGTCGCCGGCGTGCTGAAGGCGGTCAAAGGGTTGAAGTATGACGTGGTCTCGATCGGGTATCCCGGCCCCGTGATCCGCGGCACTTTATTGGCCGAACCAAGAAACCTGGGAGCCAGCTGGGTGGGGTTCGATTTCACGAAGGCCTTCGGCTGTCCCGTCGCCTTGATCAATGATGCGGCCATGCAGGCCTTGGGCGGTTATGAGGGAGGCAGGATGTTGTTTCTCGGCCTGGGAACCGGCTTGGGATCGGCGTTGATTGCAGAGAAGGTGATCATGCCGATGGAACTGGCCCATCTGCCGTACAAGAAGGGCGGAACGTTCGAAGATTACGTCGGACGCCGCGGGCTTGAGCGATTGGGTAAAAAGAAATGGCGGCGTGCTGTGGGCGATGTGGTGGTCCGCTTGAAAGCTGCGCTGGTCGCCGATGATGTCCTGATCGGTGGCGGCAACGCGAAGAAACTCAAGCGGCTGCCGGAAGGCGTCCGCCTCGGAGGCAATGCCCATGCGTTCATCGGCGGACGGCGTTTGTGGGAAGAAGCAGAGGTCAATCCGCAGTAATCGCATTGTCGCATAGAGATGCGACATGACTGTCGGCGATTGATAGGCGACAAGTAGACACCGGCTTTGCCGGAGGCAGGGGAGGATGACCTATGCAGCTGGGGATGATCGGGTTAGGACGAATGGGAGCCAATATGGTGCGGCGGTTGATTCGCGAAGGGCATCACTGTGTGGTGTTCGATGTGAACCCCGAGAATGTGCAGCGGCTGGCCGAAGAGGGGGCGATAGGAGCGACGTCCATGGACGATCTGATCAGCCGATTGAGCCAGCCGCGCGCCTTGTGGATGATGGTTCCGGCCGGAGGCCCAACCGAAGCAACCGTGGAATCCCTGGTCCAGCGGCTCAGCCCGGAAGACATCGTCATCGATGGAGGAAACTCCTACTTTAAGGATGATGTGCGGCGTGCCGGCAGGCTGACGACTCTAGGACTCCATTACGTGGACGTCGGAACCAGCGGCGGAACCTGGGGTTTGGAGCGGGGTTACTGCCTGATGATCGGCGGTCCGGAACCGGTAGTGAAGCACTTGGATCCGATATTCAGAACCCTGGCGCCTGGCCGAGGTGAGGTTGAACCGACCAGGGGACGGGACAGCACGAAGGGAACGGCGGAAGAAGGATACCTGTATTGCGGTCCGGCCGGCGCAGGCCACTTCGTGAAAATGGTCCATAACGGTATCGAGTATGGCTTGATGCAGGCCTATGCCGAAGGATTCGACATTTTTCGTCACGCCAATTCAAAGAACCTTCCAAAGGACATTCGCTACGACTTGAATCTTCCGGACATTGCCGAGGTTTGGCGCCGTGGCAGCGTGGTGGGCTCTTGGCTGCTCGACTTGACCGCCACCGCGCTGGCGGAGAATCCGGACTTGTCTAATTTTACGGGCGCTGTTCAGGATTCTGGAGAGGGCAGATGGACCGTGATGGCGGCGGTCGAGGAGGGAGTTCCTGCAGAGGTTCTGTCTGCATCCCTGTATACCCGATTTCGTTCGCGTCAAGACCATACCTTTGCCGAAAAGGTGCTCTCAGCTATGCGATACCAATTCGGCGGCCATGTGGAGCGGCCGGCCGGGGGGTAATTCCTTGCGTGGCCGGGGCGGGGGTACCGCTGCATCGTACTGACACGTGGCACCAGCGTCGCCTGTTCTTCTTCAACAGCTTCACTACGATAACAGGTTGCGGGATGAGCCAGAAATCTTGCCGGAATTCTGTATGGTACGGTTCCACTGATTTTCTGAAGGGAGCGATCGATAAGACGGCTTAACCTTGAATGTGCATGATGCATCGAACGGCAGTTCATTGGCGGCCTGCCACCAGCGTCGTTCGCCCTTTCAAATGCTTCACAACCATGTCGGCAACCAAATGGTGCCCATGCTCAGTCCAATGTTCATCCGGGGTATACACGTCCTCTCCTCGGCCGAAGGCTTGTTCGACCACCTCTGCCACATCGGCCCAATATTCGATACCGTGGTGGGCCGAAATCAGCGCGGTTGCTTCGTCGTAGGGCTGTGCATTGCCACAATTGAATGCGACAATCGGTACCGTGCCGACACGAACCCGCACCAATTTCATCAGCTCATCGGTCACCTGGACGGCATGGCGAAAACCGGCATGATTGAATCCTTCCGCCTTGATGGACGTTTCGACGGATGTGGTGGCTGCGACCGCCCGCAATCGGTCAACCCTGCTGACGATAAAATAGAGGAACCGGCTGTGATGGTTGATCCATTCCCGTATCTGCTGTCCCCGGGGTTTAGGAGAGAGATGGGCGATGGCTCCGTTGACCCAATAGGGACGGGTCAGTCCATTGTTATTCATCACGCTCGCCTGTTCGAGGGCATGGTCGTTGTTGATGAAATCGTTGATGCAGAACTGCCATAAAATCAGGTCCGGCTTAATCTCATCGACGTAACGATCCAAGATCATATATTCTTGCAGCGTTCCGTACCCGCCCGCGCCATACGCGAAGACTTCCATTCCGAGCAGTTCTCCTACCAGGGCGTGATAGGTCTGCTTGTCGGACACAGCGGTGGCCTGCGTATAGGAATCGCCGATGACGAGGAGCTTCGGCCTCGGTGATTGTAGGTTTCCGAATTGACGGAATCCATGTCGCTTCTGCGATCGATGCACCTGATACCGGAGACCGCCGAGGCCGGTCTCGGTGATCCTCTCTTCGTAATTCTCGGTGGCACGCCAGCCAAGGTCCGCGTCCAATGTAATCGAGCCTATTCTGCCTTCCGTGGTCTCAAGAAATGGAATGCCGTCGCGTAACAGATGGATGCCCCGTATCGCCACTTCACCGAGGCAGAGGCAGACGGCAAGGAGGAGGACGGTAATGCTTCCCGATGCGATGATTATGGCCGGCCGACTGTGCAGACTGTCACCGTTTACTTGTGAAGAATTCCACGCATGTGAATGAGCATGTCACACGAGCGTGATGAGCACCAACTTGATTCGAATTTCTGCGATACCCAACAGGTCTTGACCTCACCCGGTTCTTTTCGGCTGCCGACCGGTCATCGTGAGCGGGAGGCGATCAAGGCCGTCAAGCATAAAAAGGCAATGGATATCTATCGCGAATGGCTGTTGTGTGGGAGCATTTGTTCGAGGGTGTGGCACAATCGAAGCGGTGTTTCTCAATCGACGTAGCATCCGTAGGTCGTCGCCTCATTCGTTCGGCATACCCTTGGACTCGCCGGCCTTTCTCGACCGGTCGCGCTTGGCTTTCTCCGGGGAGATCTCTACGATTGAGGGCTGGATAATGCCACAAAGCCCATGTCCAAGGAATCGGGGATTCCCTTGGATGGAGCGCAATTACACCTGAAGAATGAGACAGATGATAAATGGCTAACTAGTCCGGCTGGACGAGGCCTGTGCGGATGGCCAGTCGGACCAGTCCGGGAATATCGTGGATCCCGAGTCGTTCCATGAGCTGCGCCCGATGCGTTTCGACGGTTTTCACACTGAGATCGAGACGTTGCGCGATGTGCTTGGTCGAACATCCTTCGGCGATCAGTTGAAGGATTTCCCGCTGGCGGCCGGTCAGTCGTGCCAGTGGGCCGGCCTGTGACTCGTCTCTTCGGCAATAGGCGTCGACGGTGTATTTTGCCAAGGCCGGTGTCAAATAGGTTTCGCCTCGCCACAGGGCCTTGATAGCCAACTCCAACTCGTTGCGATCAGCGTCTTTGAGCAGGTATCCGGCGGCGCCTGCCCGAAGCGCTTCCTTAAGGTATTCTTCATTTGTGTACATCGAGAGCATCAGTATCCTGGTTTTCGGCGCCTCCTGACGTATGCGGCGGGTGGCTTCCAACCCATTCATGCCCGGCATGGCGATATCCATCAGCACGACATCGGGCGTGAGCTCTTTTGACATCTTCACCGCCGCCAGACCGTCGCTGGCCTCCCCTGTCACGAGGATACCCTCGATTTTTTCCAGCAACACCCTGAAGCCGGCTCGCACTAAGGTATGATCTTCGACGAGTAGGACCCGGATGTCATGCATGCGTCGCCTCGGCCGGCTCCGGACCTAAGGGGAATGTCGCGCGAATTTCAGTTCCACCCGCATGGGTCGAATGGATCATGATCCGTCCTCCTGCGAGCCGAACTCGTTCTTCCATGCCCGAGAGCCCCACGCTGGTCCCGGCACGGGCGCCCGAACGAATCAGGTCCGGGTCAAAGCCGATCCCGTTGTCGCTGATAATGATGGTCAGCTCCCGCAGGCCGAGTTCCAGGCGAACGCCCACTCTCGTGGCCTTCGCATGGCGCGCGACGTTCGTCAAGGCCTCCTGAGTGAGCCGGAAACAAGTGATTTCTACATTGGAAGGCGGTCGTGTCACACCTTCATCGGCCAGAAATTGAAGCTCCCACCCGGCACGTTCCGCCTGTCTGCCGACATACCACCTGAGAGCAGGAATGAGTCCCAGCTCATCGAGCATCGACGGCCGCAAGTCCAAGGCCAGATTGCGTATATGTCTTAAAACCTGGTCGAGGATTTGGAGGCTGTCGAACAGGTGTGTGTCCTGTGCGGCGCCCGTGGCGCATTCTCGCGCCTCTCCAAGTTCACGAAGGTTCAGTTTTATCGCCGTCAAGGCTTGCCCGATTTCATCATGCAAATCCCGGGCGATCGCACGGCGCTCCAGTTCCTGCACCTCCATCAGTCGCCTTGAAAGGACCCGCAATCGCTCATTGGCCTCACTCAGTTCCGCCGTGCGCTCGATGACACGATGTTCCAATTCTTCATGCGCGGCCTTCAACGCCTCTTGAGCCTGTTTTTGATCGGTAATATCCGTGTTCAGCTCGAGACTTCCGCTGGGAAGCCCATCCGAACCCTTGAGTAGCGTCCACCGGCTGGAAACCGTGATTCTGTTCCCACCCCGGGTCGTATGCGTCAGCTCCCCGGCCCAATGGCCCTTCTCCAACAGAATTTGCTTGATGTCCGTTAAGGGCTGCGGAAACGTGGTGCTCAAAAACTCATGAATATAGGCGCCGTGGGCTTCTTGGCTGGTCCATCCGTAGAGGCGCATGGCGCCATCATTCCAGTAGGTGATGGTATCACGCTTAAGGTCGCGTACAAGAATCGCATCGTTGGCCAGGTCGAGTAGTTCCGCTTGTCGATGGAGCAGTTCTTCGGACAGTGTCCCGTCTTTGCCCTCTTGAAGCACCATGACATAACCTGCGATTGCTCCGGCTCCGTCCGGGAAGGCGCTGATGGAGAGACGAACCGGAACCTGACGGCCATATCGGTCGATATAGGTCCACCCGTCTTCGGTCGAGTGGCCAGGCTCGACATGTTCGATAATGGCGCGAAATTCATTCGCTATCGCCATGTCCGATCCGGATGGGAGCGCTGAAATGCGATGCTTCAATTCGGCAGGGTCATGAAACGAGACGAGATTCCTTGCTCCAACGATGTCTTCGGCAGAATACCCCAAGAGACGTTCAGCCGCATTGTTGAAGCTCGTAACCATACCAGTCGTACTGGTTGAAATTATTGCAAGGGACTGCTGATCCTCTCTACCCATCTCGCTCTCCGTCCTCTCTGCGAGGAAATCTGCCGGCTGCTCTGGCCGCGACGGTCCCTCGGCTAGCATTAGAAGTTCCATGCCAGTTCCCGTCCGGCGCACGATTGAGCTTGAAGCGGAAGCTAATGGACGCCACCTTCTCCATCTCGGAGCCACTCCGGCAACAGAACGTCTGCCCGCGACGCCTCTCGTTGATAGTGTTTCTTATGTTTTAAGGATGAGGCAGCCTTCTGGTCCAGCACCAGAATCACGAAGGGATGTAATTGAATGGCCGAAGCCGGTAACGAAGCGGTGAGAGGTCCCTCCACGGCTTTGGCGACGGCCGAAGCTTTCTGCTCTCCAAATGCCAGCAGCAGCAATGCACGAGATTCAAGAATGGTGCCGACGCCCATGGTCATGGCCCATTCAGGGATCTCGGCTCGATCGAATGGTCGAACAAAAGTTCGTCGCGTTGTCGCGCTCAAGAGGATGATTCTTGTTCGAGAATGCAGGCTGGACCCCGGTTCATTGAACCCCACATGTCCGTTCCGCCCGACGCCCAAAATCTGCAAATCGATGCCTCCGTGGTCCCTGATCCCCTGCTCATAACCGGAGCAGTACCTTCCAAGGTCCTCATCGGTTTGTCCATTCAACAAATGGAGATGGGCTGGGTCGAGATTGACATGGTCGAGGAGATGACGATGGAAGAATGACCGGAAACTGTTCGGACTGCCGGCCGGCAACGCGATAAATTCATCGAGGCTGAAGATTCTGACAAGGGAGAAATCCAGCTCGTTCGACTGATGGAGAAGCACAAGATTCCGGTACAACCCCGTGGGCGTATTGCCCGCGGCCAACCCAAGCCGCAATGCCGGACTATTCTTGATTGCTCTGCTGACGAGCCGAGCCGCAGCCCGGCTGCCTTCCTCGGGACTCTCCGTGATCAGGACCACCATTAGAGGCGCGGGACCGGTTGTTCTTTCTCAGCCTTTTCCCGGATGAGCCGCTCATACACCTGCACGTATTCCTTGGTCATCCGTTCGACCGTGAAGCGCTCCTCGAACTCCTGTCGGCATCGGACCCGGTCGATTTCGCCGATCCGCCGGACGGCCTGCACCATGTCATCCTCATCGTTGCAAAGGAACCCCGTCGTCTCATGATCGATCAGTTCCGGAAACGACCCATGGCGATAGGTGACAACGGGTGTGCCGCATGCCAGGGCCTCGATCACGACCAATCCGAACGACTCAGGCTGGTAGGGGCAAAGGGCCGCGCAGGCATTCCCAAGAAACTCGTCTTTCTCCTTATCCGTGATTTCTCCGATGTACTGGATGAGCGGATCGGCGAGCAGCGGCGCGATCCGGGTTTCAAAATACTCCCGATCGACCGGATCCACCTTGGCCGCCATACGCAACGGAATGCGAAGCCGCTGTGCGATCCGGATTGCGACATCCGGCGATTTTTCCGGAGACATCCTGCCTAAGAAGGCGAGATAGCGCTGAGGTTTCGGATGGAAGTGATGCAGATCGGCGGGAAGCCCGTGGTACACATTCGCCTGCCAATTATTCGAGGGGAACGGAGCCCGTTGCGAATGGGAAATGGAGACCACGGGGATGTCCCAAAATTCTCGATAGACCGGCGCCAATTCCGGCACGCCAAGATGCCCATGGAGCGTCGTGATGATGGGGACCTCCGAGCGGCGAGCGAGGGGGAATCCGACAAAGTCCAGATGTGAATGGATCATCTCGAATTCGTGAGAGTCATTCCACACGCGTTCGAGCATCCATGTCAGGACGGCGTCTCGATTGATGAATGGCGTGTGGGACAGTGCTCGATCGCAACCCGGTACCAGCTTTGCGCTCGTCGTCGAATCGCCGCTGGCAAACAGCGTGACATCGTGCCCCAGCCGGACTAATTCTTCGGTCAGATGGGAAACGACACGTTCAGTCCCCCCGTACTTCTCGGGAGGCACACTCACGCCAAGATGAACGACCTGAGCGATCTTCATGTGGAGTTCCTCAGCATGGCCGGATGCCGAAAAAGTCCGCCAGCCGCGTTCTCGCTTGCTCCGAGACTCCACGTACCGCCATGGGAAAAGAGCCTGTCCCGGCAGGCTCGGAGCGGGCGGGTAGGAATGTGACGCGTCGCCTCTTCGCTCGCTGCGGCTTGCTGGACGGTCTTTTTGAGCATCCTGCGGTGACGTT
Source organism: Nitrospira sp. (assembly GCA_020697375.1). Next base: position 17,958 of record JAJFBJ010000014.1, on the reverse strand, counting down.
TTCTATTGTGCTCCATGCGTGAGCTATTGAATTTTCGTGCGCCCACAGTCTGCTAGACAAGGTCCCTCATCGTCATGATCGGCACAATGTTACCGTGAATGATTGGCCGGAGATCCTCGAAACCTAGCCAACACATTCCGCGTTATCTGTTGCGCCTGTGGATTGATGCTGGACGCCCGCAGTTCCGGCGCATTGAAATCGTCCAGGCCCCAGCTCCATTGAATCGTGCCGGCCGCGAACACAGTCGCCCCATTGGAATGGCTATAGGTGGCCATATGGCCGACATGCGCCTGTCCCTCGAACTGGTAGGGGGACTCTGCGAGAATCGTTGTGCCGGGGGGAGCCATTTCAAACAGCCGATCGGCCTCATATCCCAGAAGGCGCGGTAATCGATCGCCCAGCTTAAGATTCGACCCCGACATGGTCCAGTGGTCTGGCTTGGTGACGACAATGTCGCCATCGACGGGATTGCCGTCATACATGACGCCGATGAATGACTCCTCAGGGCGGTTGACGGGCTGGTCTCTCCATCGAACAGTCAGCAGATGCTGTGCGCCGAGGCCATTGAGCGCTACGGGATCCCGCTTCAGCGCATCATCTTTGTATGAGACGATCGTGCGATGCGGATCGCCCGTAAGGAGACTCGGCTCCAACCGGATCTGCCAATAACAGACATTGCCCGAGAAAAACGCCAGGTTCACCCCGCGGTCCCGGGCCTGTTCCACATGCGTCCGCATTTGCCAGGTCCAGTACTCATCATGCCCCACCGACAGCCAGCCGTTATGGATGTCCAGGATATGTTCATTCGCATGGGTATCGATGTTCGTGCTGTAGCTGATGTCATAGCCCTCGCGTTCCAGCCACCGCACCATGTTGTATTCCCAGCCGGATGGTGAGGAGGCATCGGTCGGCGGCACCGCATTGTTCGTCACAAAATCACCGGCGCCGTTGCCATAGGCCGCTGCCGGATTGCTGCTGCGCGCATAGGGTCGATTGAAGGAGACCGTGAGGGCTCGGCCGCCTGTGCTGTTGAAGTCGTAGAGGGATTTGCCCCCCCAATTGTTATAGGCTTGATAGGTCGTGACGCTGGACTGGAAGAGGAAGTCGGATGGCCGCGCATCATCCCGCACGACAAAAATTATATAGGCCTGCGCGCCGCCGGCTTCAGCCGTCAACTTCGCGAGGTACAGGCCGCTGACCCAGTCCTCTTGCCCGGACTGGCTTCCCGCGGTCACGACATATGGATCTTGCCAGGCACATTCGATGAGCCCGGTCCGAGGATCCATCGCCGGCATCGGTTGTGTCACCCCCGGACGAATGACCGGTCCGGAAATCAACCGCGCTCCCAGACCTGCATACCAGCCCATGCGGTAAATTTCGATGCTGTAGGATGGAGCGGCCGTATGGACGAAGAAACTGATGGGTTCACCGCGATTGATGCTGGTCTGAGACGCATAGCCTTCTATTTCGCGATGCAACGCCGGTTTGGTCAGGCGCCACTCCTGCGTACCGAGACGCGCGTTTTCTCGTTGAATGGGATTGAGCTCGGCCCTTGACTCCGAGTGCATGCCGGAAACGGGCAGGATCATGATTGATAACAGGCCAAGCAGCCGTAGCGAGCGCATAAATTTTCGTAAGATTGATCTGCCGACCCTGGAGCTGTCAAGTCCTTCGTCGCCGGAGCTGCCGGACAGGAACGGCTGGCTGTCGATCGGCCGAAACCATATTTTGGAGCGGCATCCGACAGGCCGTGAGGATATCTGTTATCAAAAATGATGCACTGTTCTCCGCGACGGGCCGATCGGGCAAGACCAGCCACCGTCAGGCGCCATCCAGGGCGCGATTGAGATTGAACGCGGAACTGATGAGCGCCAGGTGGGTAAAGGCTTGAAGAAAATTTCCCAAGGCTTCTCCGCTGTCACCCGTCTCCTCTGCGTAGAGGCCCAAATGGTTGGCATAGCCGAGCATCCGTTTCGGACAGCAGCTGCGCCTCATCCAGCTTGCGCGGATCCAATCGCCCGGCGCGGGTGAGAGCTTCCACCAGCCAGAAACTGCACATGTTGAAGGTGCCTTCTGTGCCGTCCAGGCCATCCGTGCCTTTGGCGGCATCATGACATTCGAGACGAAAGGTCATCCGGCCGCGTACCACCTTGATGCGCCGGATCAGCTGGTGAAACAGGTCGGGACCTGCGACGCCGACCGGCATGAAATCTTCGATCTGGCCGACGCCTTCTGTCGAGAGAAAGCGCGTGATCAGCACATTGGTTTCCGGCCAATAAAACTGTTTAGTCGTCACCTGAGCCGCGACGGGAGCGATGCTGAACCGCCCGCCCTTGACGTCGTCGAGAATGGCGGCGAACAGGCTCGGAGAATCGAAGTGGGGAACATCCGCGGCGATTCTATCTGTCCTGAATCGAGTCATTGAGGTGGCGGGCGATGGGAGGAAAGAGGATCGACAGCCCAGGGGGAAGCGAGAATGGAATCAGCTGCTCGGCGGCTCTTGCGTGACGGAGATGTCTGTATCGTGAGGGAACGCGCTGCCCAGTCGGATCGTCCAGGGAGCTCCACGTAGGGTCACGCGCATGGTGCGTCCGTCCCATTGCCAATCGATCGAGCCGCCGGGAATGGCCAAGGTGGAGACGGCCATCGTGTGCGAAAGCCAAGCCGGTCTCACTCCGGCGCCGATCACGACCGTGGGCTGGATCGCCGCCTCATCGACATAGGCCAGCATGTCCTGTTGAAGCAGCAGGAGCAAGGCCGCGATTTCATAGTCCGGAGAGACGGCCGCATGGTTATGCCAGCCCCTCACGTATTGCCAGCCGTCCGCCACGTCTTCCATCACAGGCCTCGGGGAGTCCCAGGTATAGAGCCCTGGAGATGCCTGCTGATTCCAGACCTGCTCGAGCGTGGTCCATACCGCATCCGGGCTGCCCAACCGCAAAGCCCGTTCGGCGCCTGCCAGTTCGGAAGCGACCGTAAGATTCCCGCCGGCAGGACGGTAGGAGTACAGAGGTAGTTCGAATGGACGTTGCCGGGCGATGGCGGCAGGGGAAGACGACAGGGCCACAGGAGACAGGATGTGGTCAACAGCATGGTCAGGAGCATCGTGCAAGGGACGGCGCTGCCAGCTTTCCTGTAACGCCTGGGCATCGTGCCGCCAGGCCATTGCCTGCCGGCGTTTGTCGAGTCGTTCGGCAAATTCGAATGCGGCGGTCAAGCCTCGATAACTGACGGCGTTCACATACAGCGAGGGCCATCCGTCTCCGACGCGGCCGACGATCAAGCCGTTACGCGAGGGTTGGGCGAGCAGAGCTGTCATTGTATGCTGCCCATGTTTGAGGTCGTAGGGGGCGGGGATGAAATAGGGTTCGACGATCGGTGTGCGAGTCCTGAGCATGTCTTCGATTCGCTGTGCTTTGCGGAGGATATGCGGCCATAGCCAGCGATCATGGCGGTTGTCCGCAATGTAGCGCGCTGACTCCGTGAGCGCCCAGATGGCCAGACCCGGCGCATCGGCTTCCGGTCCTGACCCTCCGGCAAAGTCATGTGTTGCGATAAATTTCGAAAGTGCCCAGCTGACATTGGGCTCCACCGCGCGAGCGAGGGCTGCCGTAATGTAAGAACCCTGGCGATGCCAGGCACGATGGAACAAAGCGGGATCGCCCGGACGCGTTTCCCCGGAGACCAGGCTCATCATGAGATGATTGATCTGCGCGTCCATGGAGGCCTGAAAGCGCGGGTCGGGCAGGTGGAGACTGGCTCGTTCCGGTGAATTTTTATACCAGCGCTGCATTTCGATGGGAACCCGTAAATCAGACAGGATGAGCCGGTATTCCTCGCCGGCCTGAGTGGGTTTCATCGGAAGCTCCAGGCGCGCATAGCCCCAACCGGACTTGCCCGTCCAGGAGGTTTCGGAGGGCTGGGCCGTCATCCATCCCGCCGCATTTTCATCCCCCAGGGTGACGTGGACTGGAGAAGGGGTAAGGGTCGCAGTCCAGCGATGGTTGATGGCGACCTGATCACCGTCCCAGTTCAAGGAGGTGACCGGCCCACCGGCAGGTCCCACGCTACGAATCAGGAGCGATGGAACATGGGTCGTGAAATTTTTAAGTTTGAGCTGCCAATGGGTGGCATCCAACCGTGACCAGGTCGTTTCATAGTATGGCGTCCGAGTGACGATGGCTGGAATATTGGGATGCGTGGATGGTTCAAAGCTCTGCTGAATCTCGCCGAGCGGCAGCGTCTGGCTGGTCAGGACCGGGCGTCCGGTCGCATCGCACAGCCAGAGAGAGACGCCGAAACTCGGAGTTTGCGGGCTGAAGTCCCCGCCTGGTTCATGATACGCATGGTCGGCCTCGGAAGAGCCGGGTAAGGCCAATGGGACATGCCCCGCGGAACGTGGCCAAGGCCGACCGGGATCTTCCTGCATCACGCGGGTCATTATGTCGCGTTGAGGCGTGAAATGTGTCGCGGACTCTACGGCCTCCCGGAATTGTTGCCAATTGTTGATACCCGCGCAGACCGCGAGGAGTCCGGTCAGAACAAGCACCAGCGGCCGGCCGGAACTGAGAGTTCCTAACGCGCTGACTGCGATGAGGAGAGGAAGGAAATTCAACCCGTAGGTGAACGTTTCCTCTCCGTAAACCAGGTGCAGCGACAGTTCGAATGCCAGCAAGGCCGCCAGGACAAGCCGGAACCGTAGGTGACGGTCCAACGTCACCAACCTCCACAATCCATTGAGAAGCAGGGCGGACCACAGGCAGACGGCAAGGATGCCGAGCGGGCCGGCTGATCCGGGTGCGGAGAACTGGAAGGCGAGGCGCTGGGAGAGACGAAATGAATCGTCCCCTGACATGATGTACCCGTCGTCATCGATGAACCGGATGGCGGGAGCGATGAGAGTATGGAACACAAACGACGAGGCGATGTCCTGCGTACTTCCCGACTGCGGATGATTGATCCAGGTCGCTTCTTTTCGGCTACCGATGAAGAATTCCGCCGTAGGAAATATGAATTTTTGTACGCCCCACAGCAGCACCACCAGGCAGAAGGCATTGATGGAAAGTTGTACCGCCCGTTTCCAGGGCCATCGAGCCAGCATCACCAATAATCCCGCCATCCAATTGGTGACCGTAAAACTGAGCGTGAGGGCGCTTGCCGCCACATAGGCGGCGCAGCCGAACCGGCGCTGTTCCGCCAACAGGAGCAGCGCGAGCGCGATCATGATCGAGAGCGAGCCCCAGGAATATGAATTGGGGATCGGAAGCCAGAAGATTGCCGAGGCGCTGGAAAGGCCGAGCAGCGTGAAGATGGAGGCATCGAGTTTCGGGCAGCCTAGGAGTCGGAGCAGGACATACAATGTGCCGATCCACAGGCCACCGATGACCGCGGTCATGAGAAGAACTGCTTGCAGGGAACTGACCGCCAAGGTCTGTTTCACCAGGTAGACGGGCACGAACGTGAGCAAGGAGAATAGCGGGTGCACGGAGGTCCGGTAATGATCGTCGTTTACGCGGGTCATGTTCGAGATTTCGCGGACCGTATCCGCTTCAAACCAGAAATCCATCGATTGCATGAGAAACGGCGGGATGCGTTCGGCAATGGTGAGACAGGCGGCGCCGGTCAATATCGCCATAAGAGATGCGAAGAGCCAATCACTCCGGTCTAATAGCGCGGGGCGGGGCAACTGCAGGGGAGAGGGGACGTTTTCGTCTTCAGGGTAATCTTCGTGAAGATCCGGCCTTTCGTAGGGAAGCGCACGGACCGTATTGCCGTCTCTCACGATACCCATAAGTCACTCGATGTGTTGGTGATGAGGAGTGCCACGCTATGTCACGGAAGGTTGGGTCAGTGGTCGGAGAACTCCGATGAAGCGCCGGTCGAACCAGCGTCGGCACAAAATCTAGAAACTCTGAGCCGTCGCAATGGGACAGGCTATTCGAGAGGAACTGAACGTTAGGCTACGGATGACCGGCCTTCTCCCGGACAGGCGCATACATCAAATGTAGCAGAGTTATTCTTAATTGCCGTCCATGGCCCTGGCCGGAGCAAATTGCACAACTTCTTGTCAGGGCGAAGCAGGGCTGTTAAGTAGAACCTGGGCCGCGCAAAGTTCCGCTCCATTCGTCCCCATCTGCCGTCGCAGCCGTACGGGCGTGAGGACCTAAAACCTTGAATCTGCACGCTCTGTGAAGCGGCCTGCTGACTAAGGCGGTCACGTCCATGCGTTCGTACCTCATTTTTTATACCGTCGCCGCTTTCGTGAGCCTGCTCTCGCTGCTCGTGCTTCGATATGGAGCCGGCCGAAAAGCCGCTTGGATCGGATTGGGTCTTGCCCTGTCCGGAACGGCGATCTGGATGTGGGACGTCTCGGAGCCGCCAATCATATTTTCCGACTTCACAGTCGCCTACTACCCCGCCGGACGCGCTGTGCTTCAGGATATTCCTCACCTGTTTACGCGTTGTTGGAACACGCCTGTGTGCGGATTCGTCAACATCCCGATCGTCGCCTTCCTGTTTACGCCTTTTTCGATGCTGACTCTCCGCCATGCGCAGTGGTTTTTTGCCGGGCTGTCGTTGATCAGTCTGCTGGTGAGCCTGTTCCTGCTCTGGTCCATCACGGATCGAGTTCCGGCTCGAAAATGGGCTATTTGCTTGTTGTTCACGATGAACGGTCCGCTCTTTTATAGTCTCAAGGAAGGCAACCTGACGCACTTCGTCCTGCTTCTGCTGATTGCCGGCGTGGTTTGTCTGGACAAAACATGGGATCGCAGCGCAGGAGTCTTTTTCGCGCTGGCGGCCATCTTTAAACTGCCGCTCCTGCTCTTCGCATGCTATTTTCTCGGCAAGCGGCGTTGGAGGGTGATGGCTGGTTATGCCGCCACGCTCGTGACAGTCTCTGCCGCTTCCCTCTGGTATGCCGGGTGGGCCAGCCATGTGGAGTGGTACCGCGAAGTGATCCTGCCGTTGTCCGGTCAGGGCCTCATCGCCTTCAACGTTCAATCCGTGCAAGGCTTGTTACTACGCCTGCAGGCCGATGCCATGCTGTACGATTGGAAGCCGGTAGAGGTTGCCTCAGAGATTAGGATGGCCGGCCAGCTCTGCGCAGGCCTGCTTGTAGGACTGTCATGTCTGGTGTTTCTGCGCCGTCCGGGAAGAGACCTTCCGGGGACGATGTACCTGGAGTTGTCGATGGTGCTCTGTCTCGCGCTGGTCGTCAGCCCACTCTCCTGGACCCATTACTATCTGCTGTTGCTGCTGCCATTGGCGCTCTATGCCGGCAACCGATTGCCGATCCCAACCCAAGGCGGATGGCTCGTTGTGGCGGTGCTCTGCATTCTGTTTATTTCTCCACCGGTGATCTTCCTGAACCAGGACGGCTCGCTGGCCGGGCAACTCGTCAGGCTGTTTCTGTCTCACTATATGATGGGAGCGCTGCTGTTGTGGGGCCTCTTGGGCTATGCCCGCTGGCGTGCTGCGGAGGCCCAGGAGCTTCGATTGGTGGCCGCAGACGACAGACGGTCACCTCATCGTGAGAGGAAGAGGATCACCGGCTCCGATGAAACAGAAGAGCAATTGGCTCGGGAGTCGACAGCGTCATAGGGACCGCGGCCTCACCTCGGTAATAAACCCGCCTGCGTACGAGGGCGATCTTCAATGAAATGAGGGTCCATTCGACCGGGGCCGGTGGGATAAGGCTGGTTTAGGCAGACGGTTCACCGGTAAGCCTCGAGGCATCATCAGTTGCGCTCTGCAAGAGTCATCGGCGCCATCAAAAAAAAGAGGAGCATGGCGCCGATGAGATCGGATCTCTTCGCTGGTGGCGGCTGCAATAGAGGTACAGGGTTTCTCTATTTCTATTTCCCGGCCGCGTCAATCCCGGACGTTCAATGCTTGGCTTTCAGATGTCCCTGGAGGATCGGAGAATTCTGAATATCCGGATTGTCCTTTCCGAGTTCTTTCGCCTTGTGAAATTGTTCAGTCGCGCTCTTGTGGTCATCGGACTTGTCCAGGGCCAGCGCCAGGTTATAGTGGGCCTCGGCCGATGAAGGATCGCTCTTGACTGCCTCCGTGAAGTGCTTTTTCGCCACATCCCAATGTTCCTGGTTGTAATGCTCGATTCCTTCGTTATTGTGCATCTCCGCTTTGGAGCCGGCCGCCGTCTTTAACGCCGGGGCCGTCTTTTTCATGTCCGCGGATGCGGACCCGTTGAAGACGGTGGCACAAAAGATGGCCATCACGAAAGCGACCATGATTGCATATGTCTGGCGCATTGAGTTCCTCCTTGTTAGTGACTGATGACCAAGAAACCGATGACCGCTGCACATAGTCACGAGAACCGCCCTGGGCAATTGCCCGGCGGGACATGCTCAGTTGCGCAGGGTCAGAATAGCTCCGCATATTGATACATGCGGACTCCTCTATAAACTAGGGAAAGCCCAAGTCGGTGACTTCAGGGCGCGTCCTTCATTCCGGTTGGAGATGACACGTTCTGTATCGCGGCCCGTCCATTCTTCAACGCCGGAATGATCTCAGTCTCGCCCTTGGCTGCGAGCTGGACGGCTTTGTTCGTCGGTTGGATCGTCAGAGGCTGAAGCGACGGGAAGAGCGCGCGCTCGCCCGTTCCTTGATCTTGCCTTCGATGTTCCGGTCACGATAGTCATGCGCAGATGGTTCAGTGCCGCAGCTTCCGGCAGGGGAAAGACATAGAAGCCTCCGTCCAGCTTCTTTTGCCGGCTATTGGGCATGGCGACCAATCGTTGGACGTAGAACGTGAAGACTGTGGCCAAGAACCCGCGTGAGGGGTGGCCCCACGCGGGCCCGGTCCATTCGGTTTACTGAGGCGAGGTCTGTAACGCGGGCTCTTCCATGGCAAGAGCCGCGTCTGATTCAGATGCCACAGTCGTCGAGTCGAACAGGTCGTCGGCTGTCGCCAGAGTATCGTCTGCCTGAGCGCTCGGCTCGGTGGCGTCCTGGATCTTGTCCATCACCGGCGTTGTCGCCATGGCGGGGTTCACCATGTGTTCCTGGCCGACTTTCCGCATTTCCAGATGCACTCGCCGATTCATTCTGCGGCAGATGTCACTGCTGTCGATGCACAACGCGCCTTCCTCACCGAGGCTGACGGTGCGGACGGCACTCTCGGGAACGCCCAGCGCGATCAGCTGCTGTTTCACGGTTTCCGCCCTCTTGAGACCGAGGATTTTGTTGTAGCTCATGGATCCTTGCTGATCCGTGTAGCCTTGGAGCAAGATGCCCCAGTCCGGCTCGCTCTTGAGAAACTCCGCATGGCGTTGCAGTGCTGCCTTGCCGTCGTCGCTCAGGCCTTTCCGTCCGATTTCAAACTGAATGTCGTCGTGGAGGATGTCCAAACTTCTCGTTGTCGGCGGGGCTGCGTCAATATGTGTGACAGGAACCGACGTATTGACCGTCTGGTCCTCGATGGGGTACCTAAGGATTTGCGAAACCTGGGACGTAGCGAGGGGCGCCGCTGAACGATTGCTATGGGCCGCCTCGTCCGCCCGTGAGAAGTGCCAAAATGCGGCGATGATGATCGCAAGGAACGCAATCAGACCACCCAGGATATAAATTTCCTTGCCGTCTTTTGCCGGGCCCATGATTGTCGGGGCTACTTGTCCGGAACTCAGGGACGCCTCGGATGTTTTTTGCATGGTCTCGTTCTCCTCGTTGTAGTGGGTCGGTAAGCCCGGCCCAATGTTCATGATGAATGATTAACTGCTGTCATTTGTTGCTGGCCGGCTTGTTGATATTCACCTCCCTTCATGCCAACCTCCCCGCCGTCGCCCGCTGTGTAGAGCAAGCGGGAGACCAGGCGAAGGCATAGGCTCGAATGGGGCAAAAACAACCGTGAGATCGGTATGTTAGACAAGAATGACGGGATGCGAGGGGACCGTGAGTAATGCGGGGACCGGCATGGCCTGCGGGGATAGCCACGCAGCATTCAATGGTGAATGCAGGACCAGGTCGGCCTGGCGATTCAGACGGTCAGACCTTCCGTCTCGCGCGCGGAATGCGGACGATACAGCAATGGTTGTTCGATGCGCGCAGTGAAAAACCACCCAGGCCATCTTCCTGGACAAGAAATAGGCCGATCCGGCTCTTTTTTATGGCGGCGTTCAGAGAAATGTTTTGAGGGATTTCGGTGCTGCGGTAACATTGAAAAAATTGGAACAAGCTGTGCCTGGCTCACGCTATCGTTCGGTACTGGGACCACAATTTGAGGAGTCGTGTAATGAAGAAATCACTCCGGTTTGTATTCGCGTTCTGGATGGTGATGGCCTATGCGGCGAACGCAGGGGACTACAAATTGATCGTCGGTGAGTCGGTAGAGCTGTGTGAAGTCTGCAAGCACAACCTGGAGCGGATGACGGAACATCCGGCCTGCGAACGAGACTATAGCGGCCAATTGGGGTTGGCCGCTCCTGACTGGAGACCGTTCGATGTGCGGGGCCATCTCGACGCATTGGAACAAGTCGTGAAGTATCTGGCTACCGGCAGCGAGTTCGCCGAAGAGAAATACACCATCGGTGAACCTCAATATGAGGACATCATTAGAACGATCAGCACGAAGGAGGAGCCTTGGGCCTATTTGGCGCAAGTTGATATCAACAATGATGGAACATTGGAACCGGTCCTCAAACTACATTCATCGTTATGCCATATGAGAAATGATGGATCCTTCGGCCGAGCCTACTCTGCCCCCATTGTCGTACTCAAAGAGAACCTCAGCGGAATCGATCGGGCTATGACCGAGCTGGTCATGCAGAATCCCCCTAGGAAAGGACGGTTGCCTGGTGAAACGAATTATCAGCTGTACGGTGTATTCAGCTACAAGGGGCAAACCTATTTCGATCGCTGGAATGATACGGGAAGTGGCGACGAGAGTGAGCGCTCGACGTTGAGTGTTTATGAATCCAGAGACGGCAAGACACAAAAACTGTGCCAGCTCAAAGAACTACAGGTCAAAAGATGGTTCCCCAATCAGCCCTGCGCATTCCGTTACTGTCCGCCGGCGAAACTAGTCCCCGTGAGCCTTACACCTTGAACTTGAGGAACTGCTCTCACTCGCCTCATCGAATCCCTAAGCGCCAGAGGGACGGCTTCAGAAGAAGGTGAAGGGGAGCAGAGATGGAGGCAACCTGTATGGTCTCCTTGCTCGCGCAACGCGCGGCCTCAGAAGGCCCTCGTTGGACGCGCGCAGTTGGAGACCACACAGGCCGCCTCCTAGAGGAGGGAACAAGCCGAGGCTGAAAGAACGCTTGGTCGATGCGCGCAATGGAGACCATACCAACTTCCTCGCTTGATACGGGAGAAAGAACGGAGTACAGAGGCGATGAGGACGTAGAGGTCCTGGACTACCAGTGAGGGAGCATGATGATGCGCAAACTCAAACCTGTCACACCCGGAGAACTTTTGCTGCAAGAATTTCTGATGCCGATGGAGATCAGTCAGTACCGACTGGCGAAGGAGATTGGCGTGCCGGCGCAGCGCATCGGCGACATCGTGGCGGGCAAACGGGCCATTACAGCCGACAGCGACTTGCGCCTATGCCGGTTTTTTGGCCTTTCGAACGGCTATTGGCTACGGGCTCAAGCGGCCTATGACACGGAAGTCGCGGAACGCGCGTTAGGCGCCACACTCGCAAAGATCACACCATGGGCGAAAATTGAGAAGCCGAGAAGTCGTACCTTCACCCACAGATGAACGAAGGCCCACATCGGCAGGCTTCGTCAGTCGCCGAAGGCTCTTGTGACGGATGCGTGACGATAACGACGACGAAAACCTCGCCTGGTGAAAGTGTGCCTCGCAGTGGACGAGAGTCACAACCCGCAAAAACAACCCCTGAAGTGAAGACCTAGAACCTCCCGATTAAGCCTCGCTGCATGTGGTGGTGAGACGGAGGATCGAAACGACTAAGTAATCCCTTGAAGAACAATAAGAGAGAGGAGGGGTGGCCCCTTAGTCTCCTGCGCTCACGCAACGCGCGGTCTCAGAAGACCCTCGTTGGACGTGCGCGATGGGAGACCAATCGGGCCACCCTTGCTGGAAAATAGGGCGAGCAAGCTCGGACGAAACATGGCAAATTCTTCCGACGACCAAAGGAAAGCCCGCACGGACATCGGTTCTCGTATAAGAAAGAGAATATTCACCATGAAAACGGTGGGCTGAAAACAGATAAACATGTACTCCGTCGAATGATACTCGACAGATTGCTGGATAAGGATGGAGCGTTTCGGTAGACTCGCCCGCGACAAATTGCTGAAGCTGCCTTGCTGGGCAGCAAAGGCAGGTAGCAGTAGATCGTTAGTTAGGGGGGCTTGATGGATACCGTTGAATCTGCAATTCAAATAGCCCTACAGACAATTCCAGCGAGGGCTACAGCTGAACAGTGGCCGAGGAGTGAAACGCCTTGGTCAATGGCGGTTAAAGCTGCAATTGTTACGTTGGTCGAGATTTCTGCTGGCTGACAGCGGCCAATGGATGCGAAACGGACGAAGGTAGAGAATGGCTTTACGACGTTGTTTGGTATCAATCGGATCGCGCAGGCCACATGACCGATGTTCCACTTGTAGCGGAAAGCGAGTGGCGTGGAGAAATCGCAATCGCGCATGACTTTCAAAAATTGCTAGTCTCGCGATCGAGGTATCGTGTGATGATATTTCAGGCTGATTCGGAAGAAGCGGTGCGTAGCCTTTTCGAGAAAATGCGTCTTTGGATTGCGAAGTTTCATCGAACAACTGTAGGGGATAGATACCTGCTTGCTGGGTGGGCAAGGCACCAGTGGATATTTGATCTGCATGTTGAATAACCGGCCATAACATTTGCGCAGCCTCCACCCGTTAACGAATCCCCAGCTGCCAGAGGGACGTAAGCTCCGCTGCTCGGGCGGTATGGAATGGGTCGGTTGGATCGGAGGCGCGGGGATGGTTCGGCCGGACATCCGTCTTACCGATCACGACGAGCCCGGCTTTTTCAAAGGCGCTGAGCAGCTCCGCCCGCGTTCGCAGTTCCAAATGCTCGGCAAGATCCGAGAGCAACAGCCAGCCTTCTCCTCCCGGTTCCAGGTGCGTGGTCAGACCATTCAGGAATCCGCGCAGCATTCTGCTCTCGGGGTCGTAGATCGATTGTTCGATGGGAGAGGTAGGCCTTGCCGGGACCCAGGGTGGGTTGCAGACTATGAGTGGCGCTCGGCCTTCGGGAAAGAGATCGGCCTGCACCACCTTGACTCGGTCAGTGAGTCCCAGTCGCGCCAGATTCTCACGGGCACAAGTCAGGGCGCGAGGGTCTTGGTCGGTGGCCACGATGTGCGGGACGCCGCGGCGGGCCAGCAGCGCAGCCAGCACGCCCGTACCGGTTCCGATGTCAAAGGCGAGTGCACAGGAAGGCAGCGGCGCCTCGGCCACCAGCCCCACATACTCGCCGCGAATCGGCGAGAATACGCCATAATGCGGGTGGATGCGGTCACCAAGCGCGGGGATCTCCACGCCATGTTTTCGCCACTCGTGCGCGCCAATTACACCTAGCAGTTCTCGCAGCGATACCAGGGCGGACCCTTCATGAGGGCCGTAGGCCTCTTTGCAGGCCAGGCGCAGATCGGGCGCTCGACGCAGACGAATCTCGTAGTCCTCATCGAGCACCACAAGGAGCAGCCCCAATATTCGCGCGCGCCGGGACTGCGCCTGTCGATGGAAATGAAAGGTTTCAGCCGGCGAAGAGCCAAGCTTGGGGGGGTTACGGTCAACCCGCCTCGCCATTGCGTTCAGCAACTGTCGCGCATTCTGGAAGTCGCCACGCCAGAGCAGCGCGGTGCTTTCGCAGGCCAGGCGATAGGCTCTGTCGGCGGTCATGCGGTCGTCGGCAGTGGTCACTTGCTTTGGCGGTGGTGATCCCCATTCCGATCGCCAGCGAGCAGAGCAAGTCTGGCCTGCCTCGGTCCAGTTCACCATGGCTGGGTCACTCATGACGACAGCCTGCACGCGATGATGATGGCGGGTTGGAAATGCACGATGATCGGTCCGTATGGTTACAGCCGGGGGATCAGAGCCGTTACTATCAGGATGTTGAAAAAGTCCCCCAGCTTTGTTCTCGTGTCGTTCAGAGGCTCAACGTACTCGGAGTACGCTTCGCCTCTTCGCTTGCTTCGGTCGCGCCTGGAATAAGGGGCGTTTTCGCGCCCCGTGGGGTGGGCGGGTAAAAAGGTCGTCATTTGAACATCCTGTGCATTGGAGAAACTCGCGAAACCTTATTGAGCATCCGTGAGATTGGCATATTCTATCGAAAACGCTTCCGCACCAGTGTCTCGACCGATTTGAAATGCCGCTCGGGAAGATTTTTGAAGCGTCGTTTGCAATCGAGCAACGCTTCATCCACGGTGGTGAAGGGTTGGATGGTCTCCATGAGATGGCTATAGTAGTCCATCAGCTTCAACTCGACGATCCTCAACAACGCCGGGTCGCCCGCCAGGGACATGGCTGCTTTCGCCTGGTCTCCTCCTGATTCCACGAGCGCTTGAAAGCAGAGGCCCTTCAACCGCTGCGTGACCGTACCGCGATCCCAGCCGAGTGTTTTGGCCGTCGCCTGCATGTCGAACCGGTGCTGCCGCAACTGAGTCAACACCGCGACATCGCCCGCAGGATCCGGCAGGAGCGGTTCAGCGCCGGTCGGCGTGGCGGGCGGTGAGATCAGGCTTCGCAGTCGGAGGTCGGCGGTCGTGATGATCGGTCCGTCGCGGAGAGCTACGGCCTGTTCAAGGCAGTGACGGAGCTCGCGCACGTTGCCTTTCCAAGGCTGCTGCTTCAGGGCCGTGAACGCTTCTTCCGACAGCTGCACTTTTTCCTCTTGAAGTGTCTGTTTGGCGACTTCCCGCAAATAGGCTGCTACCAGAGGCGCAATGTCCTCGGGACGCTCTCGTAGCGGCGGCAGGTGCAGCACGAGGCCCTTGAGCCTGAAATACAAGTCCTCGCGAAACCAGCCTTCCGAGACTCCTCGTTGGAGGTCTTTGTTGGTGGCGGCCACGATGCGGACATCGACCGTGGTGGGACTGGTCGCCCCGACACGATAGAACGTCCGGTCCTGCAGCACGCGCAACAGCTTGCTTTGATGGTTGAGGCGTAGGTCGCCGATTTCGTCTAAAAAAATCGTTCCGTGATGCGCGAGCTCGAAATAGCCCATCCGATCCGCAAGCGCGCCGGTGAAGCTGCCGCGGACATGCCCGAAGAGTTCACTTTCAAAAAGCTCCGGCGAGATGGCGGCCATGTTCACCGCGATGCAGGGCTTGGCTGCTCTCGGACTCAAGCGATGCACCGCACGTGCAAACAGCTCCTTGCCCGTTCCCGGTTCGCCGGTGATCATCACCGTGACGGTGGAGCGCGAACCTTTTTTGAGATCGCGGAACATCGTCAGGATGGCTTGGTTCCTGGTGACGATGCCCACTTGTTCGCAGTCCCGGCGGAGAGCATCCTGTTCTGCATCGCCGAGCGGGGGAGAGATGATCGTCGCGGCCCGCATGCTGCGGAGTTGTCCTTCGAGTTCCTGCATCCGCCGGCGCGTCGCCACTTCTTGCGCCTGCGCATCGGCGATGTCCCGTTGAAGATCAGAGGTCAGCCTGGTCGATTCCGCTTCCTTGGAAGCAGCATGAGACATGCCGGCGCGGGCCGATTCCAAATCTTCCTGCAGGGTTTCCACCGCGGTTTCCCGATAGACGAGCGCTTCACGCACTGCCACGAGATCTTGCTGAATCATCAACATATCCTGTTCCAGCAGGGCCATTCGACGGGTGGCTACAATCTGACCAAGCAGGCTGCTCGTCACCAATACGATGACGGCTGCCGTGACGGGAATGACGAAGGGCAGCACCCAATGCATTCCGGCAAGCAAGGCCATGACTGAAGCCAGGTAGAGCAGGAGGCTTCCCATCCCTAGTAGCAGCCCCTTCCAATCGGTCCATCGGAGGACCATCCAGGCCACCGAGAGGCAGAGGGCAAACGTCACAAACAGACGCTGAAGCGGAGAGCTGTCTCGGATCCATTCCTGTGTCAGCAGCGTATGCAGAAGGTGCGCCTGCAGGAGCATATCCGATGTTTCGTCGCCTGAGGGTATGGCCCGTTCAATCTGCGGGGGTGGCTGGGCAAGCAGGATAACTGCTTTACCCTTGACCAAGGCTGTCAGTTCCTCGTTGTCTTTTTGGTCCACCAATCGAGAAAGTTCTAAAAAAGTCAGGGAGGGATAGACCCTGGTCAGGTGCGGTTCGGCAAAGTTGATAAGCAGACGGCCCTTGCGGTCGAGCGGGATGGTCAGTGTGGCAACGCCGCCGCCAGGCAGTCGCGCATTTCGCATTGACACCTGCCGGAGGCCGCGTTCGACTTGATGGAGCGGGACATGCCAAAAGTTGGCGGCCAGCGTGAAACCCAAGGCAGGAAGTTCGTCCGATCCGCTATCGTGATAGAGAGGCGTCCGGCGCACCATACGGTCGCTGTCGAGCGACGGCTGAATCGTGCTCCTGCCTGGCATGAGCACGTTCGACGGCAAGGACGATGATCCGGTTTGCTGTTCATAGCTGGAAGACGGGAACGCAGGGTAGGCCACGGGTCCGGCTGATTTCACCGCTTCGATCAGCAAGGCATCGCTGACCGCGCCACCAAGATTGGGAGGGCTCGGCATATTCACGGGAATATCGATCCCCAGAGCCGCGGCCCCTGCATCATGCAGCGCCGTGATCAGCCTCGCCGGGATACTGCGATCCCAAGCGCCGGCGCCGAATTGCTGCTCGCTGTCGTGATCTCTCAGGACAAGAAGGATGTCTGAAGCAGCGTCCGGCTGCGGTCGAAGCCGCATCCAGGTATCGTAAGGACCCCATTCCAACGCCGTATACGTAGCGGGAGCCGGCGCCCAGATCACTTCGGCGAGTATGGTCGCGGCGAACGCCATGGCGGCAGCTTGCAGCCAGAGGTTCCTGACGAACAGGCGGGTAGCGATAGGCATGGGCTGTGGCGACTAGCAGGATGCGGAAAAAGTCCGCCAGCTGTCTGAAAGGTTGAGGCTCAGGCCAAGGCCGAGATTGCAAGAGCCTGCCGACCTCGACCTCACCGTGCTTCGCTCTCTGCGACCTTGCCAGGGACAAGACGCGTCTTGTCCCGCCGGGACTGGGTGGATAAAAAGGTCGCCTTTTTGCTCATCCTGCGAGCTATTCTGACCGCGACAGGGCATGTGAGCTGATCGCGACGTATTGCGCAAAATCGAGGGTTTCCGCAGCCGCTAGGGTTTGGGCGCTTCGGGGGTTACCTCGTCCAGGATGCGCTTGACCTCATCCCGCGGCAAGCCCTTCAAGTAGCTCTTGGCTTTCGCCAGGTCAGGCGCCAGGCCCTGTCCTTTGGCATAGATGCGGGCCAAGGCCGTGCGGGAGTGAATGGCTCCATCGGCTGCGGTGGATTCCAGATAACTCATGATCCACTGACCGTGGGGAGGCAGCTGGCCGTCGAGTCCCTGTTCGTAGAGCTGGACCAGCGCCGCATGAGAAATGTCGTTCAAGGCATAGGCTTCCCGTAGGAGGACAGGCAGGGCTTCGGCCGTGCGTCCCAGCTTGAGTAAGGTCGTGCCGACGGTTTCAGTAGGTTCGTGGCGGTCAAGATCGGGAAAGTCCAGCCAGAGTTGTTCGCCGTACTCCTTGAAGGCCTCGGCCGCCGCCTTGGACTGCTTCGTCTGCACGTTGCCCTTGGCGACCGCCAACCGCCTAAGTTGGGTCAATGCTTGCGCCGCTTCCGGCAAGCCCTGCTCGAACGCGCGTGCCCACCAGGTAATGGCCATCACCTGGCTCTTTTCCACGCCCTGTCCCGAACGATAGGCATTGCCCAGAAAATATTGGGCCTTGGCCAGGCCTGCGAGCGCCGCCGTTTCAAGTTCCTGGGCTGCTTCTTTGTCCCGGCCGGCCACTTTGAGCAC
>JAJFBJ010000213.1 GCA_020697375.1 Nitrospira sp. | reverse complement strand
AGGGCCTTCGCCAGTTCTCGCTGCATCGGCACCTCGGTCAAACCGATTTGAACGACGCCGAACGCCTGAGGAGCCGGACGGGCCGCGCCCGATTTGCGCGTTTCTTCTTCCTGCAGGGCGAGTGCCTCAAGCCGAGAGGCCGAGCGCCTTAGCACCGGGATCGCAAAATCGTAAAACGTCTCCTCGCCGATGCCGGATGCCGTGAATGGGAGGGTCACATTCTCTTCCGGGACGGGAACGGTGCCGGAACCGCTGAGCCGTAACCTGGTGACGGTCGGTTCGTCGCCGGGATTCTTCACCAGCGATTCGGCAATGTCGGGACGCGGGTAGAAGGGTTCTTCGACCGATCGCACGGCGCCGAGTGGACTATCGAGTTTGCCTTTGCTTTTCGCGGCGAGGACCTGGCCGTCGGCGCCGGTGATGATGGCGTAGACCACCTCATCGACTCCCATGACACCGTCGATGAACTGCTCCAGAATCACCCGCTCCTCGATGATGATTCCATAGCGCACATTATGAGCCAGGTTCTTGACGAGGATCGTCCCGAGATCCCTTACACGCTCGGTCATCGCCATGCGTTTGCTGTGGACGAAATACCAACTCATCCCCGAGCAGGTCAGGATGATGATCAAACTGAAAAATACGACGAACTTCGTCCGCAGGCTGATAAACCGCCCCAAACTGACGCGGGAGAATGGCGGGGCCCTCCTATGGGAGGCCGAGTCTTTCACGATGGCGCCTTTCATCAATAGACCTCATCGGCTTTATTTTCGAGTTCCTTGGGAATGTCTATCCCAAGGAACTTAGCCGTCTTGAGATTGATGCTGGTTTCGATGCGGTCCGGATGCAAGGGCTTCATGGGCAAGGAGATCTGACCGTCCAGAAGCTTGCGGGCAAGCTGACCGGCCTGGCGGCCGACATCGCCGTAATTAACGGACAGGCACAGCAGCGCCCCGCTTCGCGCAAATTCACGGGAGAATCCGATCACCGGCACATGCTCTTCCAGCGCGGTGTTCAAGATAAAGCGGAGGGATTCATCCGTCAGGACCGTCGAATCAGGGACCAGCCATAATGCTCCGATGGTCGGCAGCAAGGCCCGGAGGGCGGCGGGAACATCCCGCTGGCTGGAGACTTGGACCGGGACAAGGCTGTTGCCATTCGGCTTGAGTAAGCGACGGGCATCTTCGATAAGGGCCGACGTTTTGGACGGATCATAGAGAGTCCCGATGTGCTTGAGATGAGGGAGCAGGGTCCGCATCGTCGACAATTGCCGCTCCAACGGCACCTCCAGGAGGATGCCGGTCATGTTCGGCTGGTTCAGCCCGTACTTGAGCGGGTCCAACACCATGGAATAGACGACCGGGATATCGACAATTTCAAGCTGCGCCGCCTTGGCCGCTTTCAATCCGACGGCGAACACGAGGGCTGTATCAGATGCCCGGATCTTGCGCGCCAGTTTCCGCCCCTTCTCCAAATCCCCCTGCAAATCGTATTCGGTCAGCGCGATGCCGCCGGGCAAGGCTGCCTTGAATCCCCCGATCGCCTGGCTGTACGCGGCGATGCCGGACGATTTCAGAATAACGATATCCGTCCCCAAGGCCGGGAGAGGGCACAGCAGAGCCCAGAAAAGAGCGGCCGCGCTCCACATGAGGGACTTCCGCGGCCCGTCCACAGGCCTCGACGCGCGCGTTGTTTGTAACATCGCGAATGTCACAATCTACGTCCTCATCACACCTGCCCGCCTCACCCTATCAACGATCCTTCGTTTCGTGGACGATACCTAACACCCGCAGGGCGATCCCGTCGTTGTCTCGTTGAATACGTCCCGTCCAGACCAACCAATGCAAGGAGCCGTCAGCCCATACCACGCGATGCCTGATGTTGACGGCCGCTTGGTCCTGGAGGCTTTGATTGATACACATCAGCACGGCTCCACGGTCCTCCAGGTGAATCACATCCACGTACGCCGCGTAGGTGCCGCGGAAGGACCCCGGAGTCATACCAAACAATGCCTCGACGCCGGCGGACCAATAGAGTCGTCCGGACCGTACGTCCCAGTCCCAGATGCCGACTTCCGAAGCGGTGAGGGCCATGCGCAGCCGTTCCTCGCTGACACGCAACTGCTCTTCCGCCCGTTTGCGTTCCGTGATGTCGGTGGAAATGCCGCATGTGGCTGACACATGGCCCGTTTGGTCAAGGATCGGAACCTTGACGGACAGGTACGTGTGCAGCGCGTCGGCATGCGGCACGTACTCTTCGATTTCCAACGGCCGGCCGTTGGCGAGGACCCATCGATCATTCGTACGAAAGGCATCGGCGAGGTCCTTCGCGAAGATGTCGTGATCGGTCTTTCCTAAAATTTGGTCCGATGTGAGATGGAAGAGCTGCTCGAAGCGCGAATTGACCATCAGGTATCGTCCATCGGCCTGCTTGGCATAGATGGCGGCGGTCGCATTGTTGATCACCGAACGGAGTAGTTCTTCGCTGCGATGGAGGGATTCTTCGGCGCGCTTGCGGTCGGTGATGCACTGTAAAGAGCCTGCCATGCGGATGGCGTAGCCCTGGTGATTGCGCTGCACCACTTCAGCGCGTGCGTGAACCCATCGATACTCTCCCTGTTTATTCAGCAGGCGGTATTCGACGTCGTATTGCGGGATGCCTCGCTCAATGCAGGCTGTGAGCCGCTGGAACACTTCCTCGCGATCCTCCGGGTGCAGCCGGGATGTCCAGCTTTCGAGCATATTGGGAAATTCTTCTTCGCTGTATCCCAGCATCTCCCGCACTCGAGGCGACCACCAGACCGGGGTGGACGGCGAGTGCCAGTGCTGTCCCTCAAGCGCATGCCCGTCCCAGAATCCGTCGTTCGATCCGCGGATCACATATTTGAGGCGTTCCTCGCTGGCATGCAAGGATTCCTGGACCTGTCTGTAGTCGGTGATGTCGCGGGAGATGGCCAGAAGGCGTTGCGAATAACCCTGGGTGTCAAACATCGGAGTGACGCGGACGTCCCACCATTTCGCTTCGCCGTCGATGGTCGGACAGAAGCCGACGAACTTGCCGGTTTCACCCGCCTTTGCTGCTTCCAGAGCCGCCAAGGCCGCATTACGGTCATCTCCCTCCCAAAATTCCACCCATGGTTTGTTGATGTAGGTGGTGACGTCGCGGATCTTCAGCAAGGTTTGACCCGCATCGTTGATGTATTGTAACCGGCCTTCCAAATCCAGCACCTTGATGCAGTCGGCGCTGCTGCGCAGAATCTGGTTCTTGAACTCCTCGCTGTCATGCAGGGCGAGTTCAGCTTCCTTGATGGCGGTGATGTCTTCGCATACGATCAGCACCACCGGGTCCTGTCGGTCGTTCCGGACGGCCTGCGCGGTTTCACGCACCCAGATCATCGTGCCGTCTTTCCGAACCTTGCGAAACTCCCATCGCATCGGATGTCCCATTTGGGAAAGACAAGAGGCAAGGTTCCGGCGTACCGGCTCCCGATCGGCTTCATAAAATACATCCAGCAGATGCGTCCCGAGCAGTTCCTCTACCTCATATCCGAGCCGTTCCGCTCCGTAGCGATTGACCGAGAGGACCGTGCCCTCCGCATCGACCATGAAATACATGGAGGGATTATCATCGAAGAGCGCACGATATCGTCGTTCACTTTCGATCAACGCCGCCTCGACACGTTTATGATCCGTCACGTCTTCAGCGAAGCCCACGATACGATAGACCGTTCCCGA
>JAJFBJ010000212.1 GCA_020697375.1 Nitrospira sp. | reverse complement strand
GGGTTGCCTCGGCCGGTTTCTCTTCCAGGTAGCCATACCGGAAGTTCTGCACGTGTGCAATGTCCGAAAAGGGCGCTTGAGGGTCCGATCGAGAGGGATCTAATTCTCGTAGTTCTCGTGTGGGATTAGACGCCTGGACTCCGCCCGCGTCGCATGATCAACCAAAGGGGGTTGGGAGCTCCTTTGCTTCTTCCTTCTCCATGCAACACGCTGCCCCCCAGACCAATTTGGGGCAGATCGCCACTCGGCCGAATTCACGGTTGATGGATTGCAAGGAAGCAGTGATGATCGAAACACGGATTGCTGAGTTGCCTATAGGACTGACGCACCCAGCGTTCATTATCGCAGCGCTGTGGCCGGTGATAGCAGGCACGATCGGCCGTTCACAGAGGAGGACAGCATGACGACCGACAGCAGTTTCAGCCCCGCCGACGCTGAAGGCCTGGCGGCATGGTTCACCAGGGCCGAAGCCAATGCGGCGGGACTGCGGCGTCGGTTGAGAGATTTTGGTGCGGATCGGCGGCCTCATCACCAATCCAGCCAGCAGAATATGAAAGTTGGAAGTGCGACGCTGATGCCTGAAGGAGTTACGGATCGTCTTCCCGGAAATTCCACGCGCGCTGACCATTGCTAGAACCAAGCAGACGTGGCAAGCAATAATGACCTTTGTTGGCAAGTAGGCGTTCAGGAGCTGTGCACATAAAAGAACGAAGAACCCAAGGCTGACCCCAAGGACATTCACTGCGGGGCTTGCGTCAAAACGGAATATCGTCAAAATTCACGTTGAATATGTCAATTTTGTTTTGCATCCGCATAGCGTCACTTATCAAGTTGTGATTTCGGCAACGCTTGCCGGTATGCCTCGGCGGTCTCCGGGTTGCGCATCTCGGCGGCAATGCGCTTCAGTTCAGAAACAAGGTCAGATGGCACACGCTCCCTGACCTCGACTAAACCCTCGTCCCGCCGCTTCTGCCTCATCCGACGCATACGCTCGGCGTATGTGTAGTCATATCCAGCCATGCCGGAAACTCCCGCTTATTGGTAGATGATCTCCCAAAACGTCTGGCCTGTCATTCATGCCGGACTCAAGGTCGGGGTCGGCAGGATGACCGCTGCTGCGATGACAAAGAATGTCGCCTCGTTAGGAAGGGATTTCATGCCGCTTCATCTTCCGGAGGTTTGCTGCACACCCCCGCAAGGCCGCGCGACATCGATGGCTATTGCCTATTGGTCGCTGGTGCCGGAATCCTCGTCCATCCATTCCATGTCAATGTAGCGGCAAGCCTCCCTGGCATTGTATTCAAGCTCAAGCCGGAGCTCGTCAAGAGCCTGAGCTGCGTCGTTCGTGAATACGCCGGTCCAGTTGCTCTTGATCAACTGGACCGTATGTCCAGCGACGATGCGGTCGATCAGGACGGCTAGGCTTCCACCATCAGAAAGGTCTGTGCGCAGCGCATCTGTATCGATTTTCTGTCGGTCGGTCTGCGCATCCACGATCTCGAAGATCAGCTCAACCTGAGCATCCTCATCATGACTCCTGGGAACGCTGCCCGCATGGCGCTCGGATGTCACCTCAACGCGTCCACCACGCTGGATCCGCAGGACGGCGGTATCCCAAACGCTTGCTCGCACGCCGCTGTCGGCTGGGTCGCGGTTCAGGATCATCCTCTCTGGTACGGCGTAGCTATAATCTGCCATGTCTGCCTCCTGTCCCTGAACCTGTATCATGTCGCCGTATCGCGATACGGTCAATGGCAATTCGGCAACGCTTGCCGATTTCGCTACGGACATGGAAAAGACGTCAGACTGTTGCCAGTCGGACGCGGGAGCATGGGAGGTCGGGGGTGATTCACGACGCCGGTGGCGGATAGGTTGGCCGCTGCAACAGTGGCAACCACTGGGACGAGCATGCGTATTCAGATCCAGCTCCGGAGCGTGGCTGGCTCGGGTGGCAGCGATCGGTTAACGACGGCAAGTGCTCTTTGGCGGAGGTGACGCTGTTCCGGTTCAAAAAGTTGTTTGGGCGCAGCCTTCACGCCCGGACTCTGCCGACACAGAAGAACGAGGTCGCTTGCAAGGTCGTGAACATCATGACCGGCCTCGGCATGCCGGCGTCCCGCCGGAGCGCCCCGGGAAAGGGCGAACTCCGCCCATTCCCTGTTTATTGCACCAGAGTCATGGGCGTCTCGTCCGATCAACTCGAGCAGAGCGACGGCATCGCCGCCGGTGATGGAGTAATGACGGATCTGGTCCGAAAATGGAGCACTGAGGGCGACCACCCAGGTTGTCTTCGATAACTCCAGCGCGACCAGAAGGGCGGCGTTCGAAGCAGAGACGCTCGAGGATTTGGCGATTGAAATCTCCATGGCACTCCTCCGTGAAGCCAGCCGATCACGCCTCAAAAGGTGCCAAATCGCGCATTTCCTATCGCCTCATAGCATCTTTGCCATGCTCCCGTGGTCCGGCGATCTTAGCTGTGTTATGTCATGGCCCATGGTAACTGGGTTTAGCCAAACGAGGTCCTGATGAACGAATGGGGCCAACATGCCACTGCCATTGGCCTGATGACCATCTACTTCAGTCATCTCGATCATGCCATCGCGGATGTGATTGGCGCGATGCTTGGCGACCAGTCAGCCGCGGAAAGCCGTACCAAGACCATGACATTTGGTAAAAGGCTTGAAACCATGAGGCAGTTGGCTGATGAAAAGATGTCAAGCGATCTGTGCCAACAGCTCAATCAGATTGCCGATGAGGCCGAAGTGTTAAGTGGCTGTCGGAACGATATTGTTCACGCTCTGTGGTGGCTTGATCCCATGGACCGTCATAGTCCTGTCAGCTCGCGCCGGATAAACCCCATGAAGGGGCAAGACCTACCGCCAGAGCATCCCACGCCCAGTGCCCAGGATATCGAGGCCCTGGCAGTCAGCATGTCGGAATGTGCCGATGACTTTTATGAGTTGTTGGACCGTTACGAGGGCAGGAGGTGAGCCAGCGGCTCTGTTACAAATGCGAGCAATACTATTTCGAAGGAACAACGTCGTAAACCTCTGGGAACGCTCCTACCGCTTTCATGTTTGCGATCCGGTGGGCTTTGATGAGATGGACGTCCCCCGTTTCCGGCGCGGTAGCGCAGGGGAATCGCTTGAACAGGGATGAGATGCTGCATTGGCAGAATAGCTGTCTCAGGCCGGGACGGCGGCAATGGTTTCAATCAGGTAAGCTATTGACCAGCCCGCCTTTTTTCGCTTGACCGTGAGGCTGTCCTTGCCCGAGGGCCTGCGCCTGATCAGGTTGAGCGCGATGCGCTGGACCCAGGGCAATCGGGCGAAGCTAAACCGCGTCTTGCCGGCGGTGAACCTGACAGCCTTGGACGCCGCGATCCTGATCGGCGAGCCGGTCTGTGGGTTCCCGCCCTGACGCTCGCCGCGCTCGGAGATGCCGAAGCCGGCGATGCGAACCTCCTCGCCCTGCTTCAGCGCCTCAGTGATGGTGCCGACCAGCGCCTCCACGGCCTTGGTCAGGCGGGCGCGCTCCGCGGCGGCCACGACCAGATCTGCCTGGTTCATGAGTGTAGACCTCCGTGAAGCGGCTGCCAACACAGCGGGGTCGGGATGCCGTACCGCTTGCCCAGGCGCGGGATCGAACCATTGATGGCATCGACCTCGCCGCGACGGCCGGCATTGTAGTCGAGAAGCATGGAAGGCCGCGCGTTCGGGATCTTGCCGCCGAGCTTCCGGATGTGCTCGATCGGATCGCCGACCTCGAGCCTCACGTTGGCCGCCCCGGCGACCGCGATGGCCTCGCGAGCGCAGCCCTGAGCCACGCTCCAGGCGCTCGGATCGGCCATAACCTCACCAATGGTCAGCCCCGTGGTGCAGCTCGTGCCCGAGAATGCCACGTTCATGATCAGCTTCTCCCAGACCATGCGGGTGACGTCGTCGAACAGGCTGACCGTGAAGCCGGCCGACTCCCAGATCCGTGCGGAGTCCCGCAGCAACCGGGTCGGCAATCCGGCGAAGGCTCCGAACCGGATCATCTCCATGCCGTTGTGATGCGCGTGTCCCGGCGCCCGCATTGAGGCCCCGAAGCCGCCGACGACGCCGACGGCAAGCCGGTCCTTGCCAAGGATGGGAGCGGCGACCTCCGGCGAGCCAAGGCCATTCTGGATCGTCTGCACGACCGTGTCGGGACCGAGCAGTTTCACGCTGGACCGCGCCGCCGCCGCGACATCGAAGGCCTTCGTCGCGATGATGACAAGGTCACACGGCCCGATCCCATTCGTGTCCGTTCCGGCGCTGGCGAGCCGGACCGTGCGGTCCCCGCTGGCGCCCTCAACCCTCAGGCCGTGAGTTCTCATCGCCTCGGCATGATCGGGCCAGAGCGTAACGGCGTGGACCTCATGACCGGCATCCGCCATGAGCGCGGCGTAGACCGAGCCCATCGCGCCGCAGCCGACGATCGCAACTTTTGCCATGCTTGCCTCCTCAGGCCGCCAGAGCGCCGGTCGTCGGCGCACTCCGGATCACCCGCGTAACCTCGACCGTTCCCCCGCCGAGATCCCACGTCTTCGGCCCGGAGGCGGGGACGAAACCGGTCACCGCGCGGATCGCGGCGGCCGCAACGCTCGTCGCTCTGTTGGTCGGCGAGCCAGTCGAGGAGCATGAGGATGGTGGCGATCGGGTCGGCGACTCCTTTGCCCGTGTTTTCGTATGTTAAAGACGTGGGAAAGTCTGGTCTAGGTACCCTGCGGGAGAAATCCACTTGGGCAACCCGGCAGGAGGTCGATGGGCGGCCTGCCCCCGAACCGGCGGCAGTCTCGGCGCTTGTCGGACACTGCCGGAAGCGCTCGGGGCGGCTTCGATGGCGGACGGCAGGTTTGCCGGGGACGGGACTGGGGCTGGCTGTGCTGGCGGCAGCGGTTCGTTGCGAGTGGAAAATTCACCGATCCTGGCGCGGAATCCGGTGATCCGGGGCTTTGAAACGCGGTTCAGCGCAGCTAAATCCGGCGATCCAGGCATCAAAAACGGCCAATGGTCGCCCTTTTCCGGGAGAGTCCGGCGATCCAGGGAATCCGACACCTTCGCCAGACTACCCTCGGAAAGAAGTGATTTTCAAGCCTTGCGCTTGCCTGCAACCGCCCCTATGAGGACGATGATATCTCGTTCTGAGCCACTGGCCATCCCTGCGGCATGTTCGCGTAAATGTCGCGCATGGCCAGGGTGACGCCGATGCCCTCAAGGTCCAAAACGTCATCAAGATTGAAGAATCGCCGCGGCCATGCGGGCCATACACCGTCCGTCCAAGAAAACAAATGCGCGCGCACCTCATCCTGGCTGACCAGCAG
>JAJFBJ010000013.1 GCA_020697375.1 Nitrospira sp. | reverse complement strand
AAACAATGCACAGGGATAGGAGGTACCCGGACATGTGAAGATTAAAACGGCAGGTGCCAGGGAAATCGGCAGGTCGTATACTGTTCCCACAAATTTGAGGAGTTGCCATTTGACCCGGCGCCGCATCCTTATCTTCACGGATCTCGACGGAAGCCTGCTGGACGCAACCAGCTATTCGTACGAGGCGGCGAGAGATGCGCTTTCGACCCTGCACTTGCTCGATGCGACGCTTATTCTGGTATCAAGCAAGACCAGGGCTGAAATGGAGCCGCTTCGCGTGCGCTTGCAGCATCATCATCCCTTTATCGTTGAGAACGGGGGGGCGCTGTTCATTCCGCAGGGCTATTTTCCATTTACAATCGACCAGTCGGTCCTCCGGGAAAACTATCACGTCATTGAGATCGGAGTTCCCTATGTCAGGCTACGGACGGCGCTGAACAAAATCGATCGGGCTGTCGGTGGTCGCCTTCAGGGGTTTGGGGATCTATCAGTTGAAGAGGTCGCGCGGCTTACGGGATTGTCGCAAGCCGATGCTCTCCTGGCCAAACAGCGGGAATATGACGAACCCTTTGTGATCGCAGGCAACGCCGTCGAGTGGGAGCACCTCCTGGCAGCGGTGAACGCCCGAGATTTATCCTGTACGCGAGGGGGACGGTTCTATCACTTGATGGGGTCTAATGATAAGGGGACTGCGAGCAAGAGACTCCTCGGATACTACGGGCGTCTCGCGCAGGTTCGAGGAGAGGCCATTGTGACAATCGCGATCGGTGACAGTCTGAACGACCTTCCGATGCTGGCAGTGGCGGACTATCCCATTCTCGTCCAGAAGCCGGACGGTTCGTACGATCCGGACATACAGCTTCCCCGCCTCATTCGGGCCGACGGAGTCGGACCCGTCGGATGGAATCGAAGTCTGCTTGATCTCCTACCGACCCTATGACGGTCGACTGGACTGACCGTTCCGGGCCATGCCGTACCAATCGTACGGCGACCGTCGCTATTTCTTGGGAAGGGCAGACTCAATGGGCCGACGGCACTGCAATCCCGCCAAGAGACCACCGGCGAATCCCAGACTAGCGGCAAGCGCCACAAGACCAACGAGGGAACGATTGAATTCAAACGGATATTGACGCCGTTGCGGATAGCGCGGCACGGCCGCTTCACCGCCCAACCAGAGACGGGCCTTGGCCTCGCTTTCCATGTCCGAAATGTTTTTCATCCAATGTCCCCTATCGCCACACGTGGGTATGGCTACCTTTACAAGTGGCGCAAATCATCGGGTGTCGCGTCTCGCGAGCGAACGGACAGTCCCCGTTCGAGATATTCCTTCGCTAAATCTTTTGCACCAAGTCCGAAAGCAATGGCCCCGGCCAGAACGATACCCCCGAGCGTAATGCCGAATCCTACCACCACGATGTTCTGTGCGATGCCGAGCTGTTCGAGCGCCATGGCCACCGCCAGTAATTGAATGCCCCATCGCGAGCAGGTCGCCACGAGGCGTGCCGGCGGCAGCCCCGCATTGACAGCGGCGATCAGGACAGCCTGCGACACGAAATTTGAGAGAAGCCAGCCGGCGATGAGAATGAGACCTGCCGTCACAAGATGCGGCACATAGGCCAAGAATGATTTCGCGAAATCGTTGATCGGCTGTAGATTGAGTGCTCCCAAGGCAGCCACGGTCGCAAAAATCATGACCAGCCAATAGGCGGCTTGCCCAACCAGCCGCGACGGATCCGTTTTAACCCCGCCACGCAGGAGCGCGCCAGTCACCCCCAAACGATCGAAAAGCCGATCCAGTCCCACCACCCGCAACAGTCGCTCAAGGGCCTGGCTGGCGGTCCAGGCCACCACCAGTCCGGCGAAGAATATGATGGACATCGCCAGCACACTGGGCAGAACGGCGATCACCTGCCTCGCCATCAGCTCTAAGGGATCGAGCAAACCCTTTTCAAAAAACTCTTTCATGCTTCCTCCTCCGGCCTGTACCGCAGTCTGCCTTCAGATGGATCGCGCCGCGGCCGTCACATTGCATGAGGCTCGTTCCACCGCGCCGTGAGATAGGACTTGTCCTTTTCAAACGCCTGGCAGAGCGCTTCAATTCTCCCCTCGGCTTCGGTGGACGTAAGGCCTTGAGTATCCAGGACGAACGAGGCGGTTCGTCCCAGGTACAAGGGAGTGAACGCCTTCAACACATGGTCGCGCGGCAGCACACGATTTCGATAGGCCACGGCCGCGTCATACACGACTCGCGCCCATAGACTGTCGGCGATTCGAAACTCCTGCAGCGAGCAAGTTCCGAGCAGTCGGAGGCTCTGTCTGGTCCCGGGAGCAAGGATCTGATCCCAAATCGGTCCCAAGTCGCTGAGACCTTGCCGGAACGTGCTGATCATACGATCCACATTGACATTGACCGGCTCCACTCCCACCTCGTACTGGAACCCAAACAAGGGCACCACGTTCGATCCTTCTGTTTTGGCCCAAACGGCATAATGTTCTTCCATGAGCGCGAAGACCGCGCCCAGCACCTGGACCAGCATCGCCGACAAATCTGCTGCCGGATCTTTGGGATTGTGGATCTTCGCGCCCAAAAAACTTTGGCAGACCCTCGCCCCGCTGGCAATTGCCTCAGTCGTCATCCAGATGTCAATCCCGAACTTGGCCACTTCAGACTCCCACACATGCTTATCTAAATAATGTTGCGCCAAATGACCGGAAAATCCGAAATCTCCGCCGATCGGTTGCCTGATTCGATGACCGTACAAGGTGCGCGTCAGCGGATACACGATGCTGTTCGTAATAGTCCCGTCATATTTGTGGCGCAAATAATAGGGCGCAACATAATCGAAGCCCTGTTCAAGCACGGGACTCACCAGAAGTTCGATCCATTCGGGGGTAATGCTTCGCAGATCGGAATCCACGACGGCACAGGCCTTGGCTTTCAAACGGCGCGCGATTTCAAAGATGGTGCGAAATGCGCTCCCCTTGCCGGGGATACCGTGATAAGGCGTGATGATCTTGTGCAATGAGCTTTGTTGGTCACCGATAAAGAGCGTTTTAAGATCGACGACGGCCTGTGTCACGACCTGTTGCGTGCCGTCCGTCGAGCCGCCATCTGAATTCACCAGGACAGCCCGGGCTTGCGGAAAGTATTTCGCGAGGCCGGCGCTGACCGCCCTGACGACGTGCCCGATTGTTTCGACATTATTGAAACTGGGTATCCCGACCAAAATGTCCGTATGGGCGAATTGATCGACCTGTGCTTCTGTCTCAGGAGTCAGCGGGGTGGTATGTGTCGCGTCAGAAAGGTTAGGGCCGGGCGTCATACGTCAATTCTCGCACCTCTCCGCCCTCATGATCTTCTATTCCATAACCGTACTGGACTGGCGAAAAGGCCGGTGTTGGTAACAATGTCTCTACTGAGTAAGAGACACTATCTCATATGATGATGTCAAGCAATCCAGGACTGGTTACCGGGTAACAAGGGGCATGTCGCTCAAGCGGAGGAAGCATGGGCGGGCAGAGAGCAAATCAGCGCAGTTATCCGGCATCGGAAATGACGATCTGTTCCCTGCTATCGGTAGTGAATTGGGCAATGTTCCCATGGCCACTGACGAAGGTATGCAAACGAATCTGATCATCGGCATCCATAAGAATAGGATCGACCCCTAAACTCGACTCACTTGCCCATCGAATGGTCGCGAGTCTCACCGAAAGTGGTTTGGTCTGTCCTGGAATATGAAGATGCAGTTGGAGCGCATCACCGGCTTGCAATCCTCTGAGGCCGGTCCGTGACCATCCTGGAATCGAGAGATCGAGCATCCGGCCATTCCAAACCAATCGACCGTCTTCGGAACGAGATCCCGTGCACTCGACGATAAAGCGTGGGCGGTTCTGTGGCTCCATCCTATGTCTCCAAGCAGACGCCCCGGCAGAATATGAAATACAACGGATGGCCTGATAGTACCCGAAAGTGGGGGATCCTCCATGGGACAATTGATCAGGTTCGTTGGCGGAATGAATAGGGATCGAAGAACGAAGGTCGATATGAATTCGACCAACTGCGCTATGCGAACACCCGGGAATCAGGCGGCATGGGAAGAGTTCCCTGCCTTGAGCATCGACTCAACAAACCGGTGAATGCGCGCTTCGGCGGCAACGGTCATGTTCACCGTTTTCAGACCGAACATAGTCCCCTTCACCCACTGTACCGTTACCCCTTCGATATCGATAGCTTTGGGCTGGTCCGGCAAAAACACCCGCAGGGCGAGTTTCATGCCGACCGTCACCGGCTTATCGCCGTCGATTCGCCATCCCTTTACGGAAAGATCGCAGACCCTACCGGTGCCGACAAGGCCATCCCCCAGATAATAGAGGAAACAGCTGACAGGCACACGAGAAGGGGAGCGGGATGTCGGTTGCTTGGCCATGGTTCAGGGCGGGGAGAATAGTTGGTACGCATATCTCCGTCGACAACGATCAGTGTATCCATCCGGGAGGAGATGACCAAGAATATTTCATTTCTTCACATCATCGCCGGCAATACAAGCGGGCAAAGAAGGAACCTGCTAGACCAGTTCGGTGACGAACTGCTCGAGTCGCGCATGTTCGTCCGCTTTGATCGAGCTCACTTCGACACCGAATTCTTGTCCCCGAGACCAGCGAATGATGGCCTGATCGATAAAGACAGCGGGATGCCGTCCGGGCAGGAAGACACAGAGAGTAACCACCAGTCCCTGCTCAACCGGATGGGTTCCATCGATACGCCACCCGTTGAGCGACAAATTCCAGGCGGTACCGGTTCCCTTGAACTCGTCACCGGAATAGTACACGAAGCATTGGACGGGAAATCGGCGGAATGAACGGAGGTGAAATCGAATGTCAACGGGGACGTTCGAATGAGGTGATCTGAGTGAAAAAACCTGCTCATTTTCACCGGCCATAGTGCATCCCACCCAAACGGCCTATGCATGAATGCTGGGCTGAGCGACAGGTTAGACTATCGCCGACTGTACGCAAATCAGCAACAGTATGCAACCAGGACCAGGAGGGATGAGCGAGACCTTGTCGCAAACCGATTAGCCGGCCTTCTTGAATGCTGCCGCCGACCATTCCTCTATTGCTGCGAGGACCTCAGCCTAATGAGCCTCCTTACTCACGGCCGAACGGGCATGTTATGCCTTGATAGTTTTCAGTCTATCCACCGCATTGTATCTCTAGGCTACTGCGGTTACGAGGGCGTAGGGTTGTCTCCCACCACACATCAGAGGTCTGTCCTATGGAACCAGACTACCGGCAAGAGATCAAAGCGTTCCTCCTCGCATCGGAGACACTCCTCTCACCGGTTCTTCTACAGAGCCCTTGACCTCGGAAGAACGGAAAGTCATTGAATATTATGCCGCGAGCCTGGTCGATCGGTCCAAGGAGTATAGGTCTCAAGAAGACGTACAGGTTGGGCTTCAATTCGTCCGTAACCCAGTTCCTTCAGCTACAGAAGGCCTCAGTGTTGCCGCCATCCACAGTTCAGCATTCCGCTCGCCTGCGCTTGAACGCTGCAGACATCGGCCGGATGCAGCCGTTCGGAGACGCGGCTTTGGTGAGATGACGATCACGCGAACCTGTTCAAATGCGACTAGGTAGTTGCCTGGTCATTTCCTATCCTCGATAGGTACATTGCGAAAATCGAACACCCATGTGCGGGCCAATAACCGAGCGGACGGCATGCCCTACCGGCGGTTCAAATTGTGGTCGATGCGCTGCACAGTAGTTTCTGACCTGAGGCGTTGAAGCCTTTCTCCTCGTTCATGCATTCAAGCTTGGGTTTTCTTTACCGAGCGGTCACTGCGCCAGCCGATATGCCAATTGTAGGTGTGTGGGCCGGGTGGCCTATGCGGTGGTTCCATACATGGGAGGGGATGGCTTGCGTTACCCGGTTGGTCTTACTTCAAGGGGTCAAAGTAATCCATCGAAAAGCTTCTGCCGCATTGATCGCAGTGCCATTCTGACCAGTCGGATCCATTGTGCGCGCCGACCCTTCTCGAAGAAGAGCTTTCTTGCGTCACCGGCTGCTTACAGTGGGGACATAACGGAACGGTCGGATCTTCCATTGTACTCCTCTACCTCGAACAGCATCTGGCTTGCCCTCGTGAACAACCGCTGCCTGCCATGTGGCATTGACGCAACGGACTGTATCAGAGCGTTGAATATTACGGAACTAGGCATCTATGAAGCAGGGCTAAGGAAACGTACGGGGTGAATAGAGAAGGCGCTACAGGTAATTGGCTGTGCGATAGTACTGTTACTAAGGCCTTTGTTTCCTCGAACGGATCGGTGGATTACGTCAACCCCCGCCGCACAGAGGAGGTGTCATGGAAAAAACCACCTGTCATACGTGACAGGATCGCATCGCACCCTCCTGCGACAATTTCGCCTGATTGACTCCCCGAGCCATGATGCCGGGTGCGGTTCAGGACGCGCCGTGGCCCTGCTTGCGTGAGGAGACTTTGCTGTTGAACGCCCGGCGCGATTATTGAGGCTCGCGCATTGCGGCTCGGCAGGCTTCAAGGTAAGCGAGGATCTTGGGTTTTGACACCGCCAGAGCCTGAAGGGCATGCCGAATCAAGGTATGCGCCGCTTCAATCTCCGGCTGGATCACGTCCGTGGCGCCGACTGCCATGAGGCTCTGTGCCTCACGGACACCGTGGGCACGGGCAAGCAGCGGGGCCTTTTCGTTGAGCATTCGCAGTCGCCGTACGGTGAGGACCGCTTCGTGAATCCCTGGGAGTGCGACAACCACCAATGCGGCATGGTGCGCGCCAGCCGCGTGCAATAGCTCATGTTGGGAAGCATCGCCATACAGGCAAGATATCCCGCGTCGGCGCAGGTGCCGGACGATATCCGGGTCTCGTTCAATCACCGTGTAGGGAATCCCGAAATGGTCGAGCGCGAGGCCGATGGCGCTGCCCACCCGCCCGAATCCACACATGAGGACATGGCCCTTATCAGGGTGATAACCCGCCGCTTCGGTTGGAAGTGTATGCCGCCCCGCATGGAGGTTTAATCTGGCGATCCATCGCGGCGCATATCGAACTAATGGGGCGTTCAAAAGAATGCTCAGGAGGGAAGCGGCCAAGGTGGCATTGTACACGTCTTCGCTCACATGGCCCGCCGTCTTCGCGACTTGGACTAAGACGAACGAAAATTCACCGATCTGCGTGAGGCCCACGCCCACGAGTAACGCGGTGGCCCAGGCATAGCGAAACAGCCGCACTACCAGGGTCCATACGAGAAACTTCCCCAGGATAATCAGTCCCAGCATGAGACTGAGTAGTGGAAGGTTCTCCAACACGATCCGCGGGTCGATGAGAACGCCGATCGTAACAAAAAACAGCGCGACGAACGCATCGCGAAGCGACAGGACTCTGGCTAAAGTCTCATGGCCATATTCGGACCCACTGATAATCAATCCGGCCAGAAACGCCCCAAGGGCGAGGGATAATCCGGCCATCTGTGTGACGGCGGCAGTCCCGATGCCGAGCGACAAGGCCACCAGTAGAAACAATTCGTGATTCTGCGTTCTGGCCACACGTGTCAACAGCAGAGGAATCGCTTTTGATGCGAGGTAGGAGAACGGGACGAGAATCATCAGCGCGGTAAGTAAGGCCTTACCAATCGTTGCGAAGCGGCCAGGCTCCAGGACACCAAGCGCCGGAAGCAGCACGGTGAGGACGACGACGGCGAGATCCTCCACGAGGGTAATACCGATCATGACTTTGCCGTGCTTCGCGCGCAAGTCTCCGCTATCGAGCAGGAGTCGACCAAGCACCATCGTACTAGCCACCGACACAACGGAGCCAATCACCACACTCTGGATGAGACTCCAGCCCACGACTTGTCCCAGACCGACTGCTAACAGGATCGAGAGAAGAATGCCGAGCGGCCCCCCTAAGAGCGCCACCCACCGCACACGCAATAACTCGTTGAGGGAAAACTCGATTCCGATGCAGAACATCAGCAGTATCACGCCGACTTCTGCAAATAGTTCGAAGGTATGAACGTCGGAAATCGATGGACCGGGCGTTAGGGGACTGATCAGAATTCCTCCCACTACATAGCCCAAAATCAACGGTTGGCGCAGCAGGTAGGCCGCTACCCCGCCGAGGACGGCCGCGACGAACACATAGGCGAGATCGCGAAAGAAAATTGGATCGACTGCCATAAGGCTTCCTGGAAATTGTCCGCGCTTTATCGGGAAGAAAGCGGTCAGTAAGTATCTAATCCTGGTCTGTCTTGCCGGGACTTCCGTCTGTTTCGGATCTTTTTTCAAAGCCCGCCACAGACGGTGATTGTGGCTCCACTTAGTTCTGTCGTTTATTTTCCTTTGGTAACAGCCCCTTCCGCTCCAGCTCTTCCAAATGCGCCTCTGCCAAGTCAAATAGGAGCTGCTTGAGTGTCTTGTGCTGAATCGCCGCCGCGATCTTCACCCGGTGCATCAGATCACGCGGAACATCCTTCACAATCCATGTTCCGGTCTCTGCTTCCGTTTCTTCTTTGCTTCGCTTCGGTGCCATGTCGGACCGCAAACTACCATTGGCTAATGAAGAATGCAATATTTCTTAGCATATATATATTTCCTAAGATATATTATTGTCCTGTGCTGCTTATGGATATCACCATGAAAACCCCAACGCTTTTGATACGAATCGCTCCGCCATTAAACCCGGCCTGCATCGATCATGCGAAACTCTCCCCGATGATCATCTGAAATGTTCTGTGCTCTCACCTCAGGAGAGCAATGTCCGAGACGGCTATTATCAGGAAGTTCCGAGCTCTCTGCGACTTTCACGGGAGCGAGAGGCTGACGCTACGGAGAAGACTCTGTGCAGGATATGCTGGCCCGGCTAACGCGGGTCGAGGGAGTGAAAGCCATCTCCCCCGCGAGGAGGATTCATTGGGGAAGGAGTGGCCACACCGTGGCCATAAGTGAGCTGGGATGTGTCGCTGCCCTCATCTCGCCCCGGGTTGCCAAGAAGGAACACTGAGGCCCAAGGAATAGATGCCCCCAAATAAGACTGTCGCTAGAGACGAGCACGATGGCCACGCGTGAACGCATCATTCAGCACGACGAACACACCAAGCGGCGCATCCAGGCAAGTCAGTTACTTAACCGATTGATTCATTCACCAATGGGAAGGTCGAAATAAGTTCTACTCGGGTCGTTGCAGCCGAGGTGGTGCTCAGCAAAGTCATTCCGGACTGGAGGTCGATCGAACATTCCGGTCCTCACGGAGAGCCCATCAAAGCGGAGGTCTCACTGACCAGCCTGCTAACTGAACAGTCTGGCCGCGGTATACCGGATCGGTGCAATGTGTTCATGCAGCCAGAGCTTCGCATACCTCTATGCAGATCAGGGTGGAGAACTTGATCGCCGTCCATCGCTCTCGTGTCACTCGCCACACTATACACGTAATCATCAACAATCTATCCCGTCATTGAGCTTGCGCCGGCCTCTTCATTTCCCTCCAACCGCCAAAGGATGATTCCCCGGGAGAGTGATGCCGTAGGGTCCTCTACCAGGAGCCGTGACAGTTGGGACTGGTGGGGGGGCGGGGAAACCAAACAGCTCGGCTCGATTGAGGACCGCCGGACCAAGCGGTACCGGTGACACATTGGACCAGGCATAGGGACTCGTCGGAGCGGCACGGCCGCGGCTTGGCACGGCAGGGGGAGTGAGACTGTAGGGACCGCCGGGACTGAACGGGTTGCCAATGCCATTGCTGCTGTACGGATGGGGGCTGAGGTCGCCCACATTCTGGGCCAAGGCACCCATAGGAGCAACTATGCTGATCAGCAGGAACAGTACCACGCTGAGGCGCATAACGGCCACCCTGATTCGGTGAGACGTACAGGCGGGGACGAGATGGAGAATGCTCTTTGACCTCACATCTAGGCATTCTCTCTGCTCATTTTTACTCACTTAAGCAGTGAAGGTGCAAGTAACTTCTGTTGAGGCTATGGTCGTTGAGGAGGAGAGAATGCTAGGCCGCTTGTTGGAAGCCTTCTTCGGCTTCCGGCACCGAGAGAGCAGGATCCGGATGTGACGGGACTCTGGTGTGGGAGACATGTGTGCTAACGGACGGGGTGTCGCGTCGGGGAGGACAGGCATCGATCCATTGAGCGACCCTCATCATCCCGGCTGTGACAACGAGCGAACCAAAGAGGAGGCCCACCACAAGAAGCAGGAATTCTATCGGCATCGGGTAAGTGTAGCGCGTTCTGACAGTTTGGCAATTGCTCAGGCTCAGCCGACGCCTGTCACAACGTCAGGTGGCCTCTATAATGTCTTGGTGAATGCGCCGAGATGAGACCTGCGTTATAGTGATTTCCCTACCACTATGCTGACCCAGCATGGGAAATCCCCAATCCTAACTTGCTGCCTGAGTCTTTAGCGGAGAAAGCCGGCGGTTCGACATGTCGCGTGAGCTGAGCCAGACGCTCAGAGACCTGTACACGGAACAACACCTTCACGAGCGAGACGGGCGGACTGCTCCACCCCAACAATCTACGGGATCGGGTGTTTTATGGCTTCTTACAGCGAGCAGGCCTGCGGAAGGTCCGCTTTCATGACCTGCGCCATACGTTTTGCCTCGCTGTTGCTGCAACAAGGCGGGAGCCTCATCTACGCGAAGGAGCAGATGGGCCATTCGTCCATCCAGGTTACCGTCGATCTCTAGGGTACCTGATCCCCGGAGGCAACAAACAGGCAGTCGATCGACTCGATTCCATCCCTGACATGGACGTGGAACTGGGCAAATCCGCAACCAATCCGCAACCAGCGGTGTGGTCTGCTCCCATGTCTATCCCAAATCCCTTGCACTATCCAATGGTTGCAAACAGAGGGGATGGGGTGAGTGACGGGTTTCGAACCCGCGACCTCCGGATCCACAATCCGGCGCTCTAACCAACTGAGCTACACCCACCACACAGGAGCGGTCCAATAGGAAGGAACCGGCATCTTAACAAACCCAGAAGAACAGTCGCAACCGCCGATGGAATCAGGCATGGCCGGTCGCTTCTGTTCAGTATGCCGCCTATAGAGGAAGAGGCGTACAGGCGGTGAATCACATCGATGCAGGAGTCATCGCCCTCGCGGTTAACTTGCGCGCCTATCGAACGCGGCTTGCATTTCAGCCAGGATGGCGGCAGTGGCGGCGAAGGGATCTTCCGCGTCTCGTATCGGGCGACCAATCACCAGATAATCCGCTCCGGCCGTGATGGTTTGCGTGGGCGTCGTGACGCGAGCATGATCATCAGTCCCTTTGCCGGCCGGCCTAACCCCCGGTGTAACGATGAGCAAATTCGGCCCCTCCTGGACACGGATGGCCCGGGGCTCTTCTCCGGAAGCCACTACGCCATCACAGCCCACCTCCGCGGCCAACGCGGCTCGAGCCGTGACCAGATCCTGGACGGTCCGCTGAATCCCCATGTCCCGTAAATCCTCTCCATCGAAGTTGGTGAGCACCGTCACGGCCAGCAACTTGAGATCCGACCGCCCTCTTCCCTGCACGGCCGCGATCAAGGCCTTTCGATTCGCATGGACCGTCAAAAACGTCACGCCCATTGCGGCCACGCGAGCCGTCGCCCGGCGAACGGTTTCTTCAATATCGAGGAACTTGAGATCCAGAAAGACGCGCTTGCCCCGGTCAACCAGCTTCCGAACGATTTCAGGTCCCGCGACCGTATACAATTCCAGGCCTACCTTCACAACCCGCACGTGATCTCCCACGCGATCGACCAGCGCTTCCGCTTCCGCAGTGGAAGGAACGTCCAAGGCTAGAATCAGACGATCTCTAGCATCAATCTGCATCCACACAACCAGGCCGCGGCCCCCGAGCCTTGCTCGGGCCGGCCTGACTCCCTTTCTATCTTCTTGACCTCTCTTCTGGTCCTGTGCTACAAGCTCAGGCTTTCAATGTAGGAGACTTTCCATGCCTGTTGTCCACAAATCCACGATTCGCCGTGCCCGTCAATCCGAGAAGCGCCGGCTGCGCAACCGCGCCACACTCAGCTCGGTGCGAAGCGTCCTCCGCAAGGTTCAGGATGCAATCGTTGCCAAGAAGCCGGAAGATGCGAAAGCCACTCTCCGCGAGGCCACTGCAGCGCTGAGTAAAGCCGTCACCAAAGGTGTCCTGAAGCCAAACACAGCCTCGCGCCGCGTTTCCAGACTCACCCTGCGCGTGAACGCCCTTAGCGCTTCCCACGCGTAACCGTTCTGATGTTCGACACCGGTTTCGATCCTGACGGTCGATGGACCGCTGTGTTCACTTGTGCCTGCTTTGAGGGATGGCCACAGAGCCGAAACAAGAGAGTCTCCATCACGCGTACCGGAGCGCTTCCACTCCCTCCTTTGAGCTTCGAATCGGTTTCGATAAACCAGTGAAACGCCTGCGTCAGCTGCCCATCCGAAAACTGCCCCAGGAACGCCCGCACTCGTGAAGCATCCATGCGAAACGTCCGGGCGGCTTCCCCTTCGCGCCCGCCGGAATTAAGCTGCTCCTTCAATTTCCATAACCGGCGGTATTGCCAGACCAATGCACCGAGAATACGCAGCGGGGCTTCCCCATTTTCAAGATTTCTGGCGAGGATCCGTAAAGCCCGTCCATGATCCTTTCCACCGATGGCATTCATGAGATCGAACACCGACGCCCCGGGTTCCGTTCCCCGCAGCCTCTCAACATCGGCCGGTTGCACGGTCCGTCCCGGCGGCACATAGGCGGCAAGTTTCTCAAGCTCCCTTCGCACCGAATAGAGCGATTCTCCGGCTATATCCTTAAGCAAGATGGTAGCCTCCTCGTGCAGACGCAGGCCCAGCAGGGCCGCTTCCTGACGAATCCAGGCCGAAAGTTGCCCTTCGGGCAATGATCCGCAATCGATGATCATCGCCTGTTTCTTCAGGACCTGCGTCCATTTGAGCCGGCCATCCAGTTTGACAGCCACAACGATCAGCGTCGTCGTCTCATTCGGGGCGGATAGATAGGACAAGAGCTTATCACCTTCGCGCGCCTGAACTTTTTCCACGGACTTATACACGACTACGCGGCGCCCGGCGAACACGGGGATTTCCGCAGTACAGGCCAGGACGTCCTCAACTGAGGACTCGTCGCCGTAAAATACATCGTAATTAAACCCGCTCTCCGATGCCGGGCCCAAAGCGGCGTCTCTAAGAATGACAATGGATTGGTCGCGGAGATAGGCTTCCTCCCCGAGTACGGCGTAGAGCGGCTTTACCCCGCTACGCTCAAGGAACTGAGGCAGCTCCATGCCCATGATCGACTGGCTCATTCGTAAAGACTCGCCCTGAGGTTACTGCGCCGCCGCAGGCTGTGCAGCGCCGATTTGACTCACATTCGATTTGACCGGTCGCTTCAGCGCCTTTTCCAATTCGCCGGTATCCAGAAACAGCAGGAACCGCGCGGCCAAATCCTCCGCAATGAAACGGCCCGCCTGCTCCAACGCCCGGTTTTGCAACACGCGATTGAATTGCAAATCTTGTGTCACGAAAAATTCCGAGGTTCCCTTGGACACCTGGGACCACACCATCTTTTTGGTTTTCACATCCTCAATCCTCACGCTGACGAGCATTTCCACCCGGCTTTCAAAGGTCGTGTTCAGGTCGAAGCTCAAGGTCGGCAGCAAAATCTGCATGATCTGTCCGGACAAAATGAGGTCGGCTGCGGCCGAGGGCCCGACGATCTCCGTACCGGCGCCGGATGAAAATTCTCGGCGCAGGTAATTGGCCAGTTTGAACTCAAAGTTAGGCTCATACGAGCTGTTGGAGATGGGGCGAATGGCCAGACGGAGCGTTTGTGGCTGCTTGGTCACTTCGGCCGGCGCCCCGCCGATTGTGGGACCGGCGCCCTGCACTCGAAACTGATAGCCGCAGGCGGCGAGGGTCATCGCCGCAAGGCAAAAGTAAAAAGGCAAAAGTAAAAAACAGATCCTTCGTATCACACTTTTCACTTTGTCCTTTATACCTTTTCCTTCGCACACGGCGTCACACCACGAAGTTGATCAATTTCTTTTCGACATAAATAATCTTCTTCGGCTCCTTGCCCTGCAGCCATTCCCCAACTTCTTTCCTGGCCAGGAGCTCCAGTTGATCGCGTGAGAGACCCGCGTCGATAACCAATTTCCCGCGCAGTTTTCCGTTTACCTGAACCGGAATCGTCAGCCGGTCGCTGACAACCAAGGCAGGGTCGTACTCCGGCCAGGATTGTTGTCCGGCACTCGGTCGTTGCCCAAGGCGTTCCCATAGCTCTTCGCTGAGATGCGGAGCAAAGGGCGAGAGCAACAGGACGAACGGTTCAAGCAACCGCCGCGGCCGCTGTTCCAGTTTGGTCATGTCGTTCGTAAATACCATCATCTGTGAAATCGCCGTGTTGAACCGCAATGCCTCGATGTCGTCGGTCACCTTCTTGATGGTGTAATGGAGCAGCCGCTGTTGTTCGGAAGACGGTTCCCCTTCCGTGACTGCCGGGCTTATCCTGCCGTCTTCGGCGATCATCAGCCGCCACACCCGGTCGAGGAATCGCGTGATTCCTTCGACGCCCCGGCTGCTCCAGGGCTTCATCGATTCGAGCGGTCCCATAAACATTTCATAGAGTCGCACCGCATCGGCCCCGAATTGATCGATCATCTCGTCCGGATTGACGACGTTGCCGCGCGACTTGGACATCTTCTGGTTGTCTTCTCCCAGCACGATTCCTTGATGCACCAGCTTCTTGAAGGGCTCCGGCGTGCTGACTACTCCCGCATCGAACAACACCTTATGCCAGAAACGGCTATAGAGCAGATGCAACACCGCGTGCTCGCTGCCGCCGATATAGAGATCGACCGGCATCCAATACCGTTCCTTCGCCGGAGCGACCACCGCTCCGTCATTGGTCGGGTCGATGAACCGCAGGTAGTACCAGCAGGATCCGGCCCATTGGGGCATCGTATTGGTCTCACGCTTTGCCGGTTCGCCGGTCGCGGGGTCAGTGGTTTCCACCCATTCGTTCAGATTGGCCAAGGGGCTTTCGCCGGTCCCGGAAGGCTTGAAATTATTCGTCTCGGGCAACAGCAGCGGCAGCTGTTCTTCCGGCAACGGCCGTGGGTCTCCATTGACCCATATAATCGGAAACGGCTCTCCCCAGTAACGCTGTCTGGCAAAGAGCCAGTCACGGAGCTTGTAGTTGATGGTCTTCTTGCCCTTCCCCCTGGTTTGGAGCCAGTCCGTGATCCTGGAAATGGCCTCGTCAGGCAA
This sequence comes from Nitrospira sp., assembly GCA_020697375.1. The sequence goes on along the minus strand of JAJFBJ010000013.1, from coordinate 41,728 downwards.
CAACCCATCGATCGAAAATGACCCATCCGGCGTGGTGGAATGAATCACACGCCCTTTATCCGTATCGACGAAGGCCTCTTGTTCAATCTGTCCGCCCTGAATCACTTCCCGGATCGGCAGGTGGTACTGCCGGGCAAAGGCCCAATCGCGTTCGTCATGGGCAGGCACCGCCATTATGGCTCCGGTGCCATAGCTCATCAGCACATAGTCCGCAATCCAGATGGGCAGGCGCTCTTGGTTCACAGGGTTGACGGCATAGCCGCCCGTGAAGACGCCGGTCTTGACCTTATCCAATTCCTGGCGCTGGAGATCGCTCTTCCGAGCGGCCGCATCGCGATATTCCACGACCTGCGTCCGCTGCGACGGAGTCATGACCACCTCTACGAGGGGATGTTCCGGCGCCAGGACCATGTAAGTCGCGCCGAAGAGCGTATCGGGACGAGTGGTGAAGACGCGAAGATTTCCGGTGACGTCGGACAGGGCAAAGTCCACCTCGGCTCCGATCGACCGGCCGATCCAATTCTTTTGCATCTCCAACGTGCTGGTCGGCCATTCGACTAATTTCAAGTCGTCGAGCAACCGCTCCGCATAGGCCGTGATTTTCAACATCCATTGCCGCATCGGCTTGCGAATGACGTCGAATCCGCCGACTTCGCTTTTCCCATCCACGATTTCTTCGTTCGCCAATACCGTGGCCAACGCCGGGCACCAATTGACCGGAACTTCGGCCACATAGGCCAGGCCCCGCTCGAATAGCTTGAGGAAAATCCATTGCGTCCAGCGATAATACCTCTGATCAGTGGTACTGAGTTCGCGATCCCAGTCGTAGGACAGACCGGCTCGCTTCATCTGCCGCTTGAAGGTCGCAATATTTTGCGCCGTGGTGATGGTCGGATGCACGCCCGTTTTCACGGCGTATTGCTCGGCGGGAAGTCCGAAGGCGTCCCAGCCCATGGGATGCAGCACGTTAAAGCCGCGCATCCGCTTATAGCGGGATACGATGTCTGTGGCGGTATAGCCTTCCAGATGTCCGACATGCAGGCCTGATCCGGAGGGATAGGGAAACATGTCGAGGCAGTAGAACTTCGGCTTCGAGGGATCGTCCATTGCCCGAAACGGACGCTGTGTCTCCCAATAGGCCTGCCACTTCTGCTCCAGGACGAGGTGATCGTAGGTGTTGCTCATGATATGCGCGGGAAGAGGGAAATCTCAGCCGTCAGCACTCAGTTTGTTCTTACAAACGATTGATCCCTGATAGCTGACCGTTACCGGCCTAATTTGCAATCAGCGAATCTAACACAGACAGGAAAGCCCAACAAGGAGAGGGACTGCAGGGAAACGAGCGGCCACCTTCCATCGGATGAAAGTTGACCACGCAATCGGGCCAGGCTCAACTCACCAGCTCGATGAAGTCAATTAAAAGTGGTACCCAACGCCGAACACGAGATTGTGCGCGTTGTAATATGCCGATGCCTTTAACCCTGTCGCGAGGAAATTATCGTGACTGATATCGGCGTGATTGAACTTCCATTCTCCAAAAAACGCCAGATTGGAAGTCACTCGATACCGTAGCCCGACCTGCGTGTTAACGCCGACGTCTGTGCTAGAGCTCGAAGAGCCGCCCTGCGAAAAGCGGGTGAAGAACAGCCCTAACCCTACTCCGGCGTAAGGCTCAAACTCCCCTGCTTGATATCGGATCACGATGTTCACGGGAGCCCAGGTCAAAACACGCAAATCTAGGCCCGGAGCGGTCCCAAGATTAACGCCCGCTATCGTCCAATTTTGCTGCTTAACGTTAGGTGTGGTATTGAAGACTTCGGTTTCCAAGCCCAGCCAATTGACCGAATCAAAGTAGTACCCCAACTTGGCCCCGTACATCACGGAATTGTGCAACGAGAGATCATTGCCCCCTAATGTTACTCCTCCTGCACTCCACTCGACGTTGTTGAGGTTATGGGGCAGCGTCACGCCTACTTGACCAGCCACGTACATTTCCGCATGAACCGGGGCCTTCGCAAGCAAGAAAATACTCAGCGCGAGGAACCAGAAACCCTGCTTCGCCCGTTTTTCCATAATGCCCTCCATGAAAGTGAATGAAGTAAGTAAAGCGACTAGCGAGAGAAACCGTTCCGTTATAAATCGCCTCCCTAATAATCGCAGCGCTTGCAAGACCTCAGTATCCACTGAACAGTCTCAAGCACCAATTTATTCTTGAATTACAATTGCGAGCTGTTCGCACAGGGTCCATGGATTGGCGGCTTTTTTTATGAACCACAAATCAGAGCATCCGGAACCAGGGCGAGGCACTTGAGTCGGGAAGGACGGGTGGGTTATTCAAATAGCGGCCTGTGTCGTGGCGAGAAGCGTGACGGCTGTGATTGCTTTACGTCAGGGTGACCGATGAGCTTCTATGCAGACTACATCTTCCCGCGACTCATGGATTGGGTGCTTCGTGGCGAACGGTTCCAAACCGAACGTCAACGGCTGCTCGCGCCGGTGAAAGGGATGGTCCTGGAGATCGGCTTCGGTACAGGGCTGAACCTGCCGCACTATCCCAGCACAGTCACCGCTCTGCATACGATCGATCCTGCAGCGCTGTTGCCCGACCGGGTGGTCTGCCGAACGGAACAGGTCTCGTTTCCTGTCCACATTCAGCAAATGGCGGCGGAACGATTGCCCTATGACGACGCCCTGTTCGACTGCGCGGTGAGCACATTCACGCTCTGCACCATCGCCGATCCGGTCCGGGCATTGCGTGAAGTGCGGCGAGTCCTGAAACCGGAGGGCCGCCTGCTCTTCCTCGAGCATGGCCGCAGCGACGATCCCGCGATCGCCAGGTGGCAGGATCGTCTCAATCCGCTGCAGAACCTATTCGCCTGCGGCTGCAATCTCAACCGGCGCATCGATCAATTGGTGATTCAGGCCGGTCTGCGGCCGGAGCAATTGGATCGATATGCTCTCCCGGGCGTTCCACGCATCGGCGGAGAAATGTACCGCGGCCTTGCCGTCTCCGATGGACAGGATCATTTGCGATTCAAGCCTTAAATCCGGCCTGATCCAGATTAAATGGTTCGCGCTTCCGTTACCGACGCTCCACGCTTTGAGAGTCGGATCTTCGCATCCTCTTCTTGTCCGGAGATGTAGAGGGGAAATGTGCCGTCGACGGTTCTTGCCCAAGCCTGGGACGGCTTCATTGAGAAACCGTTTGTGACCGCGAGCCGGCTACGAAGTAACGTGACCGGGCAGGATCGCACGGAAGCTCTCAATCGACACGAATCGCTCAGAGGGAACGGCAGAGGCCCGAGAGCTCGACTTTGAGCGATGAAAGATCCGCCCGATTCCGAACCGTTCGGCCGCAGCCAGACATTGCTCATCGTCGTCGATATACAGCGCTCGCGCTAGATCGAATCCGACCAACGCCCGGCAGGTCGGCCAGTATTCCGATCGCATCTTGAGCCAGCCCACCTCGAAGGCATCGACGATGCGATCGACCTGCCGGTCCAACCCTGTCTTGGCCGTTTTCACCTCCACGCCGGACCGGTGCGCATTCGTGAGGATCGTCACGCGCTTGCCCAACCGGCGCAGCGACAACAGGAATTCCTCAGCGTCGGGGAGAAAGCCGATCATGTGGTCGAGTTCCCTATGCAACGCTACCACGTCGATCTCCACCTGCTTCGTCCAATAATCCAAATCGGTCCAGGCCAACTCCCCCTCCACGGAACGGTACATGGCCATCAATCGGTCCCGGGCTTCATCAAAGGCCAATGCATGTTTCACCGCATAGCGCCGAGGCAGTTCTTCCTCGAAAAAGAAATTGTCGAAGTGGCGATCGAGCAACGTGCCGTCCATGTCGAGCAGCACATCGTCGATCTGATTCCAGTCGACCGCATGCAATGATGCCGCTGAATCGTCTTGTATCATGAAGGCAGTATACGGGAGACCGCGGGGCAAGACGAGACATTGTGTTATCTGAAATTTCTATGGTACCGTCCGAGACGGATCACGCCATGCCGCGAACAAAACCAACACAAGGCCCAGTCGCCCCGTTGTTTACCCCTGAGGGCGCCCGCCTGCCTATTATCGCGGTGATCGGGCGGCCCAACGTCGGCAAGTCGACGCTGTTCAACCGCATTCTCGGCACGCGCGCCGCGATTGTCGACGATGTGCCGGGGGTGACCAGGGATCGCAACTACGCCGATACAATGTATCGCAATCGCCGTTTCCGCCTGGTTGATACCGGCGGCCTCGATCCGACGGCCCATGAAGGCATGCTGGCCATGATCCGGCAACAATCCCAACTCGCCATCGCCGAAGCGGACATCCTGGTCCTCGTCCTTGACGGCCGGGCTGGGCTCACTCCGCCCGATGAAGAGGTCGTGCAGATGCTACGCACGACAGACAAGCCCGTCTTTTATGTCATCAATAAAATCGATACGCCGAAAGCCGATCCGCTCGTCGCCGATTTTTATAGTCTGGGACAAGACAATCTTTATCCCCTGTCCGCCGAACATGGCATCGGCGTCGCCGAATTGCTGGATGACCTGTTTTCACACATGGCCGACTTGCCCGACGCGGAACAGCCGACCGACACGCCGCGCATCGCCATCGTCGGTCGCCCGAATGTCGGCAAATCGACGTTGGTCAACTCGGTGCTTGGCGAAGCGCGCGTCGTCGTGAGCGATGTGCCGGGAACGACCCGCGACCCGGTGGACTCCATGGCCACCTTCAAAGATCGGCAGTATGTGCTGACCGATACGGCGGGCATTCGCCGGAGGGGCCGTGTCGAGCGCGGCATCGAAGGCTACAGCGTCGCCCGGTCATTGCGCGCCATCGGCCGTTCGGACGTCGCGGTCCTTCTCCTCGATGCAGAAGAAGGCGTCACTGAACAGGACACCAAAATTGCGGGTCTCGTCCTCAAGCAGGGCCGCGCGTGCATTCTTGTGGTGAACAAGTGGGACTTGAAGACCGACGACCTGCATGCGCGAGAGGCCTACAAGCAGACCTTAGAACGCCGCTTTCCGTTCCTTGCCTGGGCGCCGGTGCTGTTCATCTCCGCCTTGGAGCCGGACTTTCTCCGCGGTTTGTTTGCACTGATCGACCAAGTCTACTTCTCGTTTTGCAAACGGGTTCCGACCGGCGCGCTGAATCAATTCTTTCAATCATTGCTTGAAGAGCATCCCTTGCCGGCCCGGAAAGGAAAACCGGCCAAAGCAAGCAAGTCGGCTTTTGTGACCCAGGTCGCGACGCGCCCGCCTGCCTTTGCTCTTTTTGTGGGACATCCGGAGGATATGACACCGGCCTATCTTCGTTTTCTCGAAAACCAAATTCGGAAGGAATATCGTTTTTCAGGTACGCCGCTTCGCCTGCTGATCCGTAAAAAATGAGGCGCCGACAGCCGCGCATTGCCTGATGCTCCAGCGCCGCCAGGAAGTTCCATCGTCGTACCCGATCGCGTCCCTGCTCTCTCGGATCAGTCACCTGCTCATAGAAGGCCTTTCAACTTGACTCATCCCGATCAGCATGTTATTCGCACATGATATGCTGCATGCCACTTGGCCTGGCATGAACGGATTTTTCTAGAACGGGCTGGTCTTCAGCCAATCGTCAGAACGCACTTCCTATCATCATTTACCATGGTTCAATGAACAATATGATCAATCCTAAGGTCGCGTCTCGTCGCATCTCTCTTCTGTCGATAGTCCTGAGCACTTTTTTATCCGTGGCGTTTCTGGCATCCCAAGTTCGAGGCGAAACCACCGCGCCGGTTCCTGAACCCCTTCCCACGATGGAACCGAGTGAATCGGCTCCATCCGCTGTCGAAGAGCCGGCTCCGGTCCCCGAACTCAGTGAACCGGTTCCACCGGAAGTTGCAGAACCGGCCGCCGCCCCCATCTCCCCTTCGGCGCGAGTCTCCGGTACGATCTGGAGATCCAAACCAGGCATTGTATTCCTTCAAACGCCGATCGGACCCTTGTCCCTCAGCTCCAAAACAACCCTCCGGGACATCAGGGGCTCACAAACAATCACGCTCTGGATCCATGGATCGACCACCGTCATCGACATCCGCGAAAAGGGAACCGGTGCTCTGGTCCACCGCTACATCACCGGCATGCCGAACTTTACGTCGCCGGAGAAAACATCCCTGACGTTTTGGACGCCGGAGGAACAGCAATCATTTATGCTCGGTGCATTCGCAGCCAAAATTGCCGGACGCCCCGACCACCAGCCATTTACCATCGAAGTTGATAAATCCGGCGTCATCCGCGGCCTGCATGACGTGCAATTCGACCTCCAGGTGAACCAGATTCCACGGACGTCGTCGCAACTGCATTTACTGCTGAACGGAACGGTTTCAAAATTGAAATCCAACTATGTGTTTCTGAAAACCCCCCTCGGCATCGTCACGGTGAGCGGAAAAGCCGGCGTACGGAATGCCAAGGTGGGACAGGAGATGTCGGTGTGGGTCCATGAGCGGCATGTAGCCATCGATCTGTACCAGAACGGCGTCGCGACTCCGTCGCGCCGGTTCCTATCGGGCCCGCTGACCTATTCCTCGGGGAAACCAGATAGGCTGATCATGCAGACCGCGGAAGGAGAGCAGTCCGTGTCCCTGACTCACAGGCCCGCGGCCCTCGCTTCGCTCAAGGAAGGCATGCCGGTTACGGTGGAACTCGACCAACAGGGAACCCTCGTCGATGTCCGGCTGGTCAACTAGCGCCACTCCGGTCGCCACCGAGCCCTTGCTTGACAGGGTGGCGGACCCTCCGTAGACTCGCCCCTCCATATGGCATCATCTGAGAAAAGCCGGCCGAAGAATGAAGACAATCCGGCTTCGCCGGCATCCACATCTCCCACATTCGATCAACTGTATCGCGACCACGTCGATGTCATTTACCGGTTCGCCTACCGCCTCTGCGGCGAGACTGAAGCGGCAAAAGATGTGGTCCAGGAAACATTTCTCAATGCCTACCGCGCCTACGACCGGTTTCGCGGAGACGCGCGGGTGTCGACCTGGCTCTACGCCATTGCTTCCCACGCCTGCCTGCGCATGCGCCGTAAGCGGAAAGGAGAGCCGGATCGCGAATTGTCTCTGGAAGAGTTCGTACCCACCTCGGAGGGGGAGTACAGTTTGCAGGTCCCCATGGAGGGCCTCAGCCCTCAGGAAGCACTGGAAAACAAGGAGCTGCGCCAGATTCTAGACCACGCCATCGAAAAACTTCCGCGCAAATACCGCATGGTGTTGGTGCTTCGCGACATGGAAGGATTGAGCGCCAAAGAAGTCGGAAGCATTGTCGGCCTGAACGAACGCGCGGTGAAGTCCCGGTTGCATCGGGCCCGGCTCTTTGTCCGGAAGGAACTGAGTATTAAAGGAATCGCGGGTGAGTTTAATCGGCTGCTTCCCATCGCAGACCGATAGTTTGGTATAGTGAGCAAGAAGGAACGTGATGGCCGCCCGAGTACGCACATATCCAGGCACCCGAAAGCCTACCCCTCATCAGAGTCACGGCAAACGGAATTGTCTTAGAATCCTTCAACGGCTGTCGGCCTATTTGGACGACGAGTTGTCCGGCGACATCTGCGGAGAAATTCGCGGGCACCTCGGGGATTGCCCCAATTGTGAAATCTTTCTCGATTCTCTGCGCCAAACCGTGCAACTCTGCCGACACCGGCCATCCCCCTCTCTCTCGGCAGAAGATCGCGCGATACTCCGACGCCAGATATTGAAAGCGATGGCGTCCGCCTAACCGGCCGAGAGGCCTCTCCATATGGTGAGACGCCTGCAAAGCGCTGAGAACCCGCCCGCGAACGTGGACATTGTACTGTTGTCATTATGAAACCGGCAGCATGGCGAGCGGCTCACCTTACCGACAGTCTCTTTCTCATCCTATTGCTGACCTGCAGCGCGGGTGGATTGTTGCTGGCCCAGCCTGCTGAGGAACCAGATCATCGCGGACAGGCCATCTATCGTGAACATTGCATGGACTGCCATGGAGAAACCGGCAAGGGAGACGGCGCCAAAGCTCCGTTTCTCTCTCCTCGACCGGGAAATCTCGTCTCCGCGGCAACCTCCGCAAAGACCGATAAAGAGTTGTTGCGCATCATCGCTCAGGGAAAACCGCACACCGCCATGCCGCCATGGCAAGAGGTGCTTTCGACCGGTGATCAGCAAGCCGTTCTCCGATACGTTCGCTCGTTGATTCGGTTTACCCGTTCCCTGACGCCGGCTTCCCCGCCGCGGTAATCTCGCGCCGCTTCCAAGCCTCTTTCCCCCGAAAAGAGGCGCATGGTACAGTGGCATTCTTTCCATCGCCACCGGAGGTCGTTCGCATGATTCGCGGGAACCCGTTACTCCACCGACAGACGATCACCATCATTGTGCTCGCCATTTTTGCAAGTATCTGGACCGGGAACGCCCAGCCGGTATCGGCCGCGGGTGGAACAGCACATCAAGCGGCTACTAAGAAAAAACTGACGCCGGCCGCGCAAACGGCACTCCGATATGCCGAAGCGATCGCTCACGGCGATCAGGTGACCACCGGACAATTAGACTTTGCCTGCCAGCACCGTTTCGTGACGGCCGCGCGGGGAAAGGTCAAAACATTTGCTCCACCCACCGATCCATCCTACGAGGCCTGCTGGCAGACCCTGAACGCGGCACATGCGCCGATGCTGAAACGATCGGACATTGCCATGGACGTGATTTGGCCGAGCACCGGTCCCTTGGTGTTCTTCGGAGACGATCTGCCGAGAGCGCCAGCCTCCGCGTTCGTCATGGATGCGCTGGGCACTTCGCCCCCCGGGAGCGGCCTACAGTTGAAGGTGATCGATACTCGCCCTATTCCAGCCGGCTCCTTCCGTCTCTCAGCCAAAGGCAAGGTCCTGGGCGCTCCGGCGACATTGGTTCAGTTGTCGGTCCAGTATCATGACCCTCTCCTGTCGCCCCTCACGTACGCCGCCGGCAACGTCAAGTGGACCAATACGATCAAACGTCCGAGACGAGCGCTGAAATCCGTGACCACTCAGTGGGTGGTCTTTTCCGGACTGAAACGACATGGATTTGCAGGAGACAACGCCGTATTTAATCTGCCCGTCGCCTCGCAACCGGAAGCACCAGGCATGGTGGCGGACAGGATTCCATTTTCCACGGAAACCAGCCGAGGCCTTCCGGAATCCATGATCTGGTGGGGGCCTGATGACCAACCTGGCACCTTAACCGCCGCAGCGGCTCGAGCCGCCAGTTTTCCCGACCTCCGCGACCGGGTCGCCTTGCTCAACCGGGTGCTGCTCATCGACCCGAAACAGCCTGACGCCCTGACCGTGTTGACGCGCCACCTGTATAGCGTGCTGCTCCGAGAAGGCCGGAATAGCCACCAGTTGTCCGTGAAGGACCCGTCTCTGGGCATCGTGGTCGATGAATTCTATTGGAACATCTATGCGCAAGGGGCCCGCATGGACCTCTCAATGGGCATGGAGGTGGGCGGCCTTGCCCAGCCGACACCGGCGGATTTCCTCTATCGGCTGATTCCCGCCTTGCAAACGTTGGTCTCGGTACAGCCAAGCCAGCTCGATAATCGTTTTCGTCTGGGCATTGCATACCGTTGGAACAACGACCAAGGCCCGATGGTGGAAACCTTCGAAGCCCTGATCAAGGACATTCCGGATAACCGCAAGACCCCGAAGGCCGAAGCCCTCCTGCAATTGGCTTGGTCTCGCATCAACAAGGTCTCATGGAACCGTGTGCTGCATGATCCCGAGACCCCCAGAGCCTATGGCGACGCCGAAGCTTCCTTGGCGCTGGCCGAACTTCCGCTCGATAAATTTTTGGCTGAATATGCCATGGCCTACAGCATGATTTTTATGCCCAACTATGGGGACAAGGAGAAAATGCTCCATCATCTGACCGAAGCCAGACGCTGGTTCGATGAAGTGCCGGGCAAGACGGACGAAATCTGGCGTTTCTTTCTCCACACGGAACTACTCAAGGCCGTGCTCGACGCCGATCCGATGTTCAAACCGATCCTGGCGATGGCTTCATAACTCGCTCCAGACCTGAAAACAGGGCCTTCCGGTTTTTCCGAAGGAGCGACGGAGGCAGCACGACCTTCTTCCACAAGCCGTTATGCTTCCTGCTTCGCCCTCTTCCGGTCAACGAGCCGGCAGGATCGTCCGGCCGAAACACCATCGAGGCCGACATAGTAACCGCGACACTTCAACCGGAAAGAGATCGACCATCATGATTGACGTTCAAGGTTATGCAGCTCTTAACGCCACGACTCCGCTCGTGCCGTTCACCTTTTCGCGCCGCAAGGTGGGACGGCAGGATGTGCTCATCAACATCAGCCATTGCGGCATATGCCATTCTGATGTCCATCAGGCGCGGGACGAATGGGGCGGCTCGCTGTTTCCTATGGTGCCCGGGCATGAAATCGTCGGGACGGTTGAAAAGACCGGCTCTTCGGTCACAGGATTGAAGGTCGGGCAACTCGTCGGAGTCGGCTGCTTCGTCGATTCCTGCCGGACCTGTGCCCAATGCAAAAAAGGGATGGAACAATATTGCGAAGGGCATCTCACCTTCACTTACAACAGCAAGGAACGAGACGGCGCCACGCCCGCGTACGGTGGGTATTCCACCAAAATCGTCGTGGATCAACGCTACATTGTCCGCATCCCCAAAGGACTGCGCCCCGAGGAAGCCGCGCCGCTCTTGTGCGCCGGCATTACGACCTACTCACCTTTGCGGCATTGGCGGGTGGGAACGGCACATCGATTGGCGGTGGTCGGCCTGGGAGGGCTCGGACACATGGCGGTGAAGATCGGCAAGGCGCTCGGCGCGGAAGTGACGGTCCTCAGCCAATCCGACAGGAAGCAGGCCGACGCAAAGCGGTTGGGCGCGCGAAACTTTTACGCCACGTCTTCAACGGAAACATTCAAGAAACTGGACAAGCGGTTCGATTTCATCCTCGACACGGTTTCCGCTCCCCATGACCTCGGCGCATACCTCGAATTGCTCAAGACCGACGGCACGATCATTCTCGTCGGAGTTCCCGATAAACCTGCTCAGCTTGGCGCACTTCCCTTGATCACCCGGAGGCGACGGCTCGTGGGCTCGATGATCGGCGGCATCCGGGAAACGCAAGAGATGCTCAACTTCTGCGCCAAACACCGGCTTGGAGCCGATGTCGAAGTTATTCCCATTCAGGAGGTCAACAACGCCTATGACCGCGTCGTCCGGGGCGACGTCCGCTACCGGTTCGTCATCGACATGGCCTCGTTGAAATAAGAGCCGTCGGCCAGGTACCAGCTCGAACACTGCTCCTTATAGCCTTCTGTATATGCGGCTTCCTTGTCCGCTTCGCACGTCTCTGGGCTTAAGCACGCATCGTCCTTCTTAGGCAATTCAAGTGTGAGATAGCTGTGCCTTACTGGTACGACTCTGAAGCCTCCAACGCTCTTACCAACATAGGGGAATCGGCCAACTACATACACACCGATGAAAAGCATGGCCGGAGGAAAACTTCTCCCCCAAAGCATTTTCTCTAAACCCTCCGCCGTCGTCAGCCCCGGAAGAGCCTCGACTAAAAAGCAGTGTATTAGGTCCGTACGCCATTCTGTCACACTTTCCTTGAACTGCCTCCACAATCGAATGTCCTAAAAGCTCATCAATATTCCCTATGCCCATCGAACACTCAGCAGGGTTTTTGCTTCCGCGCACTGGTCCATTGACAAACTTACGATGCTCTGGACCAGAGTGCGCAGAAGTGTGCTCAACATAAAGCTCCACCCCTGCCGCCTGATACGCCAGATCCGGTATTTCTCCTTCCGGGAGGTGAGAGAAGGCAAACTCTAGTCCGCCATGCTGAGCAAACCAGGCAAAGAAATGGTCAACCACCGCTCGCTCATTTATTTTTTTTATTTCTTCCGACCTATTCATTTCATTGCACTTCTTCACCCACGGTTGCGCTGAGCAAATTATGGTTAGATGAGACCAATAATTTCACCGTAGCCAGATCTAGTTAATGAAGCAACCAAAATACAATACTAGGAGAAAAAAGGGGGCGGCAGTCGTTTACCAGGAACCCTTGGGTACCCACGCGGTCGTAGGTCGAGCCCTCCCGAAGTGCTTCTCCGTCCATCACGCTCCCTCCCGCATCCAAGAAATTCACCCGGCTTACAGGGAAGCCCTCAATCGATTACGACCGGTACTCGTCCTGCGCCGCAGGACTTTGTGCTCACCCCTCAGTCATAGACTGGGATCTGCCGCTGGCATAGAGTGGCCTGCTTGGTCGCGCATTGCGCCCGTCCGATGAAGGCCTTCGATTCCTCGCTTCATACTTCCACTTCTATGTAAAGACGTGGTCGGGCTACCCTTCCCTGCTCGCATCGAACGAGCACAGTTTCATCGTGCGCGTTCTGCGAGGTGTGCGACGCGATGAAGAAAGAGCGTCACGTTTGTGGACGGCGGCGAGACGGTGAGTCGGCCGTGTCTTGGAAGGATGGCTGCCTGTTCCCTACCTCTCCATCTTTGCCAATTCTTCCAAATAATGCGCGAAAGCCTTCATGCCCCCAGACGCCTGGCCCCAATCGAAATACTCATTCGGAGCATGGTAACCATGCTCGGGCAGACTGAGCCCCATGAAGAGGATCGGAACCTTCCAGGCCTTTTGCATCGTGACCACGGCGCCGATTGAACCGCCTTCGCGGATAAACGTCGGCTCCTTGCCGAATCCCGCCTTCACCGCCCGCTTCACTGCTTCGACATAGGGCCCGTCGAAGAGGCCGCGGAACGGTTGCAGCATGCCCTCACATTCGACTTTCACCGTGGGATTCAGCTGAGCGACATATTTCTTGAACAGGGCAAAGATTTTCTCCGGGGTCTGATCCGGCACGAGCCGCATGCTCACTTTGAGTTCTCCATGGCCAGGCACCACCGTCTTCACTCCGGGCCCATGATACCCACCGGCGAGGCCGTGCACTTCAAACGTCGGCGCCGCCCAAATACGCCGCATGACCTCTGCCGGATCTTCCGTCCGAAGCGTCTTGAATCCATAGGCCTGCTTGAAGCGATTCACCTGGAAGCCCGACTTGAGAAAACTATTGATCTCAGCCTTCGACGGCTCGACCACGTCTTGATAGAAGCCTGGAATTTTGACCTTGCCGGTCTTCGTATCCAGGCAAGCATGGACGATATCCATCAATTCAGCCAGCGGATTTCGGGCCGCGCCTCCGGTCACGCCGGAATGGGCATCCTTGTCGCCCGTTCGTAAAACGAGCCGCGCGCCGAGCAGGCCGCGCAACCCATAGGGCATCGCGGGCCGGTTCTTCGAAATCCAAATCGTATCCGAAATCACCACCGAATCGGGGCGTGGGATCGCTCCCCGATCCTTGATCGCCGCCGCGAAACTTGGACTGCCGTTTTCTTCTTCCAGCTCCCACAGAAACCGCACGTTGATCGGCACCCCTTGTTCCATCGCATAACGCGCGCCGAACAATGCCGCAAGAGCCGGACCCTTGTCGTCCGTCGCGCCGCGCCCGCGATAAATACCATCGTCCTTCTGAAACGCAAACGGCGCCTGCCTCCATTCAGGCTCTTGCGCCGGCTGCACATCCATATGGTTGTAGATCGTCACAGTCGGATAGGCCGGGTTGACGGTCCAGCCTCCCGATACCACCGGATAGCCGGGGGTTTCCACCATGTGCCCCTGCGCGCCCGCGTCTCGTAAATATTGGCATGCCAACTCTGCCATGCGCCGCACATCCGAGGCATGTTTCGGATCCATGCTGATTGAAGGAATCTCGACCGCCTGTCCCAACATGTCTTCATAATGCGGACGGATATCGCTTATATACGGGTCCAACTGCCGGTCCATGGGGCTCATCTCTGCTCCTTTTTTCTCTCTTTATCGGCTGTCTCGGAATCAGAACGATGGTTCGCAACTCAGCACGCTACATCCATCATTCGGAATTTCCCTTCACCGGTCGACGATTATATCGGGTCGAAAAGAGAAAGCCTATGACGACCATGATCTGCTCAAACAATGCTAAAATGCGCCGATGAGCGACGATTCCATACAGGCTGCGCGGCCCGTACTGGCATGGCTCCTTGGCTGCATGGCCTGCGCGGCAGTCGGCATGGAGAGCTCCCCCGTCTCGGCTCAAGCCGTGGTCACCGTCGAAGAAATCCTTGCCGATCCCTCCCTTTTTCACTTGCGACATGTCACGTTGGAGGGAACCGTGCGCAACGTCCAGCCGCTCGATCCCTACGAGATTCCGGCCGGCACGACCTGCTATGGCGGTTACCTGTTCAGCTTGGAAGATGATACGGCCACGCTGCCAGTGGCTGTGCCGGGACTCTGCGGACTACCGATGGTGAAGGAGCCCGATGTCGAGGATGGGGCCAGAGTGACGATGGAAGCCACTGTCCAAGCCCCCAGCCATGGAGGATATGCATTGAGCTTCAAGGGAGGAAAGATCGCCATGGATCAAGAAGGCGTCGTGCAAGCGATTGCGACCCGCATCACACCGCTGGCCGAGTAGACTATGACCTATCCGATTCCACAGCCGGTTCCCCGCCTTGCCGATCCATCCGGCACGCGCATCGGCTGGATCGGCACCGGCGTGATGGGCGCGCCCATGTGCCGCCATCTTCAACATGCGAACTATCGGCTGACCCTCTACACGCGGACTCGGAGCAAAGCCTCTTCCATTCTGGACGACGGAGCGACATGGGCGGATTCTCCCGCTGCCTTGGCTGAACAGACGGACGTCTTGTTCACGATGGTCGGATTCCCCGCCGATGTCCGCGAAGTCTATTTCGGAACAAGGGGCTTGCTGGCCGCAACGCGCCCGGGGATGGTGCTGATCGACATGACAACCACCGAACCCTCTCTCGCAGAGGAAATCGCCGTGGCCGCACAGGCGCGCCAGGCCTTTGCCCTGGATGCGCCCGTCTCCGGCGGGGATGTCGGCGCGCGAAACGCCACGCTCTCCATCATGATCGGCGGAACCTCCAACGCCGTCCAATCGATCATGCCGCTGTTTGAACGTCTGGGAAAGAAAATCGTCCATCAAGGGGATCCCGGCTCGGGACAGCATGCGAAACTCTGCAATCAGATCGCCATTGCCGGAACCATGATCGGAGTCTGCGAGAGTTTGCTCTACGGCTACAGGGCAGGGTTACAATTTGATCGTATGCTGGAATCGATCCGCGGCGGCGCTGCTGCCTGTTGGACCTTGGACAACCTGGCGCCCAGGATTCTGGCTCGTGATTTTGATCCGGGGTTTTTCGTCGAGCATTTCATCAAGGATATGGGAATTGCGCTGGAAGAAGCTCGCCGGCGGCAGCTCACCCTGCCGGGTCTTGCCCTGGCTCACCGGCTCTATGAAAGGGTCCGGGCGCTCGGCCATGGCCGATCCGGCACCCATGCTCTCATGCTGGCCCTCGAAGATCTCTCTCACCTTAACTTGTCCGACACTCCGGCTTCGCCATGGCAGACGGGAACCGTATGAGGACACTCGCGATACCTGCCCTTCTGGCATTCCTAGCCTTGCTGGCCCTCTCCGCCTGCAGCGCCAGTCGAGGCCTCAACCGCCAAGCCCTGCAGGAATCCTTTCATACGAACCCCGATGTCGTCACCGACCAGGACATCGCGGCCACCATGGCGCTGCAGGCAGACCTGCCTTCGCCCTATCGCCTGGCCCTCTACTTCAAGCACAAGGATTTCCCCAGTAGGCCGGCGCTGCGGAAAGTAGACTGGATCAGCGCGGACGCCGAACGCTTGCAACGGGCGCTCGCGCCGGTGAAGGAAGAAGGCATCATCCGACAGAGTTTCCTCCTTGCCAACTCCGCCGTGCAAGGTACTACTTTTCGCGACATACGTCAGGCAGCCGCCCGGTACAATGCCGATGCCATCCTCGTTATTGATGGTGCTGCATCGGTCGATCGCTACAACAATGGCCACTCCTGGTGGTATGCGACCGGTCTCGGCCTCTACCTGGCGCATGGAACCGAAAGCCATGCGCTGTTCATGATGGAGGGCCTGTTTTGGGATGTGCGCTCCGGATATCTCTACGGCACGCAGACGGCGGAGGGAGAGACAACTCTCATCGGACCCGCGCTATTGCTTGAAGATAAGGATGCGATCGCCGAGGCCAAGGACGTGGCATTGGAGCGATTTGGAAAGGAACTCGCCGATATGCTGCGGTTGCTGAGAGAGAAGCAACGAGTTCGGCAATAACATTGGATGCTCCTGACGCTCAAACGACCTTCGGGCGAGATGGACGCCTCTTGGATCTCAAGTTCGGAATCTGTTGACCTGTCGATCTGTCGATTTTGTGTCACTCAACAGAACATCAGGTCGTCAGATGCCCCCATCTGACGTTCCACCAGCCCCTATACAGATTGGTTTCGCGGTCACGGAGAGTCAAAGGTCCACAGGATGCCGAGGAGCACAAGGTGCTGAGTCGAGGACAGACCGATCACGCCGGGCTGGATCTCGCCTCGTCTGAAAAACCCGCCTCCCGCGCCGGTGGATTCATCCCACCGATGTTCAAGCCGGACGATGGTGTTGGTCCATTTGTAAGAAATCCTATATTCGACGGTGGACGTCACCGCCTTCACGAATTGCTCCGAGCCGGTCCAGCGACCGTTGCGATCCCAATAGAATTCCGGTCGCAGCGCCACGGTCCATGGTCCCACCACATGCCAACGCGCCACGACGTCCCCGCCCGTGACGAACGCCCTGGGACTTCCCGGACGATTTGAGATATTCTCGGTCCCGATATCGTAGGAGGCGGCAATAATCAGATCGTCGCCTTTCCATTCGACGATATGGTTGGCATAGAACCGCCAGTACTCCACCGCTGTGTTGGTCTGGTCCGGCCCTCCGTACAATGTCTGCGTCAGGGTGAGTCGCGACGTGGTCTTGTAGGTCCACTGGCCTCCGTAGCTCGGCTGATCGTTGGGATGCGACAGATGGAAATAGCCGTTCACGATGAATGCGGTAACCGTGAGATGGTCGCTGACGGGATACTTGGCATTCACACCGAACATCATGTAGGGAGTGTTGTCCGCGATCCATGAGCGAGTGTAGTTCAGGTTGTCTTTGGCGTAGAGCGACTCAAAACCGATGAGACTATTGAACAGGCCGACGGTAATCGCAAGGCCCTTTCCGACCGGAGCAAGGTAGGAGATGTTGGCTCGATGGAGATGCCGAAGTGTATCCGCGCCTCCGACCTCCCGCTCTCCTGGTACAAAGGCAAAATTTTGCGAGTCATATCCTCCCTGGACGCCGAGTTCCATTCCCCAGCGGGACGATCCATTCATCTCTTTGCGGACATAGGCCAGCGCCATATTCGGCGCGAACTCGTTATGACGGGCCGCGGTCGCGCGATTGCGCCAGAGATGATTCTCCGGGAAATTGGCATTGAGGATATAGGCGACATCCAGATAGGCGCCGTAGTGCCAGAGACTGGAATCGACAATGGGGGTCTGTGCATGCTCTGGCTTGGATCCGGCCTCTACTGCATGCGCCGGTGCGGCCAATGCCCAGCAGAGCACCATCCATCCGATTCGCCCCGTCCAACCCTGCGGAGCATTCCGTGAAGCCCTGCTTGTTTCTTCATGCGCATATGGACGTGGCTTCATGTCCTTCTCGCAGTTCAACAACATTCCAGGCTCTGACTATACCCGCGCGATATCGAGCAACAGGGAGATTAGAACCGAATTCCGGAGAGAAGGGAAATGGGAAGGAAGGCCGAACAATTTTCCGGCCGCTCACTTGTCCGAGGCAGGGCCATCTTTGCGAAGCTCCGCCAGAACCGCAAGGATCTCCGCCGGACGCGGGGGACAGCCGGGAATGCGGACATCGACCGGAATGTGCCGGTCCACCGGACCCGTCACCGCATAACTCCCCTTGAACATGCCGCAATGAATGGCACAGTCTCCCAGCGCGATGACGATTTTTGGATCGGGCGTCGCCTTGTATACGTCTTTCAGCGCGCGCTCCATGTTCACGGTGACCGGCCCGGTGACGATCAGGGCGTCGGCATGGCGCGGTGATGCGGCAATGTGGATGCCGAACCGTTCCACGTCATAGACGGAATTGGCCAGCGCATTCATTTCCATCTCACAAGCGTTGCAGGAGCCCGTGTCCACTTCGCGGATCGTCAGGGAACGTCTGAAGGGCTTGGCCTTTTCGATCGCCTCGGGGCTGACCGGCTCGTGAGGTACGGTCCCGTCCGGATGCCGCCCCGTGACGACCCCGGTCTTGAGACTTTTTTTGATGATACGAAACATGGCTCCTCCGTGGGAAAGATGATCAATGATTCACTGATCCATCACCGCATCGTCATAAGTCGTTCCCAGCGTAGGACAGGTTAAAACTTTTGTTGATCAAGGGGAAATCAGGAATGATGTTGCCGAGCGCCGCCCATTGGATCGCCGGCCAATTGACGAAGGACGGATCCCGCACTTTACATCGATGAATTCGTCCCTGCCCTCCCGCCATGACCATATAGAGGACCTCGCCCCGCCATCCTTCGACTGCCGACATCGCCCATTCGCCCGGCGCCGGTTCCCGCACCGGTTGGACAGTAAGCGGCCCACGCGGCATACGGCGGCCTATTTCTCGAACGAGGCGGATCGACTCGTGCACTTCATCCAATCGCACCCGCATCCTGGCACGGACGTCCCCATACCGATAGAGCGCCACTTTCGGCTGGAGTTCGTCATAGGCGGCGAATGGACGATCGCGCCGGATATCCCTGTCCATGCCGGATGCGCGACCGACGACGCCGATGACCGCATGGTCCCAGGCCTGGCGCTCCGTGAGGACCCCGGTATTCTCCAGGCGCTCCGTGAGAGAGGCATTCGCGAACAGAATCTTCTCGATCGAGGAAAAATCCCGCTCCAGGACATCCAGTTCCGCCACTATGTGCGCAAGCTGCAGGTCGGTCACGTCAATCGTCACTCCTCCCACGCAATTGACCCCCCGGAGGAAACGCGAACCGGCCAGGCGGTCATTGAGCTGCATGAGCTGTTCTTTCATACGGCCGCAGTGGGCATGGGCGAGGACATAGGCGGTATCGTTGCAGATGGCCCCGACGTCGCCGATGTGATTATGCAGCCGTTCGAGCTCAAGAAACAGACTGCGCAAATAGCGGGCACGCTGTGGCGCGGCCATTCCAAATAGTGTCTCCACTGCCTGGCAGTAGGCCAGACTATGGCCGATCGTCGTATCGCCGGACACCCGTTCCGATAGCGGCGCCGCCGCCGTCAAGTGCTGCTGTTCGAAGAGCTTTTCAATCCCGCGGTGTTTCCAAAAATGGCGCAATTCGAGTTGCATGATCGGCTCACCGGCGACCGAGAACCGGAAATGGCCCGGCTCGATGATGCCCGCATGGATCGGACCGACGGGAACCTCGAAAACACCTTCGCCCTGAATCTTCCGGAACGCGTACTGTCCTTGAACCCGATCTAGAACGCTGTCCCAATGGAAATCCTTTCTGAGCGGGTGGGTACCTTTCGGCCAATGTTCATGGCGGACAAGGCGTCGCATATCCGGATGACCGATAGGAATCAATCCGAACAGGTCCCGAATCTCACGCTCGTACCATTTCGCCGCATGGAGGGCCGGCGTGATCGATGGAAACTCCCGCTCATTGCCCCGTAGATCGGTGACCAGGAACACCCAATCTTTACGTTCCGCGAGCGTGAAGAGATACCACAGCTCGTAGCGCGCCTCTCGAGGCCGATGATCGACCGCCCAGAGCATCGAGAGCGCCCCGCGCAGGCCGGGATTCGTATGGATAAAATGGGCGACCATCGGCACATCCTGCTTGTTCAGCCTGATCATTGGAATGCCGTGAACGGAGCCGGCCTCCGTGACGGCCTGCGTAAAGGCCGCTTGCACTTGCTCGATCGCCGGTCGTACGTCGCTCATGGGTTACCTCACCAGCACCACATTGACAGCTCTGATCAAGAGAGTGTGGATCGGCTCGGGCAGCCCGAATCCCAACACGATCAAGGCTGCGATCATGACCATCATCGGCACATGGCCGACTGCCCAGGGCTCGCCTTGCGCGATGCCTGCCGGTGGAGTGCCCCAGACCATCGCGCCGATACGGTACATGAATCCCCCTAATAGGACGACGCCGAACAGCAGGAATAACGCCACGATGCCGAGGCTTCGCATTTCGTCGGAAATCGAGACCGTCACGAATCGTCCGGCATGCACCGTATCGGACGCAAAATCCTGCGCAGCCACCGCCGACACGACCAGCAGCTCGCTGACGAACGGCGAGAACGGGGGCAGGCCGACCAGGGCGCAACCGGCTACCAGAATCGCCACGGCCGTAATCGGCTGCGACCGGGCCAGCCCACGGACCCCGCCGATTTCCAATGTGTCGTATCGCCGGTGAATATTGCCGGCTACAAAAAATGCCAGCGCCTTGGCCAGGGCATGGTTCAGCAAGTGGAAAAGCCCACCGAATGTGCCGGCCAGCCCGCCGACCCCGAAGCCGATCATGGCCAATCCCATATGCTCGATACTCGAGTAGGCGAACAGCCGCTTGTAGTTGTGTTGGATGAGAATGAAGAGGGCTGCGACGACAAACGAGAGGAGCCCGAACGTGATGAGCAGATTGCCCGTAAACGCCGGAGGGAGCGCCTGATCCACGAGTGATTTGCTGCGCAGCAGGGTATAGACCGCCACCGTCTCCAGCACCCCGGCCAACATCGCGGCAATCGGCGCCGGCGCCTCCGTGTAAGCCTCCGGCAACCAGGTGTGCATGGGAACGAGGCCCACCTTCGTGCCGTATCCGACGAGGATAAAAATAAACGCCAGCTTGAGCACGTTGGGATCTAATTGACTCGCCACACCGATCAGCGCTGTAATGTTCAGCGCCTCGCTCACATCGCCTAGGACCCGCACGGAGGAGTAATAGGTCAGGACGACGCCGAACAGGCCGAGGGCGATGCCCACCGAACAGAGAATCAAATATTTCCAGCCTGCTTCCAGTGATTCCCGCCTCCTGAAGAATGCGATCAAAAACGTCGTCGCCAGCGTGGTCCCTTCCAGCGCCACCCACTGCACCCCCAAGCTGTTTGCCATCGTCGCCGCGACCATCGCAAAGAGGAACATATGGAACAGAAAGAAAAACAGACTTAAGCGCTTCGGCGCGATGAGTCCTCGGGAAACCTGATCATCCATGTAAGACCACATGTAGAGCGAGCAGGACAATCCAATGGCGGTGATGATGACCAGGATAAAGTTCGAGAGCGCGTCCACATAGACTAGGGCTCCCAGAGTCGTGACGGCCCCCTCCGCCAGCACCTGCCTGGTCAGAGCCGTTTCGGCGACGGCCAGCGCCAGCATGGTCGAAAAATTCACGACGTGCAGCAGGCGCGCGCGATGGATCACCAGACTGAGCAAGCCGGCGAACATCGGCCCGGCCAACATCACGATCACCGGCAACATACGTCACCCGCTCGCTGCACGTTCGTTATGGATCTTCTCATTCCTTCAGCACCGTCAGCGTGCTGGTATCGACGCTATCGAAGGCGTCCTGGAGCCGGTGCGTGTATATTCCGACGATCAAGCCCGCCACCAGCACATCAAAAAAGACGCCCAATTCGACGATCAACGGCATGCCGTAGGCCGCCGCGGTGGCCGCCAGGAATAGGCCGTTCTCCATCACCAGGAAGCCGACCATCTGCGTGACGGCTTTCTTGCGGGCGATCATGGTGAAAAACCCGATCAGGAAGATGGCCAGCGCAATGGCCAGGGAGTCTCTCGTCAGGAGATATCCCAGAGGGATGATGGGCTGCGTAATGAAAAAGGCGATGATCACCAAGGCGCCGCAGATCAACAGGCCCGCGGGTACGTTGACGTTCATCACCAATTCCCGCGACACATTGAGCCGTTCGATGACCTTCCGGAGGATGCGGGGAAGCACGATGACTTTGATGACGATCGTAAGGGCAGCCGCGAAGTAGATGTGCCGATGTCCCGTCAGAAACGCCACGAGCGCAGCGGTCGCCGCAAGGAAGGCCGACTGAAGCGCAAACAGATCCACACAGGCAGAAAGCCGGCGCTGCGCGACGATGGCAAAACAACAGAGCAGCAGAAGGACCGAGCAGAGGTCCACGAGTTGCGAACCGACATGAGTTGTGATCGGCACCGCATCAACCCCGCAAGGTATAAAAGAACACCAACGCGAGCAGCGACAAAATGAAGGCGGCTCCCAACAATTCCGGCACCCGAAACAACCGCAGCTTGGCGAACATCGACTCGATCACGCCGATCACAACGGCGAGGCCGGATACCTTCACGAGATACAACGCGACGCCGAATGCGACCGCGGAGGGCGTCAAGTTCGTCGCGATTCCCCAGGGCGCGAAGACGTTCACGATCAAGGTCAGGAACACCAGCAACTTGATCCCGGCCGCCCATTCCATCAGCGCCAGGTACCGTCCGGAATATTCGAGGAGCATGGCTTCGTGGATCATCGTCAACTCGAGATGCGTCGCGGGATTGTCCACCGGCACACGGCCGGTCTCCGCAAGAGTCACGATGAACATCGCCGCCAGCGCCATCAAATGCGGAGGCGGGGCAAAGACGACCCCTTCCAGCAACGCGGACTTGTGGACGATGGTGCTCAGATTCGTGGAGCCGGCCGTGAGCGCGATGGCCAGGATGGAGAGCATCATGGCCGGTTCCGCCAGCGTCGCGACGATAGCTTCACGGCTGCTTCCCATTCCGCCGAACGCCGATCCCGCATCCAAGCCGGCCAGGATCAAAAAAAATGTCCCCAGGGCAAGCAGATAGACGAGCGCAATGATGTTACCGGCGAAATTGAGCGGGGTATAGGAGATAAACATCGGCATCAACAGGCCGGCCGTCACCGTCGATGCAAAAACGATGTACGGAGCGGCGGTAAAAATCCAGGACGTGGTGGAGGAGATCACCGGTTGCTTCCGGAATAGCTTGAACAGATCGGCATAGGGCTGAAACAGGCCCGCGCCACGCCGGCATTGAAGACGTGCTTTGATCTTTCGGATCAGTCCGACGATGAACGGGGAGAGGGTCAACAACATGATCAGCTGAACGACGACCAACAGTACCTGCAGCATCGATGGATTCCCTCGTCACTCAACGGCCCGACGACCCGGCCCGGTCCCTGCCCTCAATTCGCCCGCTCTCCGCCCTGCCCGCTAGACGGCCCACAGCAATAAGAGGACCAGCGTCACAAAAATGTATGTGAGATAGAGATGAAGGCTGCCGGCCTGAATGATGCGCAGCCGCCCGGCTGTCGCCAGGAAAAACGCCACGACCGGCTTGTACAGGTATTTCTCGAAGAGCGGTTCGATATGAAAATCGAATCGCTGATGCTTGATGAAATACTTCGATTGTTCGAGGAACTCGGTTTCCAGCTTCACCGTCGGTTGATAGATCGTCCCGAAGACCCGCTTGATCGGTTGCACGAATCCGGTTGCGGTATATTCCATGCGAGGCGTGAGATTCAGCCCGCATCCCCATGTCTTGTAATAGCGCGCACGCGCCTGCCTCCCGGCTATCCTTGCAATCAGCAGCCCCAACAGTCCCGCCCCGACCAGGAGCGCAGCCAGCACCGGCGTCGAGATACTGGAGAATTCGACCGTCACCGGCGCGACGACCAAGCCGTCGAACGCCAACACTTTTGCGCTGATCGGAGCTCCCGTCAATGGACCGGTGATCCGATCCAACAGCGGGACGATCAGCATGGGAGCCAAGCCGAGCAAGACACAGGTCGCCGCCAATATGCCCATCCCGATCCGCATCGACAACGGCACCTCCGTCGCATGGCGGGCGTGCCTGCTGCGCGGCTGAGCGAGAAACGACATGCCGAAGGCCTTGGCGAAGCAGGCCAGCGCCAATGCGCCCGTGAGCGCCAGCATCGCGGCGGCGATCGGCAACATCAGTTTGAGAAACAGGGTGGGCAGCTGGAAGCTGAGGAACAGACTCTGAAACACCAGCCACTCGCTGACGAATCCGTTAGTCGGCGGAAGCCCGGCGATGGACCAGGCGCCGATCAAAAAAAACGCACCGGTCCAGGGCATGCGCCGGAGCAAGCCTCCATACTCCTCGATGTTTTTCGTGTGGGTAGCGAACAGAAGCGACCCGGCGCCCAGGAAAAGCAACGCCTTGAACGCAGCATGATTGATGGTGTGGTACAAGCCGGCCAGCAATCCGAGTGCGGCAAGCTCGTGCAAGCCATAGGTGTGGAAGATCATGCCCGCGCCGATTCCCAGAAGAATGATCCCGATGTTTTCCACACTGTGAAAGGCGAGCAGGCTTTTGAGGTCATGTTCCATCAGCGCATACATGACGCCCAAGAGTGCCGACAACGCGCCGATTACCAGAATCGTGAATCCCCACCACCAGGGGAACTGTCCCCCGAGAAAATCGAAGTACACCCTGATTAACGCATAGATGGCCGTCTTAATCATGACGCCCGACATCAGGGCCGACACGTGGGACGGGGCGGCCGGATGCGCGTAGGGCAGCCACACATGCAGCGGAACAATGCCGGCCTTGGCGCCGAAGCCGATCAGCGCCGTGAAGAATACGATCGATCGCAGGCCTTCCGGCAGCCGCTGGTCGGGGTGGCGGAAGCCGCCGAATGAGAACGAATCGGTTTCCTGAAAAAAGATCAAGAACGTCAGGATGATGAACGCGGTGCCGACGTGCGTCATGATCAGATAGAACAATCCTGCCTCGCGCACGCCGGGCTTTTCGTGCTCCGTCACGACCAGGACATACGAGAGGAGCGACATGACTTCCCACAGGATCAGGAAGAAGAAGCCGTTGTCGGCAAGGACTACCAGAGTCATGGAGAGCAGAAACCCGTTCAGGAGAGCGCCGAGCGCCGCTACCGATACCCGGCCGGAAAATTCGGCCATGTAGCCCAGCGCATAAATCGAGGCGGCCAGACCGATCAGCGAGATGGTCAGGACAAAGAAGGCTGCCAGCGGATCAAGGCGAATCGCAAAGGTCAGATGCGGGATGTTCGAGGAGAGGGCCGCGGTCAGAGGGTCGGCGGCGAGGAGACCCCAGAGACCCAGGGCGATTCCCATGACACCAGCCGCAGCAGCACAACCATGGGCGAGAACATTTTGAAGGTGAGTGCGTCCCGACAGGCAGAGAGGCAGCAGGCCCCCGGCTACGTAACATGCGAGCAGGACGGCAAGAAGGGTGGTCATTATGACGCTACCCCACCATCGCGCGCAGAATCGCGATGCTCACCGATAACTCAAGAGACGCACCAGCTCTTGCCTTTGTCAAAGTACGGTTGTAGACAGTCGACTCATTTATCCATTTAGCATCTTCTCGCGTTCGGTGCAACTCGAAGGCCGGAGCGGAGCGGAATCGTCGCGTGAATTACGATGGGAACCGCATTCCCGATACAGCGGCGCGCGAGTCATCAAAGCTCTGTCGTTCACCGGGAAGCGCGGAACAGCGTATGGAACAGGGACAATACGCCCGGCAGGATTACTTGCGCGACTCTCCCAGCACGCACCACGTTCGGCGCGTGCCGGATTTTTGATCAGTGACGGCTTGACCGGAAAAGAAACTGATCTGCCAGGCGACCATGTCGTCGGTGGGATGGGCCGTGGCCGTCCAATAGATACCGGACTTGATATTGCGGAATGGATGGCCTGTCGACAGCGACGGATCTTGCTGTGCAGGATCGACCAGCGTTTTGATTTCGTCGATGGTTGGCGCGCGCCAGCCTTGCCGGCCGCCGACGGTTTTCCTGGCGCAACGGGCTACGGAGCGATCCCACACGTCGAACATGTAATCCGGTTCCCGCTCCCAGACCGGTCATGCCATCTTTCACCGCCTCGCCATCCAGGACTGGCAGGAACCGCGAGGCAGCCTCCACGGCATGGGCCTGTCCCGGCATGATGAGGGCACAGAGCAAGACTGATCCGGCACAGAATTGACCGATGGTGCACAGGTGAGGCATCGGCCGGCACTCTGCCCGATGTCCCGACGATTTGCAAGGAGAGTGCTGGGATGGGATGATCCCACGAGTCAGACCCAGTCCAATCGTTGGTATTGTCGATGAAGGATCAGGACGCCCCACAACAGAGCCAGCAGCATCAGCGCGGTCCCAATGCCATACGACAGCTGGGCCAGGCGATGGTCATGCTCCAGCCAGCCAAGCATGGCGAGAAGATTGTTCCAGTCATGGGCATCGACTTCTTTGCCGGTGAAGCCGCCGAGCAACATGAGGTCCATCGCCCGCGCATCGTTGATGTAGGGCGCAATGTCCATGAAGTTTTCGGCCGTCCACCAGAGCGCGACGGAGCCGCCGAATGGATCACGCGTTTTGAACAGAAACGTGGCCAGGCAGACGAGCGGCATGAAGATCTGCCCGAGACTGCCGCCGAGGATCGTCATGAACCGGCCGAACGGCATGAAGAGCAGATGACCCGCTTCATGGAACGGCAGGTTGATCAGATGGATGAACGATTCACCCGTATAGTTCGTCTCGAGCGCTGTGGTGATGAAGTTCCAGCCCCATAGAGCCAGCAGCAGAAATATCAGAACCCGTCCCGCGAAGTAGAAGGGATTGACCGACTCCTCCACCGTGAAGAGCCATTCCTTGACAGATGTGAGCCCGGTCGGTACCAAAGCCGGCGGGTGCTGAATCCCGGCCCTGGCGCTCCGCTGCGCCGCCTCAAACTTCGCAAAAACAATGCCGCATCGATGACAGTCCGTTCCACCGTCATCCTGCTTCCATCCGCATGTTGGACAATACATCGGTCAACGAAGAACGAACGGTTCCCATGAAAAGGTCACCGTGAAGATAGCCAGGGCAATCCACCCGACCAGCAGGCGGGCGCGTCCCAATTCACGATCGGGATTCCGTACCGGGGGATGCGCCAATCCCATGATGCCGACCAGCCCCACCCACAAGAACCAGCCCTTCCAGCCCAGCCAGCCCAACAGCAGGAGTATTGGGAGAAGGGCGGCCGCGACATTCCGCTGCCTCGGTCCCCAGAGGGCATAGGCCACGTGTCCGCCGTCGAGTTGTCCGATCGGAAGCAAATTGAGTGACGTGATGAACAGTCCGAACCAGGCGGCAAATCCGATGGGATGGAGGATCACGTCCGCGGCCGGCGGGAGTGGGCCGATCATAAGCCAGGAGACGAATTGCAGCAGGAGCGGCTCCCCAAGATGGAGGCCATAGCTGCCTTGGAGCGGCGCCACCGTGGATAATTTGAGTCCGACCACCAAGGCGACCAGCGCGACCACGAACCCGGCGATCGGTCCGGCGACACCGATATCGAACAATGCCCGACGGTCGGTCACCGGCGCGCGCATCCTGATAATCGCTCCGAACGTGCCGACGAAATGCGGCAATCCCGGCACGAACAGCGGAAGCGATGTCGGCACATGATGCATACGGGACAGCACATAATGCCCGAGTTCATGGGTGACAAGAATGCCCAGGAGAGTCGCGGCGAATGGAACGCCCCGCCACAAGGCGCCCGGATCATCGACGAGAAAGTTCCAGGGCCCGACAAGTGGGTTGGTATTGGTCTGGTAGGCGCCCGCCCACAGCACGGTCAACGCCGTCAGAAAGAACAGCAGGCCCGGCAGGATTACATTGGAGAAGAACGGCCGCTCTTCGTCCCCTCCATCTTCATCGCTTTCTTCAGGGAACTCGTGAATCGGCTCATTCGGAAACCGCGGTTGTTCCGACTCGTCACGGTTCATGGAACATCTCCGGCCCTATGCAGCGAAGGGATTGTGAAGCAGTTCTTCCCGGACCGTGGTGGCCGGTCCATGTCCTGGGAAAAGCAATGTATCAGGAGCGAGCGCCAGCACGTGCCGGCGGACTGACTCCAAATGTGTGCGGTAGAGTCCTGCCGGGTTCGAGCGGCCGATCGACCCGGCGAACAACGTGTCGCCCGCAAAACACATCGGTCGGCCCGCTTCCTCCACGCGATAACAGACGCCGCCCGGCGTATGGCCCGGTGTGGTCATGAACCGGACCTTCAAGCCGCCGATTTGCAGCGTTTCGCCTTCTTGCGGCGCCTTCAGCACTTCGCTCGGCGGGCGCCAATGGAGAAGATCGAGATCGTCAGGACCGAGATACAGCGGCACGGGCCAGGCATTCAAGATCTCTTCGATTCCCTCCGCATGGTCTGAATGTCCGTGGGTCAGGCATATCGCGCGCAAGCGAAGATTTCGCCGCGCCAGTTGTTCCAGCATCGCGGCGGCATTGTAGGCGGTATCGACTAAGATGGCTTCTCCGCGATCGTGGAGGATGTAGCCCTTGACCTCATAACCGCCGATGGAACCAAGGACGGTTTCGACATACGGCACCGATGCGGGTAAGGCTTGGGGAGTCCATCCCTCGGCGACTTGCGCGAGAGGCTCCTCTCTCAGTCCAAGCGCCCTGGCCACAGCCTGCACCTGCTCGCGACGGCGCGGGGCCTGGCCGCGCTCCAGCTGAGTCAATTCGACCTCGGGCAAGCCGCTCGCGCCCGCGACGTCGGCGACCGACCGTTGCTGCCCCGTTCGGGCCTTCTTAATGATGTCTGACAGTTCGTCTTCGAGAGGCATAAATAAGTACAAAGTAAAAAGGGGAAAGTGTGGCAAACGAAACCTGACTGCGCATCGATTGCACGCTTTATTCATCTACTTTGGAGCCGGCAGGTCATTGCGGCTCTCTGACTGCGCTAGTCCAAGGAGTGTCTTTTGATCTCCACCGCCCCTCACCCAACAATGGCGCCGTGAGAGGAACGTGAGGCGGCACACCTTTATCGGGGGCGTGGCCATAGGGGCCTTCACTGCGCGTATCGAACGAGCACATTCCGATCGTGCGCGCTCTGCGAGCACGAAGGTCCCTATGGCCACGCCCCATTTCACTGCCGTCTCTTTCCCTCAGCTCTCAGGAATCAGCATAATTTCCTTCACCTCTCCGAAACTGGCCAGCACTTTCGGCAAGGCTTCGCCGGAACCGACCGCCAGAATGCGGAGCCGCTCGGGATTGAAATGGGCCTTTGCCGCTCGTTGGACATCCTCCTTGGTCAACTTCATGACCTTGTCGCGAATCTGCTGGAGCCAGTCCTTCGGTAATCCATCGTATTCAAGATCCATCAAGCGGCTCACGATGCTCGACGCGCTGGTGAACGAAAAGACAAACGAGTTGACGTAGGCTTCCTTGGCCTCCTCCAGCTCGGCGTCGGTGACAGGCTCATTCCGCATCCGCTCCATGTTCGCGACGAAGCGATTCACGACTTCCTGGGTGGAAGACAGCTTCGTTTCCGCGCGCATCAGCCACACTCCTTGATCGTAGACACTGGCCCGGAGGCCGCTGCCGACCGAATAGGCTAGCCCGCGCTTCGTGCGCACGTCATTGAAGAGCCGGCTGCGGAAGGAACTGCCCCCCAGAATGTCATTGGCGATCGCCACCGCGACGTAATCAGGATCGGTCTCCTTGATGGACAGGTGCCCCACCCGCAAGTGCGTCTGGGACGTGCCCTTGTTGATGAATCGCACGGCGCTTGTCTGAAACTCATGTTCCGGCACAGCTGGAACCACGAGGTCCGGAACGGTGCCTTTCGCCCAATCGCCGAAGAGTTCTTTCAGCAACGCCACCATGGCCGGCTTCTCGAAGTCACCGGTCACGCCGAGAATGATTCCGTTCGGATGGACCGTCTGTTGATGAAAGGCCTGCAGGTCCTGCCGAGTGATCGAGCCGATCGAGTGGACAGTAGTCTCCCGGGCGCTGGGGTGTGAGGCGCCATAGAGCAACTTGGCGAATTCACGCCCGACGATTGAACCAGGACTGTCTTGACGACGCCGGATGCCCTCCAGCGCCTGCAACTTCGCCAGTTCGACACGGCTCTCCTCAAACGCCGGCCTGCGCAGGAGATCGGCAAAGATCTGCAGGCCGCGTTTCAGATCCTTCTTCAGGACATCGAGGGAGGCAGAGCCGGTCTCTTTGGCAAATCCGATGGACAGGTTCGCAGCCAACTGTTCGAGTTCCTCATCGACTTCTTCGGGAGACATCCGCGTCGAACCGCCGGTTCGCATCACGGCTCCGGTCATACCGGCCAGGCCGACCTTCTCCGACGGGTCCAGCCAACCGCCCGTCCGAAGCATGGCATTGACCGTCACCAGCGGCAATTCGTGATCTTCAAGGAGATAGACGACCAGGCCGTTGTCCAACATGATCCGGTCCGCTTCCGGCGGGTTGAAATCCACCGTCGGGAAACGCATCGTGCGTGGATTTTCCAATATAAGGTCCGCCGCTGCGGCTGGCGCCGCCTGCAGCACCAGCAACAACAGCATGGTCAGCAGCGAAATTCCGTTCACCTTCCTCAACATGCCTCTCTCCCCTCCCATGGTCATCTCCCTCTTCGCCCCGAATCCCTCATGGCCTCTACCGATCATGGCTGGACCCCGCTTGCCGCCGCCATTTTATGGTCCGGAGCCTTCTTGACGAGGACACCGACGGTGCGATTCGATTTGACCAGGTATTTAGAAGCGACTCGCTGCACGTCGGCCGGCGTGACGGCGGCGATCCGGTCCCGCGCGTTCACCACATATCGCCAGCTCCCGGCCACCGTCTGATAAAACGCCAATTGCGAGGCCAGGCCGCCATTGGACCGCAAAGACCGCACCAGGTCGGCATCCAACCCGTTGAGGACCCGCTCGAACTCCTTGGCGGAAATCGGCTCGCGCTTCAACCGTTCGAGTTCCTCGTAAATCGCCGATTCCACCTCTGCCGCGGTATGGGGCGCCAGCGGTGTGGCGGCGATCACGAAGAGGTTCGGCGCGCGAACACCAGGATAGTTCGTGTCCGACATCACCGAAGCCGCCAAACGCTTATCGCGCACCAGGGAGCTGTACAGACGCGAGGTCACGCCTTCGGTCAGGACTTCATCGATCACGTCGAACACAAAATCATCCGGATGCCCGATGGTCGGTTTGTGATAGCCGATCGCCAGCGCCGGCTCGGCATCGAACTCGATTTCAACGCGCCGCTCGCCGCGCTGTGGAGGCTCTTCCGTCACCACGGCCGGAGGCGGTGGCGCGGCCGGGATCTTGCCGAACGTCTGCTCGATCAGGGCGATCACGTCGTTTGGAATGATGTCGCCGACAATGGCCACCGTCGCGTTGTTCGGCCCGTAATAGGTCTTGAAGAACTCTTCCGTGGCAGCGGGCGTAAGGGAGAGAATATCCGAGCCCCAACCGATGGTGGGCACCCCGTAGTGGTGGGCTAAAAAAGCGGTAGAGGTGAACGTCTCGTAGAGCAGACCGCTCGGACTGTCCTCGGTCCTGAGCCGCCGTTCTTCCATGACGACGCCGCGCTCCTTATAGAACTCCCGCAGCACGGGATGCGCCATCCGGTCGGATTCCAGCGCAGCCCAGAGCGGCAACCGGTTGGCCGGCAGGCTGATCACGTAGCGGGTGATGTCCTTGCCGGTCGACGCATTGAGCCCGACTCCGCCGTGACGTTGATAGAGCAGCGCCATTTCGTTGCCCACGACAAATTTGTCCGCCTCATCTTGCAACTCCTTGAATCGTCGCTGAAGCTGTTGCACCGCCGGAGTGGGTACAGGCGCCTTGCCTTCTACCTGGGCGCGGGCCGCTTCTTCGCGCTCGCGCCGTTCGAGATCGGTCCCGACCTGAGCCAATTCGGCTAGGACCGCCTGCTCCTTCTCATAATCTCTCGTTCCCACAGTCCTGGTGCCTTTGAACGCCATGTGCTCGTACAAGTGGGCCAAACCGGTCAAGCCGACCTGTTCGTTGACCCCGCCGACCCGGAACGTCATGTTGACGCTGACGATCGGGGCTTGATGCCGTTCCACCATCAATACAGTCATTCCGTTGGCCAGCTTGTGTTCGATGACCCGGTCGGCCAGGCTCGGGGATTCCGCGTTGCCCGGCGCGGCCATCGCAAGAATCCCCGCCAGAATGAGGACACCAACCATTCGTGTTCGTTCGATGCTGATCATATGAAAAGCTCCATCAGTTCTTCCGGTCGTTCAATGAACCAGTCAGGTTGACAGGCCGCCATCTTCTGACGGTTGCCCATGCCATACCCCACCGCACAGACCCGGATACCCGCATTGTGACCGCCGTTGATATCGTTAGTACTGTCGCCGATGAGCACCGTGCGGTCCTTCTCGATACCGAGCTGCTCCATCACATGGACCAGCATCCCGGGCTCCGGTTTCAAACCGAATCCATTGTCGCCCCCGACGACATAGGCGAAATGCTTCGGCGCAAGACCTTTCAAGATCGCGTTCGTATACTCGATCGCCTTATTGGTTGCGACGGCTTGTGGTTTCCCGGAGAAATGGGCCAGAACCTGATCGATTCCCGGGTAAAACGTGGTGCGATCGAGACAATGTGTCAGATAGTGGCCGCGAAAAATCCGTAAGGCTTCGTCGCACGACTCCTTATTATCTTCGCCGACCGCAAGCCGCAGGAGCTTCTTCACGCCGTCGCCGACGAATCCGAAAATTTCCTCCTGGGAACGCTCCGGTATGCCCAAATCGCGCAACGTCAAGTTGACGCTGTCGGCAATGTCCCATTTCGATTCGATGAGCGTGCCGTCCAGGTCGAAGATCAATAAATCGATCTCGGCTTTCTTCGTCATTCTTTTGCCTTTCGCAATTCGACCTGCAAGGCCGCCAATGCCGCCTGCCGCGTCCCATCCTTCTCGTCCAGCAGAGCTTGCCGAACGAAGCTCACCATCCGCTTCTGACCGACGTGCGGCGGAAGGATGGGCTCCATGATTTTCCACCTGGCTCCCTGCACCTTCACGCGGACGCGCACTTCTTCCGTGCCTGGCTCCGGCACAAAACCGGCGGTGTCCAGATACATGACGCCCAACACGCGAAATTTCACCGGAACCAGGACTTCCAGAGTATTCACGATCTCCCACTGGCGGAAATCGTCCGGCACGGTAAACCCGTTGATGACGATCACTTTGCCCCAGGCCGGCTCTTCCTTCCACTCCACATACCCCGCCACCGATTCGAAGGAATCCGCATCAAGCCGCACGCCCTTGTTGTCGAGAGCGAAGTATTTCTCCACGACCTGGGCGGGAGAATGCGATACGGCATTGGTTTGCGCCGATCCGGTCATGGCCGAAGCCGCGAGCCAGGCGACTCCGATCGCCAGCCCCGGCATGAAACGGCGCGATCCTCCCTCCATACGGTTATCCTACCTCATGCAACTTCATGAGGTTCGTTCCGCCAGGCGCGCCGATTCTCGTCCCGGAGAGGATGACGATGCGTTCCCCGGTCTTCGCCAGTCCTTCGGCCTTCAACCGGCGCTCTGCTTCGCTCACCCGTTCATCGGTCGTCGGAATCTGCGCCATCGTGTGGGGAAGCACCCCGTGATACAAAGCCATCTGCCGGCGGACCTGTGCGAAGGGAGTAAAGGCGATAATCGGCGCAGCAGGACGTTGTTTGGAGACTAGTCTGGCCGTCATGCCCCGTTCACTGAAGGCAACGATGGCGCTGGCGCCGATTGCCGCGGCGGCCGATGACGCCGAAAGGCAGATCGCTTCGGGAAATGAGACATGGCCGCTATCCATCTGAACCCGCCTGATAAATCCCGGGCCCGTTTCGACTTCCGCCGCCCGTACGATACGATCCATCACCCGCACGACTTCGACCGGGTGCTGTCCGATGGCGGTTTCAGCGGACAGCATGACGGCGTCCGTGCCGTCGAACACGGCATTGGCCACATCCGACGCCTCAGCCCTGGTCGGCCGCATGTGTTGCGTCATAGACTCCAGCATTTGCGTGGCCGTGATCACCAGCCGCCGTTGGCGATTCGCGCCGGCGATAATGCGCTTCTGCAGCACCGGCACGGCTTCCGGCCCCAATTCCACTCCCAGGTCGCCGCGCGCGATCATGACCCCGTCCGCCTGGGCGAGGATGGCCTCCAATGAATTTACCGCCTCCTGCCGTTCGATTTTAGCGATAATCGGCACATTCCCGCCGCAATCGGCAATCAACTGCCTGGCGGCAATGATGTCCTCCGCTCCACGGACAAACGAGAGGGCGATATAGTCCACCCCCTCCGCCACGCCGAACCGCAAGTCCTCCCGATCTTTGTCCGTCAAGGTGGGCGCGCTCACAGCCGTGCCCGGTAGATTCATGCCCTTGTGAGAGATGATGCGTCCTCCCGCCGTGACCGTGCATTCTACCGCGCCATCGACAATCCGATCCGCCCTCAACTCCACCAGGCCGTCGTCGATGAGAATTCTGGCCCCGGGCAGGATGTCTCTGGTCAATGCATGGTAGGTGACAGGAATCTCCGCCACCGCGGGACGGTCTATGACTTCCCTGGCGCCGATTTGCCCTCCGGAGCGCAAGGCCATCGTCTTCAACCGCACGGTTTGACCGGCGACCAATTCCATGCCTCCCGGGATTTCACCGAGCCGGATGCGCGGACCTTGGAGGTCTTGAATGATGGCGACCGCCACACCCTGACGGTCTGCCTGGTCGCGGATGGCCTTGATGGCGCGGCCGTGTGATTCGTGCGTGCCATGGGAAAAATTCAAACGGGCGGCATTCATGCCGCATTGAATGAGTTGCTCGAGGACGGTCGGGCCATCACTTGCCGGACCGATGGTGCAGACGATTTTAGCTTTTCGCATGGCCCTGTTCTTCTGTCTTGACAAGATGGGCCCGGCACACCATCTTGTGCTTGAGGAGTAAGACTCGGCGCATCTTCATCCGGTCGATAATCGGATCATTCTAACAAACGCGTCCCCATGCCGCAAAAGAACATCCGCTTCCATATTCAGGAAACTCGAGGCGGTTGCATTAAAAATGACTTACAAACCAGGACTCAACGAGGCAGGTCATGAATTCATCGGGAGCGCCGGCAACCGACCAGTTGGATTTTGTCACCATTGACGGCTTGCTGGCCTATGGAGAATCGCTGACGCGACGATCGTCCGGCGACAACTACCGGTTGCCGCCTCCGCCGCCGGCGACAGTCGACCGACGGCGACGCGCCGAGGAGGCCATCGACCGGATCAGAGCCTGGATTCAGAGCCTGCAGGCCGGCCTCTCCGGCGCCGCTGCCTACCGCGCCGCGCGCCAGGCCTTGATCACCGAGGGATGCGGCGGCAATGAGCTGGTGTTCTATGCCGCCTGGAACCTGCTCCTGGCGCGCGGAGAACTGGCGCCGTTGTATCGGGCCCCGATCGGAGCCATTCAAAAACCCGCGCACCGGCGCCCGGTCGCCATCGTGCCGCGGGCTCATCTGACTCCGCAGCTGGCCGAAGGCCGCATCGTCTTGGATTTGGGGGATGATCGTTTCTGGCTGCTTCCCCGCGACCTGGCAGACCGCACCCTGTTCCTGACCATGCGCCATGGTGTGTCGGAAGTCGAAAGCAAGACTCATCGCGTCGGACGCCGGCTCGCGAACGTGCTGGATACTGAACGGGGCATTCCGAGAGCCGAGGCGGTCGGCTCGGCGCTGGCCCGCATGATCGGAGTGGTGGGCCAGCAATTGGGCTATCTGCAGCTCCACAATTACCTGGACCCTCGAATGTTTCTCCACTTCATCAGCCACAGCCCGAACACGGAGCAACTCAGCAGGCGGATCACGAAGGCGCTGATGCCCGATACGAGTGATGCAGTCCAGCCTCAGGTCGAGCCGACGTTGGAGTCGCAAGACTTCGGCTGGGTGACGGGCATGGAAAAACAGGCGGAAATCGACGCGGCGGCGCAGGCGTTCGGGGTCGATGCCAAAACGGCGAAGCGCCTCATCAAACATCCCTTCTACAGTTATCCCGGCGGACATTCGTTCTTCGATCTCTATATTGACGTGATCGACGGTCTGCATAGCCTGGGCCGATGCCATCCCGGCCAGGTCCTCTGTCTCTATACCCATAGTTCGACCTTGCGGGCCTTACGCATCTATCTCGATCCGCGGCCGTTTCGCGAGGCCTTTTCCGAGTTTGGGGAATACAAGGAAGGACAGGACAATGTCGTCCTGTTGACGTTGGAGAACGGCAAGCTCTCCGGCTATTCCACTGCGGTCGGCTTGATCGAGAGCGAACGAATCGCCCGCGAGGCCTGGGTCACGGTCGAACGGGAACGGAGCCAGCGCGTAACGCTCAAGCCGCGACGCATCAAGCGACTCATTGCATTGGTATCAGGCGGAGATTTCGGGGGAGGCGGAGCCGCCTTGAAAGAGTTGCGCGTCACCGGCAACCGGTTCGGGCTGGACGTGCGATTCGTGCGGCACGGATTTCTCGGCCTCGCCAACAATTGGATCGATGCCGTGACCGAGCAAGACACCCGCGGCATGAGCAGCCATGCCAGCAGCCCCATCGGAAGCAGCCGCTTCGAAGATTTCAAGGACGAACAGGTGCAGCGCGCCGCTATGCAGTCTCTTGCGCCTTATGTCGAAGATTCCGCCTTAATTGTGCTGGGAGGCGACGGCAGCCTGCGCGGGGCCCGGGCCATCCATGAGACGTTCGGGGTGCAGGTCGTGGGCATTCCCGGCACGATCGACAACAACATCGCCGGCACGACCTCGCTGGGATTCCATTCAGCCGTCGCGCTCGCCAATCAATCGATCGAATCGCTCAAGGCCACCAGCGCCGCCATGGGAAGTGTCTTTTTCGTCGAGGTCATGGGCGCCGGTTCCGGCCATCTCGCCCTGGCTTGCGCCTATCAGGCTAGAGCGGAAGGGATCCTCGTGAACGAGCATCCCGACCCCGATGCCTACATCGAAGAGATTGTCATCGGTACCTTGAAACGCACATTGGGAGTGCCCAACAAAAGCCATATCTTCGTGGTGGCGGAGCGGACTCCGCACCGGCATCATCGGGAAGGCGGCGTCCATGGACTGGTGGACTATGTGGCCACCACCATCGCAAAATGGCCGCAGCGCGATGGAAGGGCCGGTCCCTACTCGCTGGCCTCGGCCACGAAGGCCACGATCCTTGGCCATACGTTGCGAGGCGCTCCGCCGACGCCGGAAGATAAAATGATCGCCCAGCATCTTGCGTATGAGACCGTCCGCCGCCTGGTCGAACAACCGGACACAATCGTCGGTTGCATGGTGGCCTACCGCGACTCGAACCAACTGGACACGATCCCACTCCATGCCGTGGCGCCGAAGCCGTTCGACTGGGAACTCTTCACCCGCATGCATGGAGCGGAGATGGCAAGCGAGGCGTGATGCCACAGATACGAATGCGAGAAACCCTTTGGCTCCAATCATGGAGCGTTGACCCCTCCTGATCGACATGTTAGGGTCTTGCCCTGTCGAGGCTATGGGTCGTTCATTACCATGCCTGTTCGGATGATCACCCGTCTCCTGCTGTGGTTATGCGCCACGCTCCTGCTTCACCTGGGCGTCTCGTTCGCAGGCGACCACGGCGCGCCCCTCGAAGTTCCGGCCCCGACACTCGAATCTCCTTCCGATCCCGCGTCGCAGCCCCGAAACGAAGCGGTGCGTGGCAGTCCCGGCAGGAATTCATCCCGGCTCCAGGGAACCATTCCCGCCGTTGCACGGGAAACGTTGCAAGTCATCGAAGCGCGGCAGGGCGACCCGCTGCCGGGATATGTGGGAGGACGCACGTTTCTGAATCGGGAGCGCAAGCTTCCACGCGGCCGCTATCGGGAATACGACGTGCATCCGAAAGTGCGGGGGAAAAATCGCGGGGCCGAACGGATCGTCATCGAACAGCGCAGCGGCAAGGCCTATTACACCTCCGATCACTACCACTCATTTGTTCCCATGAATTGAGGACGCATGTCGATTACAGCCCTCCTATCGATTAAAAAGCCCTGGGCTCATCTGCTCGTGCATGCCGAAGGACAACCGCTGGATAAAATTCTTTCCGTTCCCTCTCATTTTGTCGTCAAAACCGTCACCGGCAAGAAATGCAAGACCAAGGCGGGGCTGCTCGCCGAATTCAGCCGCGTCTTTTCCTTTCCGGACTACTTCGGCCATAACTGGGACGCCCTCGAAGAATGTTTGGCCGATCTCGAATGGCTTCCGGGCAAGGGCTACCTCCTGGTGGTGACGGATGCCGATCAAGTGTTGACGAAACCAGACGAAGAGGATGATTTCGAAACGTTCGTCGAAATTTTAAGCGAAGCCGGCGAAGCCTGGAGCTTGAAGGAATCGGATGAGGTCACGGGAAACGGCTTGCCCTTTCACGCCGTGCTGGCCGTTTCAGACCAGCATAAACATGCCCGCCACAACTGGTTCGCGCCACCGCTCGCGATGGAACGAAAAATCGGGAAGGCATCAAGACCGAAAAAGGCGGCTCATTAACCCGCATCCTTACTGTAAAGGAGGTCAACATGGGTCTCTTGGATCAACTCGGCCAGGCAGCGTCAGGCGCGATGGGAGGCCGCGACAACCAGAATCCTCTGATGCAAGCCGCGATCAGCCTGCTCGGACAGAACAGTTCAGTCGGTGGCCTCGGTGGTCTCATCCAGGTCTTTCAGAAGCAGGGCTTGGGGGACATTGTGAATTCCTGGGTCGGCACGGGCAAGAACCTGCCGATTTCCCATGAACAGGTCCAACAGGGACTGGGCGGTGATCTCCTGAAGCAATTGGCCGCTCAGGCGGGCCTGAGCTCCGATGCCACGAGCGGCCGGCTGGCTGATCTTCTGCCCGGCTTGATCGATAAGCTGACACCAGAAGGAAAGATGCCGGATATGAAGTTGATCGAGCAGGGCCTGAATCTCTTGCGTGGGAAACTGGGGTAGGAAGCGCCTAACAGAGAGAATACAACCGGCCCATCACTCGTTGTCCCCAACGGGTCAGTCTCCAGGATAGGTCGTTGAAACGCGACAGCAGCCAGATTTTTGAATCGACGACCTGTCCCACGCTCGCGCGGAGCGACTTGACGCCGGTTTGCCGTCTCTCACACACCAGGCACAGAGCACTTTCACAACAGGGCTCCATTCATGTTCTGTTCGTTCATCGACGTTGAGTGGCGCAAGAGTTGCGCCATCCACTCCTTCCAGCGCAGATCTGCAATAGTTCAGCACGATAACACATTCGATCGAATATAGTCTGAACTATTCCCACTGTAGAACCCATGACATGCCGCCGATCATTGAGGCTTTTCCCTCACTGAGAACGACTGCCGAGAAAACCGATCCCAAGCGGCCGGCCCCCCTGGCGGGTGAGGTGGCACACACCCGGCTCATAGACCCCCTTCACGACAGGACAGGAGTGACTCGCTGCGACAGGACAGGAGTGACTCGCTGCAGCGGGAAGCCGGCTGATCAGGACCACCGCCGATGTGCCGAAGGTGGAAGACACAGATGCCGTGGGTTTCACGCGCATCGGCGAGCGGAGCCTTTTCCCATAGCAACGCCGGACGTCCCTCGCTCCGACACCAGGAACAGATAACTTTCATACAGTCCTCCTGCGCAGTGATATTCAGCACTGAGCAAGACCTGCGCCATTCACGCTGATTCCATCTAACTTCTTATGTTGCTGTGCTACAGTGAGCCTCCTTCGCCCGTTGGACCATCAGCCCTGTATCCCGTTGGACCGCAGGTCGTATCGGAATAGATACAGTCAATTCGGGAACGGCGACTCACAGTGGGGGGCGCCGATACCCGAAAAGCTAACCGTCCGATGCAATTGACCGTTTTAAATTTCGCGTGATAGGGTTTGGCCCCGCACACCCACGGCACAATGAAAGAGGACCATGAAGACACAACGATCGGAACAGCTTTTCGCAGATGCGCAGAACGTCATTCCCGGGGGGGTCAATAGCCCCGTTCGAGCCTTTCGGTCGGTGGGGGGACAACCGCGTTTCATTGCACGCGCCAAGGGTTCGCGCCTTTACGACGCCGACGGCAACAACTATATCGACTATGTGCTCTCCTGGGGACCAATGATCCTCGGCCATGCGCCGGCAACCGTGACTAAGGCCCTTCAGCTGGCCGCGGCAAACGGAACGAGCTACGGCGCGCCGACCGAGTTGGAAATTCAGCTGGCCACAATGATCCGAGAAGCCCTGCCCTCCATGGAGCTGGTGAGGCTGGTGAGTTCAGGTACCGAAGCGGTCATGAGCGCAATCCGCGTCGCCCGCGCCTACACGAAACGCGACGGCGTCCTAAAATTCGACGGCTGCTACCACGGCCATAGTGATTACCTGCTGGCAAAAGCCGGCTCAGGACTCACGACATTGGGCATTCCCGACTGTCCCGGCGTGCCGGAGGACTTCACGAAACACACTTTGACCGCGCCCTACAACAACATTCAAGCGGTTCAGCAGCTGATCAAGCGGCATGACCGGCAGCTGGCCTGCGTCATCGTCGAACCTATCGCAGGAAACATGGGAGTAATCCCGCCTGCTCCCCAGTTTCTGCAGACCTTGCGCAAGCTGACCGATGCCCACGGCATGCTGCTGATCTTCGACGAAGTCATCTCCGGATTCCGGGTGCAATACGGCGGGGCGCAAACGCTCTACGGCATCAAGCCCGACCTCACGATTTTGGGAAAAATCATCGGCGGGGGACTTCCTGTGGGAGCCTACGGCGGCGCGAAGGACATCATGAAAATGATCGCTCCGTCGGGACCGGTCTATCAGGCAGGCACCTTGTCGGGGAATCCACTGGCGGTCACGGCCGGCATCGAAACGTTGAAGCGCCTCAAGAAATCCGGTGTCTACGAACAGCTCGAACAACGGTCGGCGGCGTTGGCAGACGGGCTGGGAAAGGCCGCGCAGAAGGCTGGGGTCCCGCTCACGCAAACCCGCGTCGGCTCGATGATGGGCGCGTTCTTTTCTCAGGGGCCGGTGGTGGATTGGGGATCAGCCAAGAAAGCCGATACGAAGGCCTATGCGAAGTTCTTTCACCAGATGCTGGAGGCCGGCATCTATTTGGCGCCTTCGCAGTTTGAAGCCGCCTTTATGTCGCTGGCCCATACTCCAGGAGACATCGACCGCACAATTCGCGCAGCGGAAACTTCGTTCAAGAACCTCTAAACCACCCTTTGGAACCCCGGACCTCGCTCGTACTTCCTGAAGCGATGTTAGTTGATCTTGCCAGTATCCAAACCGATACTGGGCCGCATCCGTTCGGATACAGGCTTTGACCTGAGTGACAGCCAGAACAACCTACAGGATGCACAAAGAATCAGCCTTCTGTCTCACTCCTGTCCAGCTGTTGCGAGACTGGTCCTTCCTCAAAGCAAAGCCGAGACGAGCAAGGATCGAGGACATCAGGTCATTACCGGCCACGCCGGGCCTACGGAGACAGGCTTGTTCAGAGAGACGGTGAGTGCGGTTCGAACGACCCGAGAACGATGCCGGACTGCTTCAACATCCCGCTCTATTCGTCGTCGTCCTCGTCGTCCATCTCCAGAGCTTCCTGCCGCTTCTGTTCTTCCATCGCGTTATGCAGCAGCATGCGGACAAACATCGAGTAGAGCGAGCCTTTTTCCAAAGTCCCTCCCGGAGGAATCGCGATCTTGCCTTCCTTGATCATGCGATCCATCCATGCCTTCTGATCCGGGGCGATCAAGATCGGAACCTCCACCAGCCCCACTTTTCCAAACATATCCATGAGCGGCTCTCCTATGGTTCTTGAATCCTGGTGTGAAGCGTTATTCGCAATCGACGAGATGAGCGATGAATCACAAGACACGACGCTCGTCCGGCATTTGAGCATGCGGTTTTTCAGCTTGTCAACCGCGAG
>JAJFBJ010000012.1 GCA_020697375.1 Nitrospira sp. | reverse complement strand
CCCGGCCGGTCACGATGAGGTCGCCTGCTCGAACCGCTCCCATGGGAACGGTTCGAGCGCGGGCTTTCGCCGGATCTACGCAAATGCCGAGATCCATTTCCATGCCATCGACCTCTACCCACTCGCCGTCGAGACGAATCTGGGTCGGAAGGTGAGTCGTCGCATAAAACTGTTCGGGAAGCACCCCCGCCATGGGAGCCGGCTCGAAGCGACAATCTTCTTCGCGCTCAATGGCCGCGCCATGGGGTTGGATGGCTCGCAGAATCTCGACCAGCATACGGCTGGACGGCGCCCTGACGACGATTCGTGCCTGAGACGGCGCTTCCCTGGTAGCCCCGATCTTGACGTCATGCAGATCGAACGTCCCGCCTAACATCAAAATCTTGTCAAGGACCTTTGCCAGGATCAACGAGTCGATGATATGCCCTTGCAGAAACACGGTTTCTTGGGACGCGGTCATAAAAGCCTCTCCTGAACCGAACTGCGCTAAAAAGGGCTCTTTTGCAATGGCGCCCTTCACTTCAAATTCTACCATCCTGCCGGCACGAATGACCCGCGGTGTCTAGGCGGTGGTTTTGATGATTTCCCGGAGCACACTCGTGGCATAGGAACCGGGAGGCAGCCAGAAGGAAAGGTTCAGCACGGAGCCCTCAAGCGCCCAGCTGAGCTCATTGAGACGGACTCGGAGGGCCCGGCGTTCGCCTCGGAATCCACATTCCGAACCGGCTTTCGACAGTAGTTCCGGAGTGGTCCCCAGGTCGACCGCCACGGCCCGTTCGATTTCACCGGGATAGCCTGTCGCCCAGGGCGCGCGGGAGCCGAAGAGCGGTCCGGTAGGACTGATCTCAAAACGATCGGCGCGTGGCTGCTCCACCTCCGGTTGTTCCACTGGAAAGCAGGCGCCGTTCTCCATCTTCATGGCCCAGTCGCCCTGAAACACCCGGTCGATGCTTTCGATTCTTTTCGCGACGATGCGATTGAACATGTGAGATTGATAGGCATTCATGAACCAGACGCGCTTGGAGCGGCTCATGTTGTTGCGACGCCCGGCGTCCTGCAGCAGCTCGGCGCCCAACTGAAAATTCGTCCCCGCTCGCCCTTGCCGTTGCGGACCGAAATAATTCGGCACCCCTCGGCGCGACAA
Organism: Nitrospira sp.; assembly: GCA_020697375.1. The sequence continues at coordinate 54,524 of JAJFBJ010000012.1, read as the reverse complement.
CTCATCGAACAGTTGTCCCAAGGAATCCCCGGTTCCTTCTCGAATGTCCCGGATCATCAGCCGGAAGTGATTCCCCGCATGGTGTCCCTTGCGCAGCCGATTGCGATGGCGTCCTAACACTTCCAGGACGAGCAGGCGATCGTCGGTCGGCAATGCCGCCACTGTATCCGCCTTCACCCCCTGTAATGAGACCATCTGCGTCGTGACGGCCTGCGCATCCTTTAGTCCGGCTACTCCGATGGTTTGAACTTTCACATGGAGCTGGGAGGAGAGTCGCAGCAAGAGATCCGGCGTGGAGAGACCTCGCTTTGTCACCCGTATGTACAGATGTTCCCCAGCTCCACAGGGCAGATACAGGGGTCGTTCTTCGACCAGGAAATCTTCAGGACTACTGCGAATCCTGCCGCCGAGCGCTGGAACAGAGGCGGTCAAATATGGCAGGCTTTCATCAAGCCAGGACTGAGTAGTCATGACGGTTCCTTCTCCATCCTGATGTGTCGGAAATTGATTGACAATGGGGCAACCAGCAAGACCACCCGTGTTATACTCCAGAGAAGCTGTACAGCCCGTTTATATTCCAGGATGAACGATCATGATGCAGACTCCATTCGCCAATATATGCATTGCGGCCTGGATCGTAATCTGCTCCCTCACGGCAGGCTCCATGGCCCCCCTCATGGCCGCCATACCACTAAGCGGTCTTGATGTGTTCGCTCACTTCACGCAGCATATCCAGCGGCAAGCCGACAGCGATAAGCAGGCCTTTGCAGCCGCCAGCCAATGCGTGAATTGGTTTTACAAGCAGTTGCGCCAGCGGCCGACGCCACCGGCCGTGCAGAGCATCGCCTGGACCCACCGGTCAGACGATTCCCCAGGGACTCCGACCGACCCTGAAAAGGAACCGGCCGGCTGCCGCACTCGCTATCCCGGCGGACTCGATGCAGTCCGCGCCGACTTCCAACGCACCCAGGCCTTTCTGTCGGTCACCCTGACCTTTTATGAATTCGCTCTGGTGGGCGATGGCGATGACAATTCCATCTATAGCACCAAAGAGTTGCAGGACGTCCTTTTGGCACTCGACTTATCATCCGAGCCGTCCCTTGGCGCGGATGCTCACCTTCGTTCCCTCACGTCGAGTTTCGATACGCTCCACGCCGCGCGTGGCATGGAAGCGCTGATGGCCGGCATGGGCAAATTGTATGATCAAGGCTATCGCGTGACCCAGGCAGACAGAGCCGATTTGAACCGGGTCATGGAATGATCGCCGGCCTGATGCGGTGGCAAGAACTCGCGAGAGTCTGGATCGGCCACTGGTTGAGCCGCCCCTTCCATCACCTCTTCAATCTGATGCCCGGTCTCGAAGTCGGCTGCTCCACAACGGCCGTGACACGTCTTCCGCTGGTTCATCCTTCCCTCGCGGGGCGCCGCGCGGTGCACCTCAGCGATTTGCATTTGGATCGTTATCGTCCGAGACACCGCGCCATCGTCCGTACCGTCGCAGAGTATGCACCGGACTGGATTTTTATCACCGGCGATCTCGTGAATGTCCGTGACGGTCTTCCGCACGTGCTCCGTTTTTTGACCGAATTACGGCGGCTCGCTCCTGTCTTCGTCACCCTCGGCAACCATGACCACTACAGCGGCGTTCGTATCGATGAATTCGCCGAACACTTCGACCGCCGCAAAGTGACGTTGCTGGTGAACCAAGTCACGTTCCTTCCCCTGGAGGGAGGAGAGCTGGCGATTGTCGGCCTTGACGATCCATCACTTCACCGGGCCGACCTCCATTGCATTCCGCCGCTGAAACCTGGGCGCTTTACCTTGGTGCTGGCGCATGCGCCTAACATTCTGGATCAGCTCACGCACCAGCATCGCGTCGATCTGACCCTCTGCGGACATAGCCATGCCGGGCAATGGCGGTTTCCCTGCATCCCGACGTTTTGGTTACCCCCAGGCTGTCACGGACGGACCAACGGCCTGTACCGAAAAGGAGACCATCGCTTGTACGTCAATCGCGGACTGGGATGGTCGGTCCTTCCCGTCCGGATAAATTGCACCCCTGAAATCGTCGTGCTCGATTGGACGGCCGCTTGATCGACCTGCCGCTTCCCGCCTCCCCTCAATGGTTAGCGTATGCGCTCCAACGCCTCGCGAGCCCGGCTCCGCACCGTTTGATCCCAATCTTCCTTGCTGACGTATTCCAACCTCTGCTTCGCGGCGGATGCGCGCATGCGTCCAAGAGCCAGCGCGGCGCTGGAACGCACGTAGGCATGGTCATCCTCCAGCGCGGTCAACAAATGAGCCACGGCAGTTTCATCTCCGATTACACCCAGGTGGCTGGCCGCCATTCCACGCACCCGATGCTGTTTGTCTCCCAACGCCCGCTTCAATGTCGTCACGAATAATTCCTGAAGCTGCGGCGCGACCGACTCGAGACCGGCGCGTTGATATTCGTTCACCTCGATGACGGCGAAGGCCAATTCGAGTCGTTTCTCAGCCGATTTCTGAGCGTCGAACAGCCGGATCAGCCGAGTCCGTTCTGTCCGCCGGTTACGCCGTTTCTTGATCTTCGCAATGATGATCCAGACGACGACCAGCAGCGCCAAAAGGAGCGTCGCCATAGGAATGGCCTGATCGATAACGACATCCTGCACCTCCGGCGAGAGACGCTTCCATACCCAGACGCCGGAGACCACGAGGCCGAGTAGCAGGAGGATGGCGGTCAGGTTGGCTTGGCCGCATTGCGGATGACGATGCATGGCCGCGACATGATAGAGGGCCTCTCCTCGCGGCGTCAACGGACATGCGCCGCGCGACGCTTGACAGGCACAGGGTCCGGTGACTAGGCTGCGCGCGCAGTGGAACTTCCCGACCTCAAAGACGATCCGCACCTCAAAGTCCTACGCCCGTTGGTCGAAGCCTACCTCTCTTTCTGGCGCACGGACAGTCGCCACGTGCGTTCGTTGCAGCTTACCCCTTCGCAATTCGACGTGATCGCCACTCTGGGCGATACCGAAGGCCTGACCTGCGCGGAACTATCGGCCGCCACATTGGTGACCAAGGGAACCCTGACCGGCGTGCTGGACCGTCTGGCGGCCAAGGGATTGATCCGCCGCATGCCGGTGGCGGCCGACAGGAGGAGCACGAGGATCCGCCTCACAGAAAAGGGGGACCGGCTGTTTCGAACCACCTTCGCCGCGCACATCGCCTTCATTCGCCCGTACTTCGAACGCGCGCTGAACAAGGAGGAAGCAGAACAGCTACGCATCCTCTTGCTGCGCTTGCGGCAGAGCTTCCAGGAGGCGCCCTTGTCATGATTCCGGTCACGGTCCTGGGTTCCGGGACAAACGTCCATCCTTCACGAGCCGCGGCGGGGTATCTCATTCAAACCGACCACACGTTCCTGTTGGATTTCGGGCCACGTACGCTTTACAACTTGATCAAGACCGGCGTAGACCGCCATCGCATTACGCATATCCTATTTTCCCATTTTCACGCCGATCACTTCGCCGACTTCATTCCCTTCTTTTTCGACGCCGTTATTTTTTGCAAATACCAGGGCGGCAGCAGGCCGCCTCTGACCCTCATCGGTCCGCGAGGGACCAGCCATTTGATGAGGACCATGATGGCGACGTTTCCGAGTTTCAACAGGGCGCCGTTTCGCGTCACCATTCGAGAAGTGTCCGATCGCGGCTTCCGGCTAGGAGATACTCGAATCCGTCCCGCGACGGTTGTCCATGCGCCCCGCCTCCACTGCGTTGGTTATCGAATCGAATATCAGAACCATGTCGTGGCCTATTCCGGCGATTCGCTCTACTGCGAGAGCCTGGTTCGGCTTTGCCATGAGGCGAACGTGGCGATCCTGGATTGTTCTTTCCCGGAAAACCAACCGGGGAATGGACATTTGCATGCCGGGCTTTGCGGCCGTGTGGCGGAGGAAGCGGGAGTCAATCAGCTTGTGCTGTCTCATTTTTATCCGATTGCGGAACGGTATGACGTGCGTGGGCAGGCGAGGAACTACTTCTCGGGGAAGGTTCGGATGGCGCGGGATTTACTCGCCCTGCGTGCCTAGCCCGAGTTATTCATGAATGCCGCAACGAGTCGTTTGAGACCGACTCCCGCCGGAGTTCTCGCACATAGGTCCGAAGCAGGTCTTGAAGAATACTCCGGGCTAGAACAGGGTCTAGGATGCTCAAAAGGCGACCTTCTTACCCGCCCAACCCGGTGCGCTAAGACGCGCTTTGTTCCAGGCAAGGCCGCAGCGAGTGAGGCCCGAGGCGTCACGGTCTTACCCGCCCGTCCTGAGCCTGCCGAGACAGGCTCTATTCCCATGGCAGTACGTTGAGGATCTGACCGAGGCGAGAACGCGGCCGGCGACCTGTTTGAACAGCCTGGCTAGAGCCCGTCTTCTCGCTGTTCACAGCCCAGTATTTCAATAAACCGGGAGAGGCGGGTCTTTTTCAACGGATCGTCCAGCTTGTTGTAGATCGCCAGCAAATTTTTTATCATGCGGGCCAGAATCGCACGCGTGGAACTTTTCTGAAGGAAACGGTCTTCGAACCCATATCCGGCTTCCGTCAGAAAACGGGCGCAGTTTTTTTCGGTCAGGAGAGCGCCTCCGTTAAAACAGTCGATAAAAATTTTGTATTTCTCCGAATCGAACTTCACCAGGAAATGACCGGGCATGCCGATGCCTTGCACCGGCAAATGCAAGCGCCGGCCGATGAGGAGGTACAGGGTCGAAAGGCTGATAGGAATTCCCGTCCGACGGTCGATGACGCAATTGAGATAACTGTTTTCGACCTCGTAGTAATTCTTGGTATTTCCTTTGAAACCTGCTTCCGTGAAGAGGTACCGGTTGAGGGCCTTGACGGTTTCTTCCCCGGAGACGCGTGACCCAATCTGCTCCCGCACATTCCGAGCCATTCGATCCAGTTCATCCCTATAAGTCTGAACCTCCAGAGTCGGATAGGCGTAGCGCGCCAGGATAAAGGCGCCCGTTTCTAGATCGTCGTGATGGTCCGGTTGCGCGACCAAGTCACGGAGCTCCTCCTCCAGCTTCGTCCCGCGGATTTCCTCCAATACAGTGACGATGCGATCAGCCATGTCCGGTTGCTCGATCTCGGCTTCTTGTAATAACGGGACGGCGGAGTCGCCCAGATCGATCAGCCTGCCGCTGATAGTTTTGACGATCCGTTCATCCTCATCGCCGAGGAGCCGGATCAAAGCGCGGATTTGGGTTTCATTCACGAACATGGAGGTACCTTGTCCCACCAAACCCTACTCGAATCGTAAGAAACCACATCGCGGCCCCTGATACCACGGAGATTCATGCCATGCGTTGAGCCCGTCTCCTTCTTTCAACATCGGCTCACCCGATCGCCCGTCGAAAGGCGCGCGCACCTCCGTAGAGGCAGAGGGCATCGAACAGCACCATCACTACGATCACCATTCCAACATGGGGTAATGCTTCGGTCCATCCCTGCAAAATCAACGGGCGCACCGCATCGATCGCCCAGGTCATGGGGTTGAATTGCGCGAGAAATCCCATCCAGCCAGGCATCGCATTCAGGGGTACCAATGCCGAGCTTAGAAAAATCATCGGTAAGGAGAGAAAGCCTAGCACGGAAAAGAAATCGCCGTGGCTCTTCACGGAAAAGGCCATCGCCATCGAAATCGCCGTCAGACCGACGCCGAACATCATGCCGATGAACAGGATCGTCGCAATTCCCAATAGGCCAGTGGCAGGCTGCACCCCGAACAACCAGGCGACGGCAAGAATGACCAGAACCTGCAGGGAGGTAATGGTCATCACGAAAATGAACCGGCTCAGGATCACGGAACTCCGATGGATCGGCGTGGACATCAGCCGCTCAAGAAACCCGTTTTCCTTGTCGAAGAGCAGATCGACGCCCCCCGCCAAGCCATTATTGAGCACGGTCATGATCACCACACCGGCGGCCAGGAAGCTGATGTAGGTAGGCGCCTGGGTAACTTGCGTATCCGCGGCGCGCTGGAACAGATTGCCGAAGAAAATCAGCCAGAACAACATCGGCTGCACCAGCGTAAAGAGCATGCTGAACTTTTCACGGCTCAGACGCCGCACCCAGCGCATTGTGAGAGCCCTGATTTCCTGCCAGTATTGTCGCATAGCTCCCGTCCTGCTCCAGCCTCACTCCTCCGTAGCGGCTTCGTCCTTGATAGACCGGCCGGTGTATGAAATGAATACGTCGTCCAGACGCGGCCGATGGTAATCGATGAATTCCAGCTGACAGGTCAGACGATTGGCCGCCTCCAGAATGGCCGGCAAGGCCTTCTCGGGAGAATCGACTCGAATATCCAAGCCATTCGGCCTGGTCGTCACGGCGCGGATGGCCGGCAAGGCTTTCACGGCTGACGCCAGCGTCTCGACACGATCCTGTTCGCGCACCGTCAGCGACACGAGATCCCCGCCCAATCCGATTTTCAATTCCGCGGGAGATCCTAAGGCCTTGATCATTCCTCCGTCGATAATGGCGATGCGGTCACACAGTTGATCGGCCTCATCGAGATAGTTGGTCGTCATGACGACAGTGATGCCGCGTTCCCGCATGGCACGCACATGGTCCCAAATACGGAGTCGGCTTTGCACATCCAGACCGAGGGTGGGTTCGTCGAGAAAGAGGATCTTTGGATCCGGCAACAACCCGCAAGCGATATCCAACTTTCGCTTCATGCCCCCGGAATAAGTCTTGGCCGGACGATCGGCATGCTGCTCCAGTTCCACCAGCTTGAGCAATTGAGGGATACGTGTGGCAGCTTGGTCGCCGGAGAGATGATAAAGATCCGCGAGCAGTTCGAGGTGTTCCCTGCCCGTCAGAAACCGGTCGATGGCCCGTTCCTGAGGTACATATCCGATCGTCTGCCGCACCCGATCCGCATCCTTCACTGAATCCAATCCGAGAATCTTTGCCGACCCGGAGGTCGGATGGAGGAGTGTGATCAGAATGCGGAGGGTGGTGCTCTTGCCGGCGCCGTTCGGTCCAAGCAGACCGAAAATTTCTCCGGTATGGACTTGAAAGGAAAGATCATCGATTGCCCGTACTTTGTCGTACGCCTTGCCGAGATGCGACACCTCAATGGCAACCGCCCGCGACATTACCCCCAGCCTCCGGCGCCGCGCCGCTCTGCCAGCTTGAACTGGATCAAATCACTGAGTCTCCGGGCCTGCTGCGGCAAGTGCTCCGCCTCCAGCAGGAACTGCTTTTCAAGCGGGGTGCAGTCAAGGTAGGTGGATAGAGAGTTCACGAACACCTCGTCACTCACATCGGGCCTGATCAAGCTGTGAAGCGGCGACGCCTGCTCATCCGCCTGGATGTATTCGCTCAGGACATCCGTCAAATATCGGCGCAATGCCGGTTCCATTGGAAGCGCAGGGTCCTGGGGCTTCAAAATGACGCGGGCTTCGCGATACGCTTTTTCGTAGAACTCTTCCCGCACTTCATAACGCTCGATGGCTTGGAGAAGTATGTTGGAGCGGCCATCGGGCAGTGTTTGGACGCTCGCCAAGCGCCCGACACAACCCACGGAGAATATCGGAGGATTTCCATCATAGGTTTCTTCCCAGCCCTCCTTCAGCAGCGCCATGCCGATGCATTGCCCTCCTGCCGCCGCATCCGTTACCATCTGACGATAGCGCGGCTCGAACACATGGAGCGGCAAATAGGTCTTGGGAAAAAAGACGAGGTTCGGAAGGGGAAACAACGGGATGCGCGCCGGAACGGGAAACGACGGAACCTTTCCCGCCCGCTCACGGTTTGATTGATCACGTTCCGGCTCAAGAAACATGGCTCACGATAGCTGATGCTTTGCAAAATTGTCAACGACGTTACGCCGCCCACCTCGCGCGCCGATCATCCGAAAACCAGCATGGACAGTGGCGTTCCTGCCATCGCGGAGGGGATTAGGGCGCCACGGCCCGCACGCTCACCGGCAATATCCACCATCCGACCGCCGACGATCACATGATGACAATCAAGTTCCGCTTTGCTTCGGTTGTGATGCTGGCACTGCTGTCTCCCGTCGCTCAGACCATTGCGACGAACGAACCGCCTCACCCGTTTCACATCGCCGCGCCTGGCTATCAGTACCGATTTCCGGAAGATCATGGCGCCCACGAAAGGTTCCGCACGGAATGGTGGTATTACACCGGCCATCTCACGGCGGCTGACGGCCGCCCCTTCGGATTTCAACTCACATTTTTTCGTCGTGGCATTCCACCCGAACAGGTCAAGACGCTTCCTTCCAAATGGTCGATTCAGCAACTGTACCTCGCCCATTTCGCCCTGACGGACATGAAGAACGCCCGATTCCACTACGCCGACAAGCTCAGCCGTGAAGGCCTCGGCAAGGCCGGCGCCGACAAAAACCATTTGCATGTGTGGATCGATCGCTGGTCGGTCGCAACCGATGAACGAACGCCGAACCGGCAAAGGCTTCAGGCCGCGACCGAACACTTTGCCGTCGACCTTCGCGTGACTCCGAAGAAGCCGCCCGTGCTGCATGGTCGAGAGGGAATCAGCCGCAAAGGAGCGGCCCCGGAGCAGGCCTCGCATTATTATTCACTCACTCAACTGGCGACCCAAGGGCAGATTCGAGTGGGCGCAGAGACCTTCACCGTCACAGGCCTCAGTTGGATGGATCACGAGTTCGGTTCGGCCGACCTTGGACAGGACATGGTGGGATGGGATTGGTTCAGCCTGCAATTGAGCGACTCAACTGAACTCATGTGGTATTCCTTGCGGAGGTCCGATGGATCGGCTGATCCGTCGTCAAGCGGGACGCTCGTCCTTGCCGACGGACGAACTCAGCCGCTTAGCGCGCAGGATCTCACCATCGAACCCTTCGCCCATTGGACCAGTCCCCATTCCAAGGCGCGGTACCCACAACGCTGGCTGATCACCGCGCCCTCGATTGGGCTGAGCTTGGATGTTCGATCGTTACTCTCAGATCAAGAATTGCACACGGCTCGCAGCACCCGCGTGACCTACTGGGAGGGAGCCGTGTCCGTCAGCGGCCACGCGCAGGGCGCGGCCGTCACAGGACGCGGTTATGTCGAACTGACCGGTTACGCCGAACGATTCACTCAGCGGCTCTGACAGGATGCTGAAAAAGTCCGCTGGTCGCGTTCTCGCCTCGTTCAGATCCTCCATGTACCCCCATGGAACCGAGCCTGTCTCGGCAATTCGAGGTGGGGAAGGTAAGAACCTGATGCCTTCGGCTCGGGACAGACCGTCTCGCCGATGTCCTCCCGCGGCGCTGATTATGCTTCACGCCGTGGACCTCATTGCGGCCTTGCCTGGAATAAGAGCGCGTCCTGGCGCGCCGGGGTTGGGAGGGTAAGTAAGCCGCCTGTTGAACATCCTGCGAGAGAGTCTTTGTTTCGTAACCTGCCACCCTTCATCACAACCCCTATGATGCGTCTCCTTGACTCCGCTTCCTCGCTATGGTTAGGTCTGCGGCCATCGTGATTTCGCCGGCTGATCGATTTTTTACCATCCTCCGACTGTCCGTTCCTTTGATCGGCCTGTTCCTGCTGGCTTGCGGAACGCGGGAATCGGCCGTCGTGTCGATCGCCCTCCATCCATCTAATCCCGATATCGTCTATATCGCGACGAACGATGCGGTGCACAAGACTCGTGACGGCGGCCGAACCTGGGAACAGTTCCCCAGTTTCAGTGCCCGGCGCGTCACGACCTTGGCCATCGATCCGAAACTCCCGGCCACCGTCTATGCCGGCACGATGGGAGACGCCATCTATAAGAGCCCGGATGGCGGTCAGCATTGGCTGCCGCATAACGTCGGGCTCAAGGAGCACGTCTCCTTCGTCAATGAAATCATTTTTCATCCGGACAATACCGAGGTCATCTATCTCGCCACCACAGTCGGCGCGTTCGTCACAAAGAACGGAGGGCGAGAATGGGAAGAGCGGATGACTGGCATGAAGGAAGTCCACATCGTCACCTGCATCACCATGGATCCCAAGCACCCTCGCGTGCTGTACGCCGGCACGACGGGCGGCACCTATCGCAGCGAAGACGGGGGCGGGAACTGGCAGCGAACGAACCAGGGGCTGATTTCAGACGAGATACTCAATGCCTCAATGTCGCTCGGAGTCAATGTACTGGCAGTCGATCGGATGGATTCCGCCATTATCTATGCCGGAACCACCAATGGCCTCTACCGGACCACCAATCGGGCTGAACGTTGGGAACAGGTTGGACAGGGTCTCGCGGACCAGTTCGTCAGCACCTTGGTGGTGCATCCAACCAATCCCAATATTCTGTACATCGGCGGGCGGGCCGGCGTCCTCAAGACGGTCGATGGAGGGAAAACCTGGCAGGCGCACAATCAGGGACTTGCCACCTTGAATGTCCGCACGCTCGCCCTCAGCAACCGGGATCCTCAACTTCTCTATGCCGGCACAAACGGGAGCGGCCTGTACCGTTCCCCGGACGGCGGAGAGACGTGGGCATCGATTCCCTTGACGAGTCGCACGAACGCCGCGTCCGCGAATTAGTGTGAGTCATGCCGATTCTGTGGCTTGTCAGACATGGAGAAACCGACTGGAATCAGTCCGGGCGCGTAATGGGCGACCAGCCGATTCCCTTGAACCGAACCGGGGAGCGCCAGGCTTACTCCTGTGCCGAGGTCTTGTCCCGCACTCCGCTCGCCGGAATCTTCACCAGTCCGGTCTTGCGCGCCCTGCAAACGGCTGAAATCCTGCGCCGGTCGCAAGAGATTCCTCTCCAGACGCTGCCGGGACTGCGCGAAATCGGGGTGGGCGACTGGATCAATCGGTATTGGAAGGACTTCGTCGATGATCCGGCGAGGCAACAGTGGTACAGCCGACCGGACCAGGCACGTCCATCAGGAGGGGAAACACTCAGAGAAATTCAACGTCGCGCAGTGGCCGCGGTGGAACAGGCGATCGACGGCGCCCAGGATATGCCCTACGTATTCGTATCCCACGGCGATGTGATTCGGGCGATTCTTGCCCACTACATGCTTCTCGACTTGATGATTCTACGCCAGGTGAACATCGATCATGTCTCGGTCAGCGGATTGGATGTCACTCGCCACGAAACCCGGCTTCTCTTCCTCAACTATCGGCCAGGATTGGACCGATTTCTTTGACCAGGCTGCTCAAGGTCGCGATCCGGCAGGAGCCGGCGCATCCGTTCTCTTCCCGTAGTAGCGGCTTCCATAGTCCTTCAGCTCCGCGGATAGGGCCGTCCATTCCTCGGCCGTCAACCGCTCCTTCATCTTGAAGCGAAGACCCAGAATCTTGGCGGACGAGCGCATCCGGCTGTGATTCAACTCGTCTAGAATCTTCGTGAAGTCTTCCGGTGGCGCTGCGTAATTCCCATTCAGCTCATAGAGGGCGCGATGGTACTGACGTTGTTGTTCCCTCGCCGACTTGAGCTCGGTGATGATTTCTCCCATCACGACGTTCACCTGCTTCACCTTTTCCGGGTCTGTGACATGTTTCTCGACCAGTTGGCTCAGATCTTCAGAAGCCTTGTTCCAATAGTATTCTCCCCTCCCGCGATCATGGCTTCCGTAATGATGAGACGAACAACCGGCCAACCCGGCCAGAATCAGTCCGACGAGAACAATGAACGATCGGCTGCTCATATTTTGCCTCCCTTACAAAAAATGGCCGGCTCGCACGAAAACGCATTGCGCCCCATGCCGTTCCTGCCGTAAGCTTCCGCGCAGACATCGTATCGCTCAGGAGCGCCGGCATGGATGGTCACGCAGGTCACAATCGAGAACGAGGGCCCTTGGAATCGCTTCGGGACGAGTTCCGGCAGCATCTTGACGTGTTTTACAGCCGGTTGAAGCTGGCCGCTCCCTATGACAGCGTCGAAAAGGCTCTCGGACGCCTGACCTCGGATCTGAAGACTCTGTCGCCGAAGGAGCTGGAACATCTGTCCAGCGACTCGTCACGGCGATGGATGCATTTTCGACAGGCCTTTGTCGAATCCGGCCTGAATCAGAAGCATCGCGGAATTATTGCAGGCCTCGCGCGGTCCCGGCAATCATTGAACCTTCCGCGGGAATTCGACCACCTGCTCGACCTGTACAAGACTTCTCCCTAAGCCCCTTCCTTGGATTTCAATACGCAATCCCGGAATTCCGTATACACCTGCATCAGCCTCGTATTCTCAATACGGTAAGCCACGGCCACTGTCAAAAGTCCAAAGGCGACGACGATCAATCCCACGCTCGTGACTCCCACACCCAGCAATAGGCCGCCTAAGGATTCGAGCCCCCCTTGAAGCAAATAACTGATGAGGAATCCGAGCGTCCCGAATCCCACCAAGCCGAACCATAGAAACGTGAGGATCGATGATGACCATGGCATCCGTTTCGTGCAGATCAGCTTAAGGCCGTCGGCCTCAGGCAGGCATTCGATGGAACCCTTCAACGGCCAAGCCGTGCGGAACCGCATCGAGAACAGACCGCAGGTCGGCCGAAGGACTATCCGGTTCACTTCCGGAAAAACCCTCGCGACACCGTGAGGCAAGGAAAGAAATCCGTTCCTGTCGCACTGCCGCGCCAGTTTCTGAACGGTCGCAGAGGCAACATGATCCTGCACTTCGCCGACCCCGTATCCATACCGACCGGCATCGGACGAAAGACGGGCGAAGTACATCCAATCACCGATGACCAATCCGACGAATAGCACGACGGCAAACGCACCGGCCAATATCATGGTGGAAACTTCCCACAAGGCCTCGCACAGAATCAAGCCGTGGGCGGACGGAACGGCGTTTATATTCCGGAGGAACCTGTTGACTCCCCATAAGCGCTTTGGCTACATTAAGCTATTCTCATCCGGCGGGTGCGGACGATTTATCCGGGCCACGGTCCCGCCTTCACAGATTTTCCACGCCACACCTTTCATCACCGTCACTCCTGTACTGGGCGGAGTGTGCGGGCGGAGAGGTGTGGTTTTCGGAGGGGCAATGGATATCGTCAAAATCGAACGCGTGTACACCAGTTATTCCGGAGTGTACGACCACATCTTCGGAAAAATCTTCCACGAGTCGCGCGAATCTTGTGTGCGCAACCTTAGAATCCGCCCGGAAGAGAAAATCTTGGAAGTGGGAGTGGGAACGGGAATCGCCCTGGAGTACTACCCGAAGAATTGCGAAATCATCGGCATCGATCTCTCCTCAGGCATGCTGGCCAAGGCCAGGCAGCGCCAGTCCCATTATCATCTCGATCATGTGCGGCTTATGCTGATGGACGCAGGCAAGATGGATTTTCCCGACGACAGCTTCGACACCGTGATGGCGGCCTACGTGGTGACCGCCGTGCCTGATTATCGTAAAGTCGTGAACGAGATGATTCGGGTTTGCAAACCGGGCGGCCGCATCATCATGCTGAACCACTTCAGCAACGGCAATAAATTGATCGCCGCGGTGGAAAAAGTCATTTCCCCTCTCTGCAAGCATATCGGCTTCCGCACCGACCTCTCCCTGAATACGGTACTCGAAGGAACCAGCCTACAGGTGGCTCGAAAAGAAAAAGTCAACCCGATGAAGTTTTGGCACTTGGTGGAATGTGTCAATCGGAAAAACGGCAGCCTGCATGGGAACGGGAACGGGAAGCACGGTCATCTCAGCTGACGGCAATGCGCTCGCCCGATTACAAGCGGACCTGGTACGCACGACCCACCGACTTCCAATTCGACCATTCTTCGTGCGAAAGAAACGTTTGCCCCACCAGACAGGTACCCGGAAAACATTGAGTGATGAGATCCGCCACCAGGTTCAGCAGGCGGCCGCTGGATCGTTCGGGGGTATGGTGTAACCGCACCCGCATTCCAAAACCGGCGCCATCGGCCGGCCCATACGCCTGCACCCCGACCGCCGCTGCAAAGCCGGCGTTTACATCGGCTGCGGCTATCAATTCACCTTCCCAGCTCATCGTCCGGTGAAGCGGAGTCCGGCATCCTGCTGCTCTCCAGATGCAGGGCATTCCCGCACGATCAAGCTGATCGAGGAGCCATGTCACGGACGGAGCCTCGCCCTCATCGGCCTGAAAGGTCCACTGAGCCACCGCCCCCTCCCTATCCGCGTCGCTGTGCGGCATTGAGACCTCTTCGAACAATGCCTCCTCACAAACCACATACAATTCGCCGTGCGGATCGAACCAAAACCGCAGTTTTCCTTCGGCGAACTCCACCTGAACGACACCCAATGAGGCGGGGTCGGTCCCATCCTGCTCCAAAATCGACAAGTCTGAAACTCCCTGCATGGTCAGTTTGGCGATCCGAAGAATGCCGCGCAGATGATAGCGAACCAGGACGGTGACGGTACTTCCCGCCAGGACATTCCGCCCGGATTCTTCGTCGAAAATCCGTCGCTTGGACAAATGCATATCGGTTATTTGCCCGCCGTGAAATCCTTGGGTATGTGCCATGAACCAGCGGAGATCTTCTATGGTTTGGATAGGATAGGTCATGAGCAATTACAGGCTTTTTCGATCGCTGCGACAGCCGGGGTGGCACACAGCCATCACCATACCATGTCGCTGCAGATGAAAACACTGGAGAAGGAAAGAAGAAGCGAAGGAAAGAACTGACAGGAAATCGGTGCGACGGCATTAAAACAGCGGCTGCTGCTGCCTGAGTTCCTCTAACCGCCGTTCCAGATCACCTACCCGTTCCTGCAGTCGTTGATTATCCAAGCGGAGCAGATCAAGGCGATCCAACAGCTGTTCGCGTTGGATCTTCGTCCATTCCAGCGTGCGTCTCAATCCAGCCAGCTCGAGCTGTGTTTGTTGCCCCTCGTCGGACCCGAAACCCATTCCTGCGCCTCAGTCGACTGGCCATCCGACAATGTGACGACGAATCGTAACCCACTCTTCTTCCATCATGGAGCAATTAATGAATAATCGGCAGAGAAGAATCCGCGGAAGAGAACCGGGCGACGGAAAGGCGCGTCGCGATGAAGGGTCTGTGGGAGTACAGGACGAGGAGGAGACGGGAGGGGCGTTATGAGGATTCCCATCGATAGCGCAGGAGCACTCCGTTGGCTTCCCAACCGGGAGGATAGAGTTTGCCTGTTCCGTAATAATCGCCGTCGAGCACGGAGAAGGTGGCGACATTCTTGATCCAGTCCTGGGCATGCCCATTGGACTCGAAATAGGATTGGAAAAAGTATGTCCCGCCGCTCAACGGCAGTTGGGGCACAATGAAATCGACGTAGCCCTCACCGCGCAACGCCAGCGGCGTGGGATCCACGATATCGGTTGAAAGGACGAACAGATCCTGCCCCTTGCGTCCATTGACGGAAATGCTGACGCGGCAATTCCGAAATTCTCTGCCGTCCGCGCAGCGATAGTACATGCGGATAATGACGTCGCGTCCGGTGATGGCTGCGGCAACAGGATGCCGTTCCCTATCCAGCAGTTCGATTCTCGTGAGCAGAATCTCTCCGAGGCCCTCTCGATCATGACGTGCGTCAATCGCTGTCCCCGCCATGCTGCGGATCGCATCGGCATACCCTTCGACGACTTGCTTGGTCTCACCGATCCTTGCGATCTGTCCTTTTTCGAGCAGAATCGCCCGTTCGCAGAGCCCCTCGATCAGGGTCATGTTATGGCTGACGATGAGGACTGTGCGACCGCTTCGACTGACTTCCTCCATTTTGCCGAGGCACTTTTGTTGGAAGCTGGCATCCCCGACGGCCAAGACCTCATCCACGATCAAAATCTCCGGCTCGAGGTGCGCAGCCACGGCAAAAGCCAGCCGCACGTACATGCCGCTCGAGTAACGCTTGACCGGCGTATCGATAAATTCCTGCACCCCCGAAAATTCAACGATCTCGTCGAACTTGTTTTGCACCTCCTGCCGGCGCATCCCGAGCATTGCGGCGTTCAAAAAAATGTTCTCTCGCCCGGTCAATTCGGAATGGAACCCCGTTCCGACCTCGAGCAGCGAGCTCACGCGCCCATAAATATCCGCCGTCCCCACCGTCGGTTCTGTAATCCTGGAGAGAATCTTGAGCAACGTGCTCTTGCCCGCCCCGTTGTGTCCGACGATTCCCAATACCTCACCTTGCTTGATCTCAAAGGACACGTCCTTCAATGCCCAGAACGATGCATCCGACCCACCCCGGCCTGATCGCCAGCGCGAGAGAAACCGTAGACCATGCATCATGTGGTCTCGAAGGGTGTTGTGCCGAACCGTTCCGGTCCCCAGCCGATATTGCTTCGATAGGCGCTCCGCTCTGATGGCGACATTTCCCATTCAAATCACATCCGCAAATGTCCGCTCCATCGAACGGAAATAGATCAAGCCCCCGACGAACACGAGGATCACAATTCCAAGACTAGGCGCGACCATTGAAAAATCCGCCTGAAATCCAGGAATGAGAGCCCAGCGGAATCCCTCCACCACACTCACGACCGGATTCAGCGCGTAGACGAATCGCCAGGAGTCCGGAACTTTGCTCACAGGATAGAGAATGGGAGATACAAACATCCCCAGTTGAATGAACATCGGCAGGATATGGCCCACATCCCGATACTTGACGTAGAGGGCCGATATCCAGAGGCCACCTGCCAGAGTAATGACACAGGCCAAGCCGGCAAACAGCGGCAAGAGGAGAATCCGCCACGTAGGTATGACTTCGAACCAGGCCATGAGGCCTAAGAAGGCGATGAACGCCAGCAGGAGATCGACCAAGGGCGCAATCGTCGCGGCCAGAGGGAGAATGAGCCGAGGAAAGTAGACCTTGCTGATGAGCGAGGCCTCCCCGACCAAACTCGCTCCCCCGCGGCTCAGCGCCTGAGATACATAGAACCAGGGCAGTAAACCGGCATAGAGGAACACGGGATAGGGGAACCCATCGGACGGAATTTTCCCCATGACGCTGAAGACGGCGGTAAAGATCAACATCGTCGCGATCGGCTGGAACATGGCCCAACTCACCCCGAGCAATGTCTGCTTGTATCGAACCGTCACGTCTCGCCAGACCAGGATGTAAATCAATTCGCGATAGTGCCACACGCTCAATAGATCAAAGTGAAGCCAACCTTTGGCGGGTCTGATTCGAATGTGGGGAAGGACAGCCGGATGATTCTGTTCGATGTTCAGCGCAGGCATGACACGTCATCCATTCTAGGAAGCCTCAAGGAAGGAGATAGGTTCCTGAGTAGTTATGTAATCGGGCAAGGAGGTATTTGGGAAGCCTAGCATGCGATACAGGGAACCCAAAACATGGCCTGCAAACTATACCATTCCAAATTCACGCGCACCGGTCAGGGCAGACCTTGTCCGGTACCACCCATATCATCACCTCCACCGCGCTTGGGCCGAATCCTAACGCAACTATTCTAAAACGTACATGTTTATATCAATTTTATTCTCATGCTCAGGATTCACATTCAGGCTTATGAGAATGGAGCCAGGGTTTGATACGTGCTGTCCCTATTGGAGGGCAAGCATGACAGAGGAATGCTCGACACATGACCGGGTTGCTGCCTTACTCGCCGCATCCCTTCGCGCGTGCACTCAAGTTTGGACAATGGTTGGTTTTTAGAAGGATGGCGCGGATGTCCAGGGGCCAGGAAAGACCGTACTCCTGGAGGTCTTCGGCTACAGGCGCCGAGATCACGTCACGGTGTGGCCGGCTGATTCCTTGGAGCCGCACGACCTTCTTCTTCCGAAACATATCGTATCGCCAAACCGGACATGTGGAGCATCCAGCCCTGTCCCCCTCCGGCGCCCTGTGTAAAACTCCAGGCATCCATCCGGAACGGATTCCAGTACCCGCCACGGTAGGGATTGGCAGACGTGACCCCGGGGATTGCGGAGCTCATGGTCGATTGAAAGGTCGGTCCTCGGTCAGCAATGCGGCGCACATCGGCCTCTCCAAGCACCACGGCATCGGCCCCTAACTCCTTCGCTTGCGCAAGAATGCGATTCCGCAAGGTATCTTCGCTGGCATATTCACTGGTTGCAATAATCCGTGCGATCTGCACATGCCCATAATTCGGCTCGCGTTGTAACATCGCCACGGCCTCGTCCCCCGAGCGAGGTTCAAACGTATCGACGGTCAAGGGATCCACCCGCATGGACACGCAGGCACTGGGCAGCAGGAAAAGCAGTACCAATAAGACGCGGGAGATATGTGTCATAACGTTATTCTCTATTCTCTCGAATGGTCCGTCGCAGAGGCCCCGAAAGCCGGAACCGCTCCGGCCACCCCGGCCGCTTTGATTTCTACGCTTCTATACTGACGGCTTGCATCGGCCAATTCAACCACAAATCATGCCGTTGGGCGATGGTCCCCCAACGGCAATAATGCCGCTCAACCAAGACCTGTTCAATCGCAACGCCTCCACGAGCCGTCATCCGGCCACTACTACAATTTTCCTTCCACCAATTTGCGGACCTCTTCCATCCGCCGGCGGTTCACGCCGAGATCCCCGTAGCCGATCCGGGAGGCCGATCGAAAATGAACGGTCTTGGTCTCATCGTCGAACAAAAACTCTACGTCATCGACGAATCGCAGCAGCAGACTGGTGAATTCATAATGCAGATAGGTCTCGTCTTCTTCGACGAGCTCGGTGCGAGGGAGGGCGAGAACAATCGCCTTCAGCGCTTCCTTCGCCTCGGCCCGGCTTTTTTGATATTGAAATGGCGCGATGGCATGTTCTTGGTCTTGGGCCTGAGTTGAAACGCAGTTGGGGCTCGAAGGACAAGGAGCGAGGGGTTTCATAGCGGCATCAGTCCTTGATGCTTGTCTGTGTGGTACGTCGGACTGTAATGAGAGCCTTCCTCTCTGTCAACCACTTCGTCTTCTGAGGGGGAAGGAACTGCCACGTTTCTCGTTTGCTGCGCAAGGCCGACACGCCCCTGCGAGGGGCTTTCGATAGAATCAACGCCATCTCACTGGCGTCCTCGCTATGCGTGTGGCCGCCCTCGTTCAAGGGCGCTGTTAAATCGGATGCCATGTCTACTTCATCGGACCCACGATGGGCTCCTGTGTCAGGAAGGGTCTTCATTCCAAAGGGAGGGTTCCAATCCAGACCGACGAATGGCTGAGAAGCGCGGCGAAGGTGACCTGCCCTCTTCTCGCCCCTGCTCGTTGATTGCGGGAGCGGTCCTGCGGTACCCTATCCCCTTGCTGATACCACGCTGACGGCGGCCGGCCGCTCACGCATCGTACAAAGCTGAGCGCCGTCGCTCAGGGCAACAAAGGAGTCTTCACGCATGTCCGGTTTTCCGATCGAATACGCCACCCGTATCAAGACGCTGCCTCCCTATCTGTTCGCCGCCATCGACAAAATGAAGCAGGAGGCAATCGCACGCGGCGTCGATATCATCAACCTCGGCATCGGCGACCCGGACCTGCCGACCCCCGACCCGATCATTGAGAGCCTGCGCCAGGCTGCGGGCAATCCGAAACATCACCAATATCCCTCATACGAAGGGATGCTGTCGTTCAGGCAAGCCGTGGCGGATTGGTATCGACGACGTTTCCATGTAACGCTGGATGCCGGGTCGGAAATATTGACGCTGATCGGCTCCAAGGAAGGAATCGGCCATGTACCGCTTGCATTCGTCGATCCCGGCGACATCGTCCTCGTGCCCAGTCCCGGGTATCCGGTGTATCCGGTGGGTACCGGCTTTGCCGGCGGAGTGTCTCATTTAATGCCGCTGACGAAAGAGAACGGTTTTCTTCCCGACTTGGACGCGATTCCGACGGATGTGGCGAAAAAAGCCAAGCTGATGTGGCTCAATTCTCCCAATAATCCGACTTCCGTCGTGATGAATAAAGAATATTTCAAGCGTGTCGTGGATTTCGCACAGGCCAATCACGTCATTGTGTGCCACGATGCGGCTTACTCGGAAATTTTCTATGACGGCCTGCCGCCGGCCAGTTTTATGGAAGTGGACGGAGCGAAGGATGTAGGCGTGGAGTTTCACTCTCTTTCTAAAACGTACAATATGACAGGCTGGCGACTCGGCTTCGTCGTGGGAAACCAGCAGGTCCTCGCAGGTCTAGGCAAGGTCAAGAGCAATTTGGATTCCGGCGTATTCCAGGCGATTCAGGAAGCCGGCATTACCGCGCTGAACCTCGACGACTCGGTCACGGAAGGCTTGCGGAAGATCTACCAGGAACGGCGCGATGTGCTCGTACCCGGCCTTAAAAAGCTGGGGCTGGAGGTCGATCCTCCGCCTGCCGCCTTCTATGTGTGGGTGACCGTGCCGAGGGGTTACACCTCTGCCTCCTTCACGGCGCATCTACTGGAGAAGGCCGGTATTGTGACCACTCCGGGGAACGGATTCGGTGCACCGGGCGAAGGCTACATCCGCATGACGGTGACGACTTCCAAGGAGCGATTGGCGGAAGCGGTGGAACGCATCAAGAAGATCGGATTTTAGAGCCGTGATACGTGAAGCGTAAGGGGTAAGGTGAACAGACTTCGAGCCAGCCTCTCATGCCTTACGCCTGACACCTTGCACGGAGAATTATGGCGACGGCTTTCATAGGCTTCGGCTCCAATCTAGGCAACCGGATCGACTTTTGTGATCGGGCGGTGACCCTTCTCAGCCTGCTGCCGCACTCACGGCTCGAGGCGGTCTCCTCTCTCTATGAGACCGAACCGGTTGACGACGGTGCCGCCCCAGGACCCGAGTGGTTCTTAAACGGCGTGGCACAAATCGAAACGGACATCTCGCCGAAGAGCCTGTTGGAAATTTGCCGCGAGATCGAACGTTCGCTCGGACGTAATCAGGACAACCGAAGAGGCCCTCGCACGCTCGATCTAGATCTGTTGCTCTATGGCGATTACATCCTCAACGAGCCGGCCCTGACCATCCCTCACCCGCGATTACATCAGCGGCGCTTTGTCCTAGCGCCGTTGGTCGAGCTCGATCCTGACCGGCAGCATCCTGTCGTCGGAGAGTCTCTGCGCAACATCTTGACGCAACTCGTCGACGCGTCGATCGTTCGCCGGCTCGACCCGCAACCAAACTCCCGCTATGGAACCCGCCCGGCTTGCAGTTCACCACCTGCCGCCGGCCCATGCGCGTGAATACCCTTCGCACGGCAGCTGCGATGATCGCTTGGAGACGCCGATTCCATCGCACCGGTGGAAGAATCGGATTGGTCCCCACGATGGGCGCATTACATGCAGGCCATCGGGCATTGATCCAAGCCGCACGATCGGCTTGCGATGTAGTGGTGGTCAGTATCTTTGTGAACCCCAGGCAGTTCGGTCCGACGGAAGACCTTTCGAAGTATCCCCGGCAGCTCGAACTGGATCGGGCGCTCTGCCGAGCAGAAGAAGTCGACGTGGTGTTCGCACCGGCCGAACAGGAGATGTATCCTCCCGGCAATCAAACCATTGTGACTGTGCCGTCTATTGCACGACGCTGGGAAGGCGAGGCGCGGCCGCAGCATTTTCAAGGTGTGGCGACCATCGTGACCAAGCTGCTCTGCCTGATCCAACCGGATATCGCCTGGTTCGGCCAAAAAGATTATCAACAGGCGGCTCTGGTGCAACGGCTGATGAAAGATCTCAACCTTCCGGGGCGGCTGATTATTCATCGCACCGTACGGGAACCCGACGGCTTGGCTTTGAGTTCCCGCAATGTATACCTCACGGCTCGGCAGCGGCGGGCGGCGCCAGTGCTGTATCGCGCGCTTCAAGCCGGTGCGGCTGCCGTTCATGCCGGGGAGCGGCGCAGCCGGCACATCCAACGCAGCATGGCTCATATCGTGGCGCAAGAACCCTTGGCGACGCCGGAATATCTCGCCTGCTGCGACCCCCTCACCCTAGAACCAGTCTCCACACTTCATCGCAGTGCCGTCCTCCTTGGGGCCATCCGCGTTGGAAGAGTTCGCTTGCTCGACAATATACTGGTATCACTCCCTCGCAAGGCATAGTCGCGTCGGATCTTATTTCTTGGCTCAAACTATTTCACGAACGTCGTTCTGAGACCTCAAGCCCGAGTCCGCCCGGGCTTCTGGCAGGTGAAACCGACGCAGGCGTGCCTGCAGTCGTCGAGGAATCCGAATGAGCCTGGCCCGCGGCCGAGCGGATCGGAAGACATAGTCACGTTCATGAGTTGTCCGAGCTAGGCGCTTACACCGGGAGGGATGTATTGACAGGTGAGAAGATCGAGGACCAGCTGGCCCATGCGTTGCTTGTCGGCCGACCGAAATTCAAGGAATTTCACACCGATCGTGAGCGGTTGAATTGAGGAAATCATGGCTGCGTCGATTTTGATATCGGGCTGTCCGCCAGGAATATGCAATAGGACCTTTACAAACGTGCCACGCGAAAGCGAGGTGGTTGCCTGCAAGGTGCACCCTCCCATCGAGAGGTCGGTGACGAGCCCGTCAACAGCCGATTGATCCAGCGTCAACGATGCCGCGAAGTTGGCTCGCAGCCGTCGATACTCACGGCGATCGAATTCCTGGGAAGTCTGTCGATTCCCGGGCCTTCTGGCTCGAAAGCGGGTGGTGCAGAGCTGACAGCGGAATTGAAAAATGTGCAACCGGCTTAACACCTTCTCGGCAAAGCCTGACCCGGACGTCACCCTGACATACGGCGTGCCACAAGCCGGACAATGAAGTTCCTTCATGCTACGACTCTGAATTATGCATCTCCACCGCCCTGTTTGAGACGGGCGAAGCACCTCCGTCGGACTGAGCCGCGAGAATCGGTTCGACCTGTGCCGGAGAATAGGTGGGCGGTTTTACCCACTTACCATCGGCGCGTTTGTAGCCCCCGACCTTGCTCAAGTTCGACCGATGAACCTCTCGAAACACCGGTTCCATATCCATTCCATAGGATAGGGCCGTTCCGTAAACCACATACAACAGATCGGCCAATTCCTTCGCGATGCCGACCAGATCCTGCGTGGCCATGGCCTCCTTGAGTTCATCGAACTCTTCCTGAATCAACCGTATCCGTAGTTGACGCGTGGCATCTTCCGGAATTGTGGGACTTTCTTTGACGGCAATCTCGAACTTCCGGTGAAATTCTTCCACCATCGCTTGAGCATTCATCATCCTGATGTCCTCATATCTTCTGCCGTCGCGAAGAGGCCCGCTCTCGGTGCGATGTCGGATGCTTCCAGCGACGCGATATCCTTATCCGATGAGATCCCTAGGTCTTTGAACTTTCGAGCCGCCGGCAGCACTCTGGATTCAAGAGACCCCACCGCCTTGTTATAGGCGGCGACACTCTTTCCAAGCGCTTGACCGACCTCGTTGAAATGATCTGTCAGGACCGCCATTCGCTCGTATAAATCTTTCCCGAGCCGACCTGCCTGCTCGGCATGCTCCGTCAATTGCTCCTGCCTCCAGCCGTAGGCCACGGCTCTCAAAAGCGCCATGAGTGTAGTCGGCGTCGCGAGCACGACGCCCTTGGCAAAGCCGTCTTCAATAAGGCTAGGATCCTGCTCCAGCGCGGCGCCGAGAAATTGTTCGCCTGGCAAAAAGAGTACGACGAATTCCGGCGCCTGTGCAAACTGGGTCCAATAGGCCTTCAAGCTGAGCGCATCCATCCTAGTCCTCACCTGGCCGGCATGACGAAGCAAATGCGCTTGGCGCTGCTGATCGTCCGATGTCTCATACGCATCGAGGTAAGCCGCCAGCACCGTTTTGGCATCGACCACCATCTGACGACCGCCCGGCAGGTAGACGACCATGTCCGGGCGTAGAAGCCCCTCCATTGATCCTACCGCATCCTGTTCGACAAAGTCGCAATGGATGACCATGCCCGCGAGTTCAGCCACACGGCGCAATGTCATCTCGCCCCAACGACCGCGCACCGCAGGAGTCCGCAAAGCCTTCACCAGATTGCCGGTTTCCTGCTGGAGCCGCTGATGAGATTCAGCCATAAACCTCAGCTGCTGATCCAGCCCGCCATACTCCCGCTGCCGCACCTGCTCGGCCTGTCGCAGTTGATCCTCGTATCGTCGCAAGGATTCTTCCAGCGGTTTGACAAGTTCGTCGATGGCCTGCTGTCGTTGAGACAACTCCCCTTTGGCCTCGGCCTGCAACGTGGCAAAGGACGTGCGCGCAAGATTCAAGAAAGCTTCGTTATTGTGCCTTAAGGCTTGGCCGGACAAGGCCTCGAAGGATTCGCGCAATTCCTGCCGCGACTGCTCCAGCATGGTTTTCTGATCTTCCAAGCTGCGCGTCACTTCCTCCATGCGCGTTTCGGCTTTCGTCCGAGCCTGCTGAGATTGGACCAGTTCCCGGCGCAACCGTTCCACTTCTCCATGCTGGTCGTCCAGCTGCTGTCGAAGTACGGAGGTCAGGGCATCTGCCCGCTGCGCACGTTCGCCGCCCTCGATCAGCCGGGCATGCAGGCGCGATTGGAGGTGGGACGTGACCCACCATCCGGCGACCAAGACACCCATCAGGAGGCCGGCAGCGATGCCGATGAGAAATGTTGCGGAGCTGAGGTCGGTCATGACGCTTCCCTACGATACACGGAATGGCTGGGATTGCCTGGTCGCTGTAGGGAAATCGCGTAGAGAGTACGAGAAACCGACGTAAACGTCAAGCAACCGATCGACGGACCATCCCTGTCGAACTATCGATCCGGACTTGTTCGTTTTCGCGCAAAAGGCTGGTGGCAAAGGGCACATTGACCAGGGCCGGAAGGCCGTATTCGCGAGCGATGATGGCGCCGTGAGAAAGGGTACCTCCCATTTCAGCCACCAGGCCGGCCGCCAGACCAAAAAGGGGCGCGAGGCCCGGATCAATTACCGGCACAACGAGAATGTCACCCGCCTGCACCCGATTCCAATCCGCCGTCGATCGGACCACTCGAACGGGACCATCGGCCGATCCGCAACTAATGGGGATGCCGTGTAGGCCGTTCGTTTCAACGGCGTTCGAATGAGCATCTTGGGTGATGGCTTCGTGCCAATCCCGAACGGTATCAGGAACCTCCCTCGCCTGGTTTCGGATATGTTCCTCGCGGCGTTCTCGAACAAGCCGTTGCCAGTCGCGGCTTGATTCCTTTACCAGCGCCGTTCGTTCCTCCAAGGTCAGATAAAATACGTCTTCGCGCACAGCCAGGATTCCCTGTTCAACCATTCGCTCGCCGAGCCGGAGTAGAAGATGACGCGCTCCGGCGGAGTAGTACATCAAATGATGCCGATTCGCCTCTCTTAAGGCACAATAACGGCAAAGCCGCCGATACCACCAGTGAAACATGATCCATCGGTACCGCCGCCACCCGAATCGCCGCTTAATCTCCGCGAGCGCCTCCTCGCTCCGCTCGATTTGACGCGCAACAATGTCCCTGGGGGAGGCTGCCTGGCCTGAACGCACTTGCGTCTGCAACATAACCAAAATTGCCTCCGGCTGATCCGCGATCCGAGGAGACATGATATCGGACTCGCCGACTGCCCGATGACCATAATCAATCAGGTAACATTCAAACAATCGAAGAAACTCCGTTCCAGCGAGCGCCTCCCGAAAACCATTCGCCGTCCAAGGATCCGAAAGGAACCATCGTTGAGCCGCCTCTTCTCTCTGTGCAATTTCCGCGAGTTCGGCCAGCCGCACGATTTGATACGCGCTGATCACCGTCCCTTTTCCTTGCAGAGAGGCATTCAGCAATACCCGCCAGTCCGGCCCAAGCCATCCCGGCAAAAACATGCCCAGGGCCTGGAAGCTTTGCGCCACGCCACCGAGGATCCCAAAGGTGAACTCGTGCTCATCCAGCCATCCGCCCATGGCGTCGAGGGTTGCCCCCAATTCCAGCGCCGACAGGTGCTGGATGCGATCGGGATGATAGGAATCCGCCATCCTTTTCATGTCTACAAAGCTTTGGGGACCGTGAATCGCTACCTTTCGCCATTCCCTCATCATGGCGAATACGGCATGCGCGAGCGCGAGGAGGCCCAATGGCCGTACGTCGGGCGTGAAGGTTATCGGCTCCCCGCCCATTTGCTCGCTGAGAAGCGCCGGATCTCCGTGCAGCTGGACAATCAAGGTATAAAACAGCGTGACATTGAGGTAGGGGCGCCCGTGCAACACCCGAACTGCAGAGAGACCTTCGGGGATCGTGCAACCAAGATGGCGATAGGGCGTAATCATGTAGGTGTCCATGAATCGCTCAAGGAAGGAAAGACCAAGCGGACTTGGAAGTTCCGGCAGGGTTTCTTTGAGATTTGCCCGCGTCCATTCGCATTCATCATTCGTGAGAGTGCGAGAAGGTCGCACGGCGGTAATTGGACGCGCTTGCACAATCCAAAGCCGCTCGGCATCCCAAACCCATTCGAGATCGACCGGATATCCAAACGCACTTTCAACCTGTTTCGATAATCGGGCCAGCTCGAATAGCTGTTCATCGGACAGTGAGGATCGCTGCTGCTCAAGGTCAGGAATCGGCGCCTTCTGCATGCCCGCCGCTGTCGCAATAAGCTTCTGCCGCTTCTGAGCCAACAAGCGCCGACGGACACGTGGGGGCCGAACACCTTCCCCGACCTCGACCACGTACTGATCGGGGGTCACTTCTCCGCTGACAACAGAGGAAGCGAGCCCTGGCAAGGCATTGATGGTTACTTGGGATGTCCTCCCTGTGAGCGGGTTCATTGAATAGGCCACGCCCGCAACCTTTGCGTTGAGCATCGGCTGGATCACCACAGCCATTTCAGGACAGGCTGAACTTGAACCAAGCCGAGTACCGTACTGAAACGCCGGCTTGTCCCATAAGGACATCCAGCAGTCTCGGATGGCAGCCAAAATGTCCTGCGAAGACTGCCCGAGCGCGGTGTGATAAAGACCGGCGGCACTCACCGTTGCGGTATCTTCATTCGTGGCTGAAGAGCGTACGGCCCAACGATGAGAGGCTGCAGGCTGGAGACCGGCAAGATGATCGGCCACCTTGGCCGGTAGGTCTCCAGGCCAGGGCTGTTTCAACAGCAGGCGCTGAATTCGTTCGCGCTGCTGGACTCGCTGCGCTTCAGAAGAGCCCAGGCCTTGATCCCATATCGCAGCGACATCGATTCCGGCTTCTTCCAAGCAGCGCCGGTAGGTTGCTGTAGTGATGCAAAATCCTTGGGGCACCGCAAAACCGGCGGCGAGCAGCTTCGAAAGTCCAGCCGCTTTACCACCCACAAGCCGGGGATCGATACTTTCTTTCAAGGGAAGTATCAGGGGGGCAGGCATTAATGATGATCATAACTAGAGCACGAGCAGGAGGTAAAGATCGTTCACATTGGTTCCGGTAGGACCGGTCAGGATATGGCCTTTGAGCTTTCTGAAGAAAGGATAGGCGTCGTTCTCCCGAAGCGCACGAAGCGGATTCAGTCCATTTCTCCGAGCCTTCGCAGCGGTTTCACCATCCACGACGGCTCCGGCCACGGAGGTCGGCCCATCCGTACCATCTGTCGCAAAGGCAGCCACCCACACCTTGGGCAACCCGGTAATTTCCATTGCCGCCGCTAAGGCAAACTCCTGAGCCCGGCCGCCAATGCCTTGGCCTCGTACCGTCACGGTGGTTTCTCCGCCTGCGATCACGCAGCAGGGGCGTCGGCCGGGGCGATCGTGAGACACGATTTCCCTGGCCATCGCGCCGAATAATTTGGCGACCTCTCGGGCTTCACCCGTGACAGTCGTTGAGAGGATCAGCCTGCGCAGCCCTTCATCCTTTGCAGCCCTGGCAACTGCATCCACAGCGGCCTGATTGTCTCCGATAAGGACATTCTGCACGAGGCGAAACCGCGCAGCGCCGGCTTTCGGAGTTTCTTCCACCGTTTTGTTGATACCAGCTTCCAACCGACGGCGTACCGAATTGGGAACGCGTGCGGCTATGCCATATTGCCGAAGAGTCGTCCAGGCCTCGCGAAAAGTGGTGGGATCAGGCGCGGTCGGACCGGATCCGATGGTACCGAGGTCATTGCCGATCACATCGGATAGAATCAGACTCACTACACGGGCTGAGGTGGCGGCCGCCAGCTGCCCCCCTTTGATTTGCGAGAGGTGTTTGCGGACGGCGTTCATCTCTTGAATCGTTGCTCCCGATCGGAGCAACAGTTTTGTGGTCTGCTGTTTATCACGCAGGCTGACGCCGGGGGCGGGTGCCGGAAGGAGGCTCGACGCCCCGCCGGATAAGAGAACGATCAGGATATCGTCCGGCCTCAGCGTGCCAATTAGCGCGAGTATCATATGACCGGCCTGGAGGCCGGGGCGGTCGGGAACAGGATGGCCGGCTTCGACGACCCGAATCTTTTTCGTCGGTGCTCCATGCCCGTACTTCACGACTACCAGACCGGTCTCGATCCGCGATCCCAGCCGGTGCTCCAACGCCTGAGCCATGCGAGCCGACGCTTTCCCGGCGCCAACCACCACGATTCGATTTTCTTTATGGAGGGCATATTGCCGCGAGCCGATGGCGAGACGCCGCTGCCGGAGTCGCACGTGGCGGCACACCGCCTCATAGGGGTCAACGGCCAGCAGGCCGGCTCGAAGAAACTTCGTGAGCAAGGCTCTCGCTTCAGGTTGCTGAACACCGACGCGGATCATGCGACCCATGGTTATTTATCTTGTTTGAAACAGCGATTCGGACAGGTCTGTCGCGGAACCTTAACCTGATAGGTACCCTTTGGCAAGTATTCCTTCGTGAATTCGGGATTGAGCATTTTGAGCTCGAGGAAATAGGTTCCATACTCTTCGGCGATTGAGGTGAGACGGCGCCGCGGTTCTTTGATCGTCACGGTGACCGTTTCAGTTTCAAGCGGGGGATAGAGATCCTTCTTCGTCAAGCCGAGATATTTCTCGGGCTGAGAATAAATTTCTTTCGCCGCAATGATCCGCGCGACATACCGCATGGTCTCTCTTGGACCGTGCATCCGCCAGAAGTCATTGACCTTCTGTTCCTTGATCAATTTTCGCACGCGGTCTTCGCCGGCATTGTACGATGCCATTGCAAGAAACCAGTCGCCCTGTTGCAGATCGCGGAGGTAGCGCAGGTACTTGATGGCCGCTTCGGTTGACATTTCAAGGTTGCGCCGTTCGTCCAACCAGCCCGCACTGTGCAATTTGTAACGCCGTCCCGTAGAATTGATGAACTGCCACGGTCCGGATGCCTTGGCGCGTGAATAGGCAGCGGCAATGCACTTGCTTTCGACCAACAACATGTACTTTAAATCGTCCGGCAAACCGGCGTCGGCTAGCTGTTTTTCGGCAGGTGCAAAACAACGCCCCGTTCGCTTGGCAAGAATGATGCTTTCCCCTTGATCTTCAAGAAACTGGTAAAACTCGTATTCGATTCGCTCCCGCACCTGCCAATTGTCCAAAGGAACCGGTTGACCGGCGAAGATCAGCTTGTCGGGAAGCTTGAACGAGCTGAGAAAAAACCGCTCCCCTTCCCGTTTGATTTCAGGCAGAATCACCAACCGGTCATCCAGCTCGGCTGCCGATTCCGGCTCGCTTGTTGGCGGTTCCGGAGTCATTACCGGCTCGGAAGAGTTGTCATCACTGTCCTGCTTGGGCATAGACCAGGCCACAGCGCTGTATTGAATTGCGGGCTCTGTCGATAGGGACAGGCTACCGAGACCCAGGGTGAGGCATACGGCCAACGTCGATAATCTCCGATCATTCCTTTGCATGTCCTCACAGTCCTTTCGTCAGCTTGAATGCCGATGCTATCACAAGCTGACAACGGGACAAGCAACTCCGGCTTTGTTACACTCACCAGCATGCGAACACTGGCCATGCTCAACGCCCACATTGTGTCCTGCGCTAGCTGTCCCAGATTAGTGACCTATCGGAAAGCCATCGCCGAAAAAAAACGCAAACAGTTCCGCGATTGGTCTTATTGGGGCAAACCGATTCCTGGATTCGGAGATCCCCAGGCCAGACTTTATATCTTAGGTCTTGCTCCAGCCGCACATGGAGGTAATCGAACCGGGCGCATCTTCACCGGAGATCGCAGCGGGGATTGGTTGTATGAAGCTCTGCACCGATTTGGATTCGCGAATCAACCGACTTCAACCCACGCGAGTGATGGTCTGGCGCTTGTCGATTGTTATATCGGCGCGACTGTGCGATGCGCCCCACCGGCCAACAAGCCGACATCCGATGAATTCACGGCTTGTCAGCCATACCTTCGGGGGGAGATTCGCCTATTGAAACAGGCGCGTGTGGTGGTGACCCTTGGCAAAATTGCATTTGATCATTATTTCAAGGCATGCAGCGAATTAGGCCTCCAACTGCCTCGGCCCCTTCCCAAATTCGGGCATGAGGCGATATACCAGTTGCCATGGGGTATCGTCTTGATCGGTTCCTACCATCCAAGCCAGCAAAATACCTTCACCGGAAAATTGACTCGGCCTATGTTCCACCATGTGTTCGAAGCGGCGAGGCGCATTGTTCTCCATCCGTAGTGCAGCCCACAGCTATCCAGTGCACTATTTTTTGCCCTGCGCGTCCCAATCGGCGAGGAACTTTTTCAGTCCGATATCGGTAAGCGGATGTTTCACCAATTGCTGAAAGACTGAATAAGGCATCGTAGAGATATGCCCTCCTGCCAGTGCCGCTTCAACGACATGTTGGGGATGTCGCACACTCGCTACCAATACTTGAGTCTTATAATCGTAATTGTCATAAATGGTTACGATCTGTCGAATTAATTCCATTCCATCTGAACTGACATCATCCAGACGACCTATAAATGGTGAGACACACCAAGCCCCTGCTTTAGCGGCAAGCAAGGCTTGGGTCGGGGAAAAGCACAGTGTCACGTTCACACGGATACCCTCCGCAGCAAGCTTCCTCGTGGCACGCAGCCCTTCCGGAATAAGCGGAACCTTCACGACGATATTCTTGTGGATTTTGGCTAATTCTCTGCCTTCCTTGATCATAGCTTCGGATTCGACGCCAACCACCTCCGCGCTGATCGGTCCGTCTATCATATTGCAAATCTCAAGGAGCATTTCTTTGAAGCTGCGGCCTTCTTTTGCCACAAGAGACGGATTGGTTGTAATTCCGTCAATGAGACCGAGGCTGGCACCCTCTTGAATTTCTTTTATATTGGCTGTATCGAGATAAAGCTTCATAGTATGTCCTTTCCTTCCCGGCAAATACGTATTAAAAATGTTGATCTTTTTGCCTCTTTCCTATCATTCATTGTAGGAGCAACTCTATGGCAAGGCAACCCGCCAGTGCGGAAATTCATTCATTTGACAGAACAGATTCATGAACAGTAAAATTTTTCGCGATTGCCAAAGTTATCTTCATGTCGCGTGATATTGGTTGAAGGAAATTATATGCGCACACCGGTCTGGATGCTGGTAATTTTCTTCATGACGGGAGCTTGCAGTCATAACCCCTATCTGGACGCATCGTTGAGCAGATATCAAGGAAAGGATAAAACTTGGGTTGAAAGGGAGTTGGGCGCTCCAGATGCAAAAGCATCTCGGTTGTTCGGGGGAGAAAAATGGATCTATAATCGAATCGCCGGCGGGACCGCTGGACTACCGTTATTCAACTTCAAGGCTAATGAATGCCAGACCGTACTATTTTTTGATAGAGACGAGACTGTTTCGGACTCAAACTATTCCGGCTGCTAGCCTGACAATTGTTTCTGAAAGACATTGGCGCAATTCCGGCTGCAGAAAAAATACATTTGCCCGCCAAGCTCTTCGCGCACGGCGTTTTCCCGGGGGATGAACACTCGGCACACCGGGTCTTGTACCATTTGATTTCTATGTAGAGAAGTTCCCGGCTTACCGGCCGGTCCATTTCCTCTCTCTCCCACTGCCCTCTTAACTAAATAGTAGAAAAGGATCAGCAATGCTGCAATGAAGAGAATTTTATACATAGAGTTCCACGTTGCTGATAATAGGTCATCCTAGGGAAGGACTTCTTCACGTGTCAAGAAACCGAACTATCACCTCGTCGTTTTACTAGTCATTGACGATTTGTCTATCGGGATGATTAGGACCAAACGGCCCATGTACATTCGCCAGAGAGGGGCCTTTTCCCGCTTGATTCGGCACTTCAGGCGGATGGTTGTCCGATAAGAGCAATGATATAAGTTTAATTATGAATAAATGTGACAAATGCCGCGGAACAATGTTGCCGGAACGTGCGGTTGATCTCAATGCTGGATTGGCGATCACAGTGCTGGCCTGCCTAAACTGTGGACGCCGGAAGGCAGCTGACGCGGAACCGAGACCAATCACGTCGCGACATTGAGAAGCCGCTGGCCCCTACAACAGTGCGAGACTGTTCATTGAGCCAAGAAGCGGACTGTAGAACCTGCCATTGTTGCTTACCCTAAATGGACGCAAGCATCAATAGATTCTTCATCTTATGATTCGGCCGTGAGTCTGCGCCAGACCTCCTACTACACTCCAAGCAAATAAGACTTAGCAGGATGCCGAACAAGATCCGCCTGCTTTGTTCTCACGTCGCGCAGCGGCAACTACGACCAGAGGATGTATTGCCTCATCGTTGGCTGCGGCAGCGTTTGAGGTAGATACCGAGGTGTCCGCATCCCGTAGGGTGTAGGCCGCTCACTTGGCGATACAATTGATCGCCGCAGACAACGGACAAGCATACGGATATGGAATAATGGCAGCATTCTACTTGAGGCCCAATACATCCGACATGTCGTAGAGGCCCGGCGGTTGCCTGGCAATCCACCGGGCGGCCCGAAGCGCGCCACTGGCAAATGTGTCACGATTACTGGCACGATGTATCAGTTCTATGCGTTCACCCATCGTTCCAAAGATAACCGTGTGATCTCCGACAATATCTCCCGCCCGAATAGTTTGGATTCCGATTTCCTCCCGTTTACGCTCACCGATGAGTCCTTTCCGCGCATAGACACCTACCTGACCAAGGTCTCGATTTACTGCATGAGCGAGTACTTCTGCCATTTTTATGGCAGTACCGCTCGGAGCATCCTTCTTTAGGCGATGATGAGCTTCAATAACTTCAATATCATAGTCTTCTCCGAGAGCCTTGGCCATCTCCGCCATCACTTTGTACATTACATTGACACCTACGCTCATGTTTGGAGAAAAGACGCAAGGAATTCGCTGGGTAAAGGTTCCCAGCTTCTCCAACTCGCCGGCGGAGAATCCAGTGGTTCCAACCACGATTCCACGCCGATGCCGAGCAACAATATCCAGATGCTCAAGCGTTGCTGAGGGAGTCGTAAAATCTATCACGACCTCTGCTTGTTCCAGCAGGCTCGAAAGGTCATCAGCAATCAGCACTCCTGTTCGTCCACAACCCGCCACCTCACCGGCATCCTGCCCCACAGCTTGATGCCGTTTACTTTCCACCGCCCCCGAAAGTGTGAGAAATGCCGAATCTTTAACGAGTGATATGAGACGGACACCCATCCGTCCAGCAGCACCGGTTACGACTACCTTGACCATTGCGATACCCTCGAAGGCAACGGATCTGCCTAAATCAATCCCGCGTCCTTCATTACCTTGAGAAGTTTCTGTCTATTTTCATGTGACATCGGGCAGAGCGGAAGGCGCAACTCGGCTTCGATCTTGCCCATCATGTGTAATGCTTCCTTCACAGGGATGGGATTGGTTTCGTAGAACAACGCTGTAAAAAGCGGATACAAGCGAAAGTGCTTTGCACGGGCATCTTCAAGTCGGCCAGAAAGAGCTGACTGAACCAGCTGCGACATTTCAGCCGGCGCGAGGTTGGCCGTCACGGTAATGACCCCCTTGCCGCCCACGGCCATCATCGGCAAAGTCAACGCATCGTCTCCTGCCAGCACCGTCATGCGCTCGCCACATAGCTGAATGACTTCAGATGCCTGTTGGACTGCACCGCTGCCTTCCTTTAGGGCAACGATCGTCGGACAGGTCATAAGGCGAGCGACGGTGCTCGGCATCATGTTCACCCCGGTACGCCCCGGGATGTTGTAGAGAACAAGGGGAAGCTCCACGGCTTCCGCCACCGCCTTATAATGGAGGACCAATCCTTCCTGGGTAGGCTTATTGTAATAGGGGGTGATCAGGAGTGCTCCATCAGCTCCGGCAGCCTTCGCATGCTTGGTCAATGCGATAGCTTCCTCCGTACTATTGGAGCCGGTTCCTGCCACCACTGGAACACGACCTCTGGCAACTTCAACTGTAAAAGCCACTACACGGTCATGTTCTGCATGCGACAGAGTGGCTGATTCGCCGGTGGTTCCGCAGGGAACAATGCCATTGGTGCCGTTGGCGATTTGCCATTCAACGAGATCACCAAACGCGCGCTCGTCAAGCTTTCCCTGCTTGAACGGCGTCACAATGGCAACCAGGGATCCAGTAAACATGACAGACTCCTTCAGGATGACGGTAAGGACACAACCCTACGAGAGGAATACCGGTATCTGCTCACCCCGAACAAGATCATCGTAGCTCTCACGCGAACGGATGACATGAATTTGCCCTTCATGCACCAGCACCTCCGGCACGCGAGGTCGTGAATTGTAGTTCGAGGACATGACGAACCCATATGCACCGGCACTCATGACTGCCATGAGATCACCGGCTTTCATTTCCGGCATGATTCTGTCCTTGGCCAGAAAATCTCCCGATTCACACACTGGTCCGACCACATCCACGGTCTTTTTCGGCGCACTCGCCACACTTTCGTAGAGCGGCCGGATGTCGTGGTAGGCATCATACAGGCTTGGTCGTATCAGGTCGTTCATCGCCGCATCCACGATCAAGAACCGCTTAGCTTCGCCATCCTTCGTATACAGTACTTTAGTGAGCAACACGCCGGCGTTGCCGACAATAACACGTCCAGGCTCCATAATAAGGACACATTTGAGGTCGCGAACGAGTGGAGAAATAGCGTCCGCCAAGTCCTGCGGTTCAGGCGGGGTTTCATCCAAATACGTAATCCCCAGGCCGCCTCCGATGTTGATATAGCGAATGACGATTCCTTGCTCCGCCAAGGTCCGCACGAGTCCCAGCACCTTTTTCAACGCTTCGACGAACGGAGTCACCTCCGTCAATTGGGACCCGATGTGAGCGTGGAGCCCAACGACTTCGATGTGGCTGAACGATGAGGCAAACGTAAATTCTTCGATAGCCCGATCGGCAGCAATGCCGAATTTGCTCTTCTTGAGTCCTGTGGATATATAAGGGTGGGTCTTGGGGTCGATGTCCGGATTGATCCTTAGCGCCACCCGTGCCTTGATTCCCATGGATGCCGCCACATCATCAATGGCATGTAACTCCGCGGAGGATTCCACGTTAAACATTAGAATATCCGCCTTCAGCGCATCGCGGATTTCATCCAGCTTCTTCCCGACGCCGGCAAACACGATTTTCGAGGCCGGCACCCCCGCCTTGAGGGCGCGAAAGAGTTCCCCGCCCGACACGATGTCCACTCCACTGCCCTCCTTGACCATCAGGCGAAGGACGGCCAAGTTTGAATTGGCCTTCATCGCGAACGCGACAATGTGCGGGATACTCTTGAAGGCCCCATCGTAGGCACGAAAGTGTCTGGTTAACGTGTGATGGCTATACACATAGCAGGGAGTTCCGACCTCTTTCGCAATACGCGAAAGCGGCACATCTTCGCAATACAGTTCGCCTTGCCGATAGTGAAAGTCGTGCATCGTATCAATCCTCAAAAGTTCTACACTCGTCAACGAAAGTCCGTCCAATGCCTCTCAGGACCCGCCATGGGCATGCCGCTATCGCGTCCCAACCGATCTCAGAGGCAGAATAGGCAGCGGCTCCGGCTGCAGCGGAACCGGAGCTTCTTCGATCTTCACCTGACCGGGAACATTTGGCCGGGAAGCCGAACCCCATACGGTCGATCCTGGGGGAAGCAGCCCTTCGCTCCTCAATTGCCTTTCAATCACAGGCATCACGCCGACATCTTCTGGAGGAATCGGCGCACCCAGCACACCGCATCCTCCCACGCTGACGATGACCAACACAAAGCACATCGGACCTACGCCCGCTTGAATTCGTCGACCGCAGACGAACATCATCCCCTCAACGCGTTTTCAAGCTCTTTGATACGCGCCTCGATGCGCCGCCGCGCCGTACCCCCGATCTGGCTTTTTCTATCGATCGCACCCTGTACGGTGAGACAACTCAGCACATCCCGGTCAAAACGCACAGAAAACAGCCGCAATTCCTGCAGGGTCAATTGCTGCAGCGATCGACCATGTTCCAGTGAGAATCGCACAATTTGGCCTGTAATGGAATGGGCCTCCCGGAACGGAACTCCCTTGGTCACCAGGTAATCAGCCAATTCCGTCGCCAACATCCCGCCGCCCTCGGCAGCCTCCGCCAGGACAGCCTTGTTGACAACCAGCCGCCTTATCAATTCTGTATAGAGGACCAGCGATTGCTCCGTGCTGTCCACTGCATCGAACAGGGCTTCCTTGTCTTCCTGCAGGTCGCGATTGTAACTTAGAGGCAATCCCTTGAGGAGCGTCAACGTTCCCATCAAGTGACCGTACACCCGACCAGTCTTGCCACGTACCAACTCCGGCACGTCAGGGTTCTTTTTTTGCGGCATCATGCTGCTGCCGGTACAGAACGTATCGGGCAGGTCCACGAAGCGGAATTCCTGCGATGCCCAAAGAATCAATTCTTCGCTCATTCGCGATAGGTGCATCATGATGAGTGAGAGCGCGTGAAGCATCTCCACTACCCCGTCGCGGTCGGACACGGCGTCGAGACTGTTTTGGGTGACTGAAGGAAACTCCAAGAGCGAGGCTGCGTACAATCGGTCGATGGGATAGTTCGATCCCGCCAAGGCTCCTGACCCTAACGGCATCACGTTGAGTCGCACCCGACAATCATGCAGACGGCCATGATCCCGGTCGAACATTTCGACATAGGCCAGAAAATGATGGGCCAGCAATACCGGCTGAGCCCGCTGCAAATGCGTATAGCCCGGCATGACGACATCCAAATGCGCTCGCGCTTGCGTTACCAATACCCGTCGAAATCTTTGAATTCGATCCATCAACCTGGACAGGACATCCCGCAAAAACAATCGCAGGTCCAGCGCCACCTGATCGTTCCGGCTTCGGCCCGTGTGCAGCTTCCCGCCCAAGGGGCCGATCAGTTCCGTCAACCGACGCTCGATCGCCATATGAATGTCTTCGTCCTGCGGCGAGAAGGAAAATCGCCCTTCGTCCAACTCGGCCTTTACGCTCTTCAATCCTCGCACAAGTTTGGCCGATTCCCGGCCCGTCACCACTCCGGCACGCTCAAGCGTGTGGCAGTGCGCGATGCTTCCCTGAATGTCGTAAGGATAGAGCCGTCGATCGTAGGATAGCGAAGAAGTGAATTGTTCTACCAACCGATCGGTGTCTCCGGTAAACCGGCCGCCCCAGGCTTTCCCCTTCGGCAGTGCGCGAGTGGCTCCTTGAGGTAGGCGGGCAGGCTTACTCGCGTGAGAACCAGCGGCTTTAGGCCTAGCCATTACTTGGTCGATCTCTTCTTGCGCTGGGCGCGAATCGCCAGCCGGAGGGCATTCAATCGTATGAACCCTTCTGCGTCCTTTTGCCGATAGACATCGTCTTCCTCAAAGGTGGCCATGTCCAACCGATAGAGCGAACGTGGAGATTTTCGGCCCACCACCGCGCAGGTGCCTTTGTAAAGTTTCACCCTGACGGTACCTGTGACATCCCTCTGCGCTTCGTCCAGGGCCGTCTGAAGCATTTCCCGCTCAGGCGCATACCAATAGCCGTAATAAATCAGCTCGGCATAACGAGGGATGAGACTATCCCGCAGGTGCATGACCTCGCGATCCATCGTCAGCGATTCCAATCCTCGATGGGCCGCATGGAGAATCGTGCCTCCCGGCGTTTCGTACACTCCCCGTGATTTCATGCCGACATAGCGATTTTCCACGAGATCGACGCGGCCGACGCCATGTTCACCACCCACCTTATTGAGATGGGCCAACAGCGACGCCGGACTCATCTTCTTGCCGTCCACCGACACAGGATTTCCCGCCACATAATCGATTTCAACCTCGTGCGCCTTGCCGGGCGCCCGCTCCGGTGACACCGACATCACGAAAATTTCTTCCGGTGGAGCCTCCCACGGATCTTCCAATATGCCGCCCTCATAGCTCGTGTGAAACAGATTCATATCCATACTGTAAGGCTTCGCCTTGGTGGCGGTCACCGGGATGCCGTGCCGCTCCGCATACTCGATCAATTCACGACGGGATCGCATCGTCCATTCCCGCCATGGCGCAATGATTTTGATTTGAGGATGGAGCGCCATGTAAGTCAACTCGAACCGGACTTGGTCGTTGCCCTTGCCGGTCGCCCCATGACAAACCGCTTCGGCGCCTTCCTTGGCAGCGATCTCTATTTGCCGCCGGGCGATCAACGGCCGGGCAATCGACGTGCCCAGCAAGTAACTGCCTTCATAGACGGCGTTCCCGCGCAGCATGGGGAATACATGGTCCTTGACGAAGGTCTCACGCAGATCCTCCATGTAGACCTTTTTCACCCCCAGCGCCTGGGCCTTGGCTTTGATGGCTTTCAAATCTTCTCCCTGCCCCAAGTCGGCGCAGAAGGCGACGACCGTACAGCCATAGACCTCTTCCAGCCACTTTAAAATGACCGAGGTATCCAACCCTCCCGAATAGGCCAACACCACTTTCTTATACGATGACCGGCTCATGCAGCTCCTCTGCAAAGTAAAAACTCAAAGGAACAGATACAATGGTCGAGCTTTCCGGATGACACCCTTTTGCGCATCATTTTTTACGTATTACTTTTGCCATCTCACGTTTTTCACACGCCAGCAACCTCACCAAGATGGCCTTCTGCATATGCAGTCGATTTTCGGCCTGGTCGAGCACCACCGATTGAGGGCCATCCAAGACTTCGGCGCTGATCTCTTCGCCCCGATGGGCGGGCAAACAATGCATCACCAGGGCATCCGGCTTCGCGCGTTTCAGCAATCGTTCGTTGAGCTGATATGGAGCCAGAGTCTTCAATCTCCGGGCCTGCTCCCGCTCGCGTCCCATGCTGATCCAGACGTCGGTGTATAACACGTCGGCATCCTTGACCGCGACGAGCGGATCTGCCCCGATTTCGATCACGGCCCCGGTTCGCTGTGCTTCCACGCGGGCCAAATCCACGATGTGCTGGTCCGGGAGATACCCGGCGGGACAGCCCACGGCGATCGTCATCCCCATTTTGGCCGCTGCTTCGATCAGGGAATTCGTCACATTGTTGCCATCGCCGACATAGGCTACCTTAAGGCCCTTCAGCCGATGCTTTTTCTCCTGAATGGTCAACAAATCGGACAAGGCCTGACAAGGGTGATTCAAGTCCGTGAGACCGTTGATGACGGGAATGGTAGCCTCGCGGGCCCATTCCTCTACAATGGCATGGTCGAACGTGCGCACCACGATGGCGTCCAGATACCGTGACAAGACACGGGCTGTGTCGGCCACGCTCTCCCCGCGAGACAGTTGAATGTCACCCATCGGCAGCACCATCGCTTGCCCGCCAAGCTGATTCATTCCTGCCTCGAACGATACCCGCGTGCGAGTCGAGGGTTTTTGGAAAAGCAAACCCAGCATGCGGCCTTGGAGAAGAGGATGGGGAATACCCCGCCGCTGTTTGATCTTGAGCTGTGCGGCCAGACGCAGCAGCAGCGTGATCTCCGGTCTGGAAATCGAGAGCAGATCGAGAAAATCCTTTCCGAGACCAGGCCGGGATGTTGACCGACGAGGACGCCGCGACATATGCGCCTCTAAAAACGTTAATGGATTGAGGTGGTTCGTTGACTGAAAATCTGTGAGAGCGCATCCAGCAAGCGGTCGATCTCTGGCTGCGTAATAATCAGCGGAGGGATGAACCGGAGAACCCGATCGCCGGTGCAGTTGATCAACAGCCGGCGAGCCAGACAATCGGCAACGATAGCCTGCCCGTCGATGTCCAGTTCAATGGCCTGCAAGAGGCCCAGGCCGCGCACGCTTTTTACCATGCGATGCCGTTCTTTGCAGGCAGCCAATCCCTTCGCTAAACTCTCTCCCATTCGTCGTCCCTGCTCCAACACTTTGCCGTCCAGCAGGATGCGCAGCACCGCCAGACCGGCAGCGCAGGCCAAGGGATTACCGCCAAACGTTGAGGCGTGCGATCCGGGCGTGAAGGCATGCGCCACGGCTTCCGTCGAGAGACAGGCACCGATCGGCACACCGCCGCCGAGTCCCTTTGCCAGGGTCATGATATCCGGCTGCATGCCGAATTGCTCGTAACAGAAGAGAGTGCCGGTCCGGCCCATGCCGGTCTGAACTTCGTCAAAAATCAACAGCACATCACGTTCACGGCACAATTCCCGAAGCGCCTGCAGATATCCTCGATCCGCGACATGGACCCCACCCTCGGCCTGGATAGGCTCCAACATGACGGCGGCGGTTTTTTCGGTCATAGCCTGCTCGACTTCCGACAGGTCGTTGAACGTGACATAGGAAAATCCCGGCATCAGCGGCGCGAACCCCTTCTGGACCTTTTCCTGACCGGTCGCCGTCAGCGTGGCCATGGTGCGGCCGTGGAAGGAATTCTTCATCGTGATGATCTCATGGCGGTCCGCCCCGTACTTGTCGTACGAATACTTTCGAGCCAGCTTGATCGCCGCTTCGTTCGCTTCCGCGCCGCTGTTGCAAAAAAAGACTTTCTGCGCGAACGAATGCTCGACCAAGGTCTGGGCCAAGCGGGCCTGCGGCTCGGTATAATAAAGATTCGAAGTGTGGATCAGTTGCTGCACCTGCTTCTGAATTGCCGATACCAAGTCGGGATGTCCATGACCGAGGAGATTCACCGCAATGCCGGCCACAAAATCGATATACTCCCGTCCCTCCAAGTCGTAGACTTTCGTGCCCCGCCCCCGCACGATTGAAATCGGCTGGCGTTGGTAGGTGTTCATCAGATACTGTTCGGCGTTTCGACGAAGCTCACCCGTCGGCATGATACAACTCTCCCCGCATGAGTCGGCGAAGCTACCATAGGAAAAACGCGAAAGCAACCGAGTTTGGCCGGTCAGGGACGCCTAGCGCGGCGGTTGTCCGAGTCATGTACAGGTCTTTCCCTGGATCGTCCCTTGACGAGAACGGACGGCGGATGGGATAAGGTGACGATATGAAATCCTGCTCGCAATGTCGGCAACAAAACCAGGACGACGCCCGCTTCTGTCATCAATGCGGCGGCACCTTTGCCGTCGAAAGCCGGGAGCCGGCGGCGGAATCGGAATCATCACCGGCCGAAAACCCGCAAACGGATGCCCAGCTGTTGAAGGCCTTCATCGGTCCGAATGCCGATCGATACATGGAGACGTTCAAGAAATTCTCCGGTCCATCGGGGCCGCGGTTCGCCCTGACATGGCATTGGCCGGCCTTCATCTTCGAGCCGTTTCTCTGGTTTCTCTACCGGAAGATGTATGTGTATGCGTTGATCTATGCCATCGGTCCCGCCATTGCCTTCTATATCACCCAAGACCTCTCTGCCGACATCGTCTGGCGGATCATGGCGGCCGCGAGCGCCAACTACATTTACTTCTGGCATGCGAAAGAACAACTCAGCAAAATCAAAGGCGAACGACCGACGGGCGGCGAGACCAGGCAACAGCTTCTGGGTGAATTGGGAGGCGTGCAACCTTATGTCGTATGGGTCGGCGTCGGTCTGCTCGTCTTGAAGATCGGTCTGGTGGTCGCCATGTTCAAAGAGGGCGCGCCGGATGGACCGAAGGGACCGGACTCCAAACCCCGCCCGGCAAGTCTCACGAGCGTGTAGGGATGGTACGACATCGGCTTCGTCAAATAGCGCAGCGCCAATAATCGACTGTGGTTCCGGTCTCGATTAGGGCCTTCAGCCGTGACCATGCGCATCACTCCGCTGCCGCTGCCATTTGATCCAGCTTACGAACCATTCAAAGTCCCGCTGGTAAGCGGCGCCACTGAGGTCCGGCGCCGCCTGAGTTTGTTCAAGTTGGGTATAGGTACGCGGCCAATTCTTTTGCCACCAGGATTTGAGTTCGTCGGGACCATAGGGTTGCCCATTGGGATTGGTGATCCCGGCAGCTGCACAAAGCCCGGCCACGAGCGGCCAGTATCGGTCCTTGCCTAATCCTAGACTCCGGAAATGCTCCCGGAGCAGGAACACCACCCAGAGTTCGGCGCTATTCTTTTTATTATGTTTGAAGGGTTGCGTCTGGCGTAGCGGGACCGGATCGAAGGTCTTTATGACCGAAGTATAATCAGGACCTCCATAGTTTCCGGCCGATTCGGCAATCCCCTGCAGCACATTCGATAATTCTACTTCGACGACCGGAGGCAAGGCCGAGGCCTGACCGGACGCCTCCGCATTCAAGGGATTGGCAACCGTCAAGAGTTCGATCAGTGGTTTGAGCTCCCTCAAGCGCGCCGCCGCCGCCTTCAGAATCTCCTCGGATTCGAGCCAATAGTCCGGATCACTTTTGGAGAGCCGTTCCCGACCGGGCGGCGGCAGGACGACCGGAATCCAATAGCGCACGAGCACAAAAAGGACGTACTCGACTTGAGCTCCGGCCTGGGCCACTTTCACTAATGCCTGGCTGACCCCAAGCGCCCGTCTGAAAAAAGCTTCGACCCGGTCTTCGACCTGCAGGCGTCTACCCATCGCCTGCCACCACTCTTGCAGAGGAGACCATTCTGAAAGCGGAACATCAGTCATCGATGCGCCCACCCATGAAGAGAAATCCGCGGCATGGTACTGGCTGCCTGAAGTGATTGCAACCTGGCCCCGCCGGAACGAGCAGATTCCCGCCGGGATTCAGAGACCTTGACAGGACTGAGGAGAAATCGCATAACCTGTTCCGGACAGTTCGACCCAACTAACCAGGAACGAGGCCCGATGAGCAAACTGGTACTCATTCGTCACGGCGAATCGCAGTGGAACTTGGAGAACCGTTTCACCGGCTGGGTGGAT
Source organism: Nitrospira sp. (assembly GCA_020697375.1). Next base: position 11,543 of record JAJFBJ010000012.1, on the reverse strand, counting down.
GTGCCGCTCTCTCCGAAAGGAATCGACGAAGCGACGGCCGCCGGGAAAAAACTAGCGGGATTCACTTTCAATCGCGCCTTTTCGTCCGTCCTGGCCCGCGCCAACGAAACCCTTCGCATCATCCTGGAAGAACTCGGGCAGACGACCATTCCGATTGAGAAAGACAAGGCGCTGAACGAACGCATGTATGGAGAGCTGCAAGGCCTAAACAAGGCCGAGACCGCTAAACAGTATGGGGACGAGCAGGTGAAGATCTGGCGGCGGAGTTATGACGTGAGGCCGCCGGGAGGGGAAAGCTTGAAAGATACGGCCGAACGAGTGCTTCCCTATTACGAGAGCCGCATCAAACCCTATGTGCTCAAGGGGGAAACCATTCTGATCGCCGCCCATGGGAACAGCCTGCGCGCCCTGGTGATGCAACTGGACCGGTTGAGCAGGCAACAGGTGTTGGAGCTCAACATTCCTACCGGGGCGCCCCTGCTGTACGAATTAGACCAGAATGGAACGGCCCTGTCGCACCGATATCTTTGATCAACCAACAACGTGACAGTTATATACATTCCGCCAACAGGGTTTGATATTGATCCAGGGGCACCAGATCCGGAAGCAACACCAATAGCTTCGGCCGGTCCTCCGGCAGGATAAGGTCCTGTTCTTCCAGCAGATCGGAAATGGCCTCGGACGCCGCCATGGCGCCTCCTTCGAGATCCCCCACCGGCTTATAGAGCGCCCGACGTTCCTCTAATTCGACCAGATAGTCCTCCCACTTCAGCGACTGAAGTTTGAACTCGGTGGCCCAATCCACCTGAATCAATTCCAGAACCCGGTGAAACAGCACGTCGCGGTACTTTTGGGGAATATGGGCATTGATCGCCGCCGAGACCCAGTACAGCGCGAAGGACAGCACTTCGCGAGTCATATCGCCCGCTTGCTCTTCAGTTGCATCAATGCCGTAGTCGCTCAGCATCTCGGCGGAAATTCGGCGGGGGATCAACTTGTGCAACGCCTCTGCGGCCTCGGCCGGGGTCATAGGTTCTTTCGTCATACGTCTCCTCCGTGGGAATCAAAGCATACTGGAGGCGCAGGGAAATTGACAACAACGAAGCGGCAGTCTGTGCGGTCTCAAGAGGAGCGAGCGAGGGGCCTAAGTCGGTTTGGCCATTTACCTGTGTTGGATGATCAAACGGCTCCCGGGTATCGTCTGGAAAATGTTCGAACAACGGTCTGCGGCAAAGCACAGCAAGTGAAGGTCCGAAGCATATGTGTCACGCGGTACGCCGAGGATGTGAAGCAGAGAGGGTACAGCAGCACGCCCCTTGTCAGCCTCCATCAGGCGGCTTGGGCGGGACGCCAACGCAAACCCACCTGCAGCAGTTCCTGCAGCAGGTCTTTATAGGCGAAATCCGCTTTTTCGGCGGAGTCGGCGAAATCTTCGCCGCTGGCGATCTGAGGATTCGGATTGGCTTCGAGCACATAGACATGTCCATCCTTATCCATTCGCATATCGATCCGGGCATAACCACTGAGCCCCAGGGCGCGGTAGACGCGCTTAGCCAGGTGCTGAATGCTGTCGACGACCCCGTCCGGCAGATTCCTCGCCTCGCAGGAACGGATGCCGTACTTGCTCTGGTATTTATGGCTCCATTTCACCCTTTCCGTCGCGATGCGCTTTGCGTCGTCCGGCATCTTGTCCATCACCAGTTCCCAGACCGGAAATACGTGCAGGTGAGCATTGCCCATGACGCCCACATAGAGCTCCCGGCCCTCGATGTACCGTTCGACCAAGGCTCCGCTTCCTAGGTTCTCATGAATAAAGGCCACCCGTTCCCGCAATTTGTCGTCATCCTCAACGATGGAAGCTTGTGAGATCCCGAGCGAAGCCTCGTCGCTCACCGACTTCACGATCAAGGGAAACGCCAAGCTTTTCGGCCGGCGGACCATGCGATGGAGCGGCACGACCATAAATTCCGGATAGGGAATGCGATGGTAGGACATGACCTGTTTGGCCAGCGCCTTGTCGCGCGCCAGCATGAGGCCCCGAGGATTGCATCCGGTATAGGGCACGCGCATCAATTCGAGATAGGACACGACATTCTGGTCATAGACCGCCACACCATCGAACTCTTCCAGCAGATTGAACGCGATGTGCGGGTTCCATTCGCCCACTGCAGCGCGAATCACTTCCAGATCGCTCTTGACGCCCAACGCCCGCACATCATGCCCCAGTTTTCGCAGGGTGGACAGCACGTCATATTCAGTCTTCCACGCCGCCTCGCGGATATCTTGTCCGCTCGGTTCCTCGGGTGGAACGAGATCTTTGTGCATCAGCACGAGAATACGCAACCGCCTCATAAAGCCACCTTGTGCCGGCCGCTGTGAAGATGGTTCATGGTCTGTACGGTCAGGAGAATCGCAAAATCCAGCTTTGCCTGGTCTTTGTGCAGGGTCAGGCGCAATTTCAATGCATGACACCGCTCGATCATGCCTTCGAGAACTTGATCGATGCTGTACTGATACTCGCCCGTCCATCCGGCTACCAGTCGGCGAATTTCCTTCCTCGTCCGGTGAAGAAACCCGGCGGCGCTCGGATTGCCGGCATAGGCCGGAGCATCCGAAAATAACTTCTTCAATGCGCTATCGTACGAAGACGTATGGCCGATCCCATAATGCTTCCGCTTCTCGTCGTAATGGTCGCGGAGAGTCTTGTAGATACGCGACAGGGGGTCTACCTGCTGCCGTCCGGCAACTATCGGCGCCACCCCGGCCAATTCACCCATAAGCCGTTCCATAAAATCCAATTTTCTCATCACCGGCCACCCCCGATAGCGCTCGCGCCAGGCCGACCGGGGATCCAGCCAGACGGCGAACGTTTCCGCAAAATCCTCATCCGGATGGCTCTGGGCGTACCAGACGTCGAGGTGGCGCACGAAACTGCGACTATAAGGCCGCGGGGTGTAATAGGCAGGATAGGGCTGGGAAGATCGTCCGAATAGTTTCTGCCGGCGGCGGCGGCGGCGTAAAAGATAGGCATTTTCAATAGCATGACCGGCTTCATGCCGCAGGATCCGCATACACCAGTCTCTGGTGCCGCCCTCCACCTCCAACATTTGGCTTGCTTCGAGTTTGGCCAGACGCGGGTGCGCGAGGTAGAAAGGGACGGCAATACCAGGCACACCGTCCGGTGTAAACCATTCGTCCGAGAGCCAGACATGCGGCCGGAATGCCAGCCCTCGCTCGCCTAATTCGCGTGAGAGTTGAGCAATCGGCTGAGAATAAAAACTACCCTCCAATTCCAAGTGCAGGTCGCACATGCGAAGGTCCAGAAGTTGATCGTCAGGCCATCCTAGCCAGTCCGGTACATGATCGGCTCTGCTCGACCTGCGCCGTCGATGCGTTTCTATGCGCTCCATCGTCTAATCACCACAGAAGTCCATGCGAAACAGGTGCTTCTGTAGCAACTATAGCATTCCATTGAGATAGTGCCGGAAGATCGGCTCCAGACAACAGACCAAGCCACCCTGCCGGCATACTCCGCCGGCCGCCTCAAAAAATGCTGCGCAACCCCAGAGCCGGAGCCTTTCGTTTCGGCAATGGAAGAGTTTTCACCGCTCTTCATGGCCTATCCCATTCGAGATCCCGCTTGCGATACAATGCCGCGCCATGGAGGATGTCACTTCATCTCCGCCCCTCATTCAGCCGGTCTCGCGCAGCCAGGAGACGGAGAAGCTTCAGACCCGCCTCTGCCGTCTCGCGGGGCAAGCGATCGCCGATTACCGCATGATCGAGGATGGCGATCGGGTCATGGTGTGCCTTTCAGGTGGGAAAGATAGTTATGGCCTGCTGGAGATTCTGCTGTCGCTCCGCAGCCGTGCGCCGATTCATTTCGATCTTATCGCCGTGAATCTGGATCAAAAACAACCGGGGTTTCCCGCCCATGTGCTGCCGGACTACCTCACTCGCCGCAACGTGCCCTTTCATATTGAGACGCGCGATACCTACTCGGTGGTCAAACGATTGATTCCGGAAGGTCAGACGACCTGTTCACTTTGCTCTCGTCTCCGGCGTGGCCACCTTTACCGCCTCGCCACGGAACTCGGCGCGACGAAGATCGCGTTGGGCCACCACCGCGACGACATCCTTGAAACACTCCTGTTGAATCTGTTTTTTACCGGCAAGATGAAGGCCATGCCGCCCAAGCTTCGGTCCAAGAGCGGCCGCCATCTGGTGATCCGTCCGTTGGCCTATGTGAAGGAAGCGGACCTGGCACGGTATGCAGCCTTGCTCCAGTTTCCGATCATCCCCTGTGATCTTTGCGGCTCACAGGAGGACCTGAAGCGCAAACAAGTCAAGGCGTTACTTCGCGACTGGAATGAGCGATTTCCCGGCTCCAACGACAGTATGTTTGCGGCCCTTTCCAACGTGGCCCCGTCATTGCTCCTGGATCGTCGGCTATTTGATTTTTCCTCTCTCCGGATCGATACAGTCTCGGCAGGACCAGCCACGGACGAATCCGAAGACGATTTGACTTGAGCTGGAGAGGGAGATCCGGGACAGCGCCGTCGTCAGACTCGCTGGCGTTGATGGCTTCGGCGGCCACATCGCAAGCAGCGATAGGGGAAGTAGCCCATCAGGAAGAATAGAAAGTCGAAAAATCCTTGGCGTCGAGATCGCTTTGTATAACCGGAGCATTTGTCACAATGGAGCATGACGCATACTCATCCTTCGGCCCGCGTACGGCCTCTAGAGTTTGCACCGATTGCTTAGAAAGTATCCTACGGAAACTCCCTGATGACTTGCAAGCCGAGATTGGCAAACTTGCCCGTCGCGACGCCACGACGAGCGGATCAGATTGATACATCACAGCGCCTGGGCGGCCTCAGCCATCTCACGGTAATGGAGCCCGTTCAACGCCATGAGGCATGGCCAAGAAACACGGCGGGGATGCTTGGCAACCGCTACGTTCGGCGTCGAAGACGAAAGCGGTACTGGCATATGGTGCAGCGAAATGGGTAAAACCCAATCAAGTGCATCAGGAAGTCTCGCCATCCATGACGGTTGATACGTTTGGCACCGGCCGAGCACATGGGACAATAGACCATGAAAGCAGTCGTTGCCGCCTTTCTCCGCTGTGCAGGACCCCATCGTCCTGGTCGCGAGGGCCGTCAGTGTGAAGAAATTTGTACCAGGGCGCAAGTCTTACCGAGAGTGGGCCAGCCGAAGGAATGAAGCGACCAGAATCATACAACCGGGGCTTCGCCGAACCTCCCTTGTGGTCGATCGGCTTGGCAGCAGCCGTGATTGTCCTGGCCCCGATGGTGCTGTACTCGATTGCCCCGGACGGGCCGATCCGCGAAGGTGATACGGTCTTCTCGAACGGATCCCACAAGGTCCAGTTGTTTCAACCAGACCGTTATCAACAGGCCGGCTATGAGTATACTTGCCTGCTCGATCCACAGGATCCATTGATTGTGACTCACTCTCCCGCAGAGGGACCTGACGACGCGATCATCGTGCAGGTGCAAGGGAAGAGCGCAATCGAATGGCCCTTCTGTCCGCCGCAAGCTGAATTGCTCGTGAGGCGCCATCACATCGCACAACAACCCAATCTCCTTCGCGACTTGGCCGACCGCATTCGACGACTGCTGAAGACGTCATCGTGAAAGGATCCATCCCGTTGCCCTTCGCTACGCCTTAAGCAGCGAAGCAAAGTGCTGCCGGAATTTTGCCACCTTCGGCCCTACGACATAGGTGCAGTATCCCTCGGAGGGGTTGCGGGCAAAATATTCCTGATGGTAATTCTCTGCCTCAAACCATCGGCCCACCGGCACGAGTTCAGTGACGATCGGATCGGGATAGAGGCCCTCATGAGAGACGGCTGCCATGGCCTCTTGCGCAATCTGTTTTTGTTCCGTCGAATGGTAAAAGATTGCGGATCGATATTGGGTTCCGCTGTCGTTCCCCTGACGATTGAGTGTCGTTGGGTCATGGATGGCGAAAAAGACGTTCAGGAGGTCACGGTAGGTGACCACGTGAGGATCGAAAGTAATCCGCACTGCTTCCGCATGTCCGGTTCGTCCGGCGCAGACCTGCTCGTAGGTCGGAGCCTCGACCTGTCCCCCGATGTACCCCGACTCAACCGACCGGACGCCTTTGACTTGGTCATAGACCGCTTCGAGACACCAAAAACATCCGCCGGCCAATGTGGCGATCTCGCTTTCATCCTTCACCATCTCACCTCGCTTTGTATGCTGAAGCTCGTCGGGATGCTACCGTTGGCCGCTCTCGTTCCTCTCATTGACTCATACTTACCCGCTCATCCGTGAACAGAGTGAACGGTTCGCCGGCCTATGTATGCCCTCCATTCCACCATTCCCGACCTTCCCGCTTCAACAAGGCTTCGGCCTCCGGAGGCCCCCAGCTTCCGCTGTCATAGTTCGGAAAGGCCGCGGATCCTGGAAGGGATTTCCACACGTCCAGAACCATTTGCACGACGGCCCACCCCAATTCGATGTTGTCGGCCCGCTGAAAGAGGGTCGCGTCTCCGGCCATGGCATCATGCAACAGCGTTTCATAGCCCGTGTTGGGAGCATTGCCGAAATAATCGGCATACTGGAAGTCCATGTCCACCGTACCGATCCGCACGGTCGGTCCCGGCACCTTCGCGTCGAAGCGGAGTGAAATGCCTTCGTCCGGCTGGATGCGAATGACGAGGACATTGGGGACCAGCTTGTCGACATTCGTTTTTCGAAACAACATGAATGGAGCCCGCTTGAACTGCACCACGATTTCAGTCAGTCGCCGCGTCATTCGCTTCCCGGTTCGGAGGTAGAACGGAACTCCGGCCCAGCGCCAGTTGTCGACGAATAATTTCATGGCCACGAATGTCTCAGTCATGGATGAAGAGGTCACATGCGGTTCTGCCCGATACCCTGCCACGGGTTTTCCTTCAACGATGCCGGGGCCATACTGACCGAAGGCGACAAACCGCAATACGTCGAGAGAACTGAGCGGGGTGACCCCGCGTAAGACCTTCGCCTTTTCATCACGCACGGCATCGGCGGCAAAGGAATTAGGCGGTTCCATCGCCAGGAAACACAGCAGCTGCAACAGATGGTTCGGCACCATATCGCGCAGCGCTCCCGCCTGCTCATAGTAGCGTCCACGATGTTCGACGCCGAGGCTTTCCGCAACGGTGATTTGCACATGATCGATATACTGGCGGTTCCAGACCGGCTCAAAGATCCCGTTGGCAAACCGAAGGACCATAATATTCTGTACCGTTTCCTTCCCTAGATAATGATCGATGCGGTAGATCTGCCGTTCCTGGAGTACTCGTCCAAGTTCATGATTAAGCACCCGCGCTGATTCCAAATCATGCCCGAAGGGTTTTTCGATGACGATGCGGCGCCAAATACCGTCACGTTCGACCGTCAAGCCGTACTCGCCTAGGTGAACCACGATTTCGCCGAACAAGTGGGGAACGGTCGCCATGTAAAAAATGTAGTTTCCGCCGGTGCAGGCATTGTCATCGACCTGCTGGAGCAGATCGTTCAGGCGGCGATAGGTCGATCCGTCCTGAAAGTCTCCCGACAGGTAATGCACACGATTCAACAACGCATCCCATACTGATCGATCCACGGCAGCCCTCAGGTAGTCACCGATCATCCCATTCACCTTATCGCGGAACTCGGCGGTCGACATCTCCTGACGATCAAGTCCAACGACGGCAAACCTCTCGGGAAGAAAGTGACCGGCCATGAGGTTGTAGAGGGCAGGAAGGAGCTTCCTTTTGGCGAGATCCCCGTCGATGCCGAAGATGACCATGATACAGGGCGTCCGCAACGGGGGAAGATCCGACATCACTTGTTCTATGGGCATGTCCGGTACCTTTCGAATGAGAATACAGCATCCTGCCTGATCCCTTCCCTTGACCGCAACCTCCTCGCCGGCCATCGGGATCGTAGAACGGGGTAGCGGATCGATAGCGCCCATAGCGTCGACGAACGTCAATGATATGTCACCCAATTGGGTTCATCGCGCGAAGGCACGATCAACAGCCCTGGCATGCCTCCATTGTGTGTCAGCGACCTCAGTAGGGAGCAGTTCGAGCTGGTCCTGAATTGGACCTGTATGAACAGAAGGCGCGGACGGGCCGTGGTATTTCACCGATCACATGGTTCATTGGCCACCGAAGAAGCTTCCGGCAACAATATCCATTCGGATACGGTCACCGTATCTCTTTCTATGGGCATATATTTCCTCCATGTGTTTCTGACCTTGGTTCGCTGAAGAAACGCTAAGAAATGTGCACGTATCACCCGCAGCCAAGCAGGTCGGTGAACGTATCGAGTGGCATAGGCTTTGCTTGGTGAATCTACCGAGTAAGACAGATTGCGATTATGGAGAATAAATGAGACCTTTCGGCCGCATTCGTCACCTGCGTGACATGTATTTGACGATGATTCGCGATCTGCCGTCCGCTGTGCAATAAGTTTGGCGTAAGGAGACCATCCATGTTTTCCGGCAAGTTCTTCCAAGTTGTTCAAATGTCTATACCTAAAGGCCTCAGTCTCATAGCCCTTGTCCTCCTGCCCCTTCCGGTGAGTATCCCCTTGGCGCTATGGCTGACCCGCCGCAACAGCTCTGGTGATGATGATACCTTTAGCGCACAACCGAAACATTCTACTCTGACCACCTAGGCCGGCCATACCCATCGCTTCCTCCCTTGGAAACCGATAGCAATTCCTAGGCTATTGCCCCTAAAGTTCACGGGAAGCAGGACCGACAAGGCCCTAAGCCCTCGAAGAAGGAGGGCGCAGGCAAGGAGGCCGTATCATGGGTATGGATCTTCGTTCATCAAGGAGAGTGGCCGTAACTTTCCCCGTCAAACTTTCGAGCGACTCGATGGTCGGCCAGGGTACCGTCATCAATCTCTCCGTACCGGGTTGCGCCATCCAGACGGATCTTCCCGTTCAGCCGGGGGATTATCTCGAACTGCTTCTGATGACGCCTGATCAGGCCAGGCCGCTCACCGTCACACTCGCGAAAGTCCGATGGGCCGCTCTTCAAACGGCGGGGATCGAGTTCATTCGAGTACGCCGGGATGACCAAGGCCGGATCCAACACTTAATCGGACAGGTGCTGGATGAAGCGGCCGTTGAAGCCGGCGCCGATCAACGGGAGCTCACAGTTGCCTGAGGAAGGTCGCGACAAGGCAGGGAAATGGCCGGCGAGTTTTGCATCCTTGCCGAACATTCCAGCTGAGGAGATGCGGTCTGTTCCGGGATTGAGGGATACCGGCGTTAGTTTCCATGGCCGGCTTTCGAAGGGTCCTCCATCCGTTTCACGATGATTTTCCTACCCACGGTCATAAGGGCGAAGGAAATCCCGAAGGCGATCGGAACAAAAATCGCCGTGGCGACGTTGGCATTCTTCAACCAGCCCATTTCGTAGCAGGCTTTGACCACATAGCTTCCCAGTCCCGTCAGGTAGTACGTAATCACGATCACGGAGAGACTCTCGACCGTACGCTGGAGCACCGCCTGCGCCTTGGTCGTGGAATCCACGCTGACGAGCAATTTCATATTCTGATCCTGCAATTCGATATTCTGTTCTTGCAAGCGTAATTCGATATGGGTCCGAAGCACGGCCACCGTCGCCTCAAAATCCTTTTCCATGGCATCAATGCGCCTGAGCAGCTGTTGATATCCCTCCGTCACTCCCGTGATCTTCCACCTCACGTACTCCGACAGTTGACGAAGCGGCGCATAGGGCCGCTCCTGCAAGGACGCCAAATTGCCCTGTACGATGCGGTCATACGGCACGGAAGCAGATAGCCGATAGCGCATCGACTCCGCCAATCGGCTGACCTGCAACAGATCCTGGGTCAACACCGTCAGCCACTTCTGCATGGTCTGCGGTGTGGTCCCGCCTAACTGTTCAATCAACACGGCCCTCTGGTAGAGGTGGCGCTGCTCGTAATCGTGAATTTGATCGACGGCGCGCGAAAACGCCTTCATGGGCAACATGACCAGATGGTAATAATTTTCAATGGCGACGATCGTGTCCACGATTTTTGCGACCTGCTGCCGCAAGACCTGTTCCGATGCCGAACAGATCAGATAGCGCTCCCGGTCGGATTCATCCGGGGTGAAACTCGTCACCGCGACAATGTCATCCCCCAGAATACGGCTGCCATACACCATGGCGCCGGGAAGCTTTCTACGGATCTCCTCCTCCAGCGGCGGCTCTTGCGGCAAGAAAAGCATGTCGAGGGCATTCACGCGAAGGCCGAGTGGAGAGAATGGCATTGAGAACCCCGGAAACGTGATCGAGCCGAACTCGAGCGGACTCGTTGCGTCTCGAACCACATGCCACACTTGGTAACTGTAATACTCCGTGTGGGCCTCCCAGACGACGACCAGGCGGTCACCATTGGGAGCATCCTTGAATCCATAGCCGAACTTCTCTTCAATCGCGCCCTCGGGAATATCGAGCGCTTGGAGAAGCTGCTGGAACTCTCTGCGACTGTTGGGCCGTTCCACCGGGGGGTTGGCCATCCGATAGGCGACGTGGTGAATATGCGCCGGAACACCGAGCCATTGAGGAAGATATTGCTTATTGGATTGATGGATCCGGTTCAAAAATCCATGAGCACGGACATCTTTTTCAGTAGCCGCGATCGGATCGGTCATGCCGCGCATCTCTCAAGCTGGAATGGCCTAAAATAGTCATCCGGCATTGGCAACAACGCCGCTGATTCAACCTGTGGCAGCCATCGGGAGGCCGCTGAGACAGCGCAGGCGGACGACTTCATTACTCATCTTCCTCTTCAATGTCTTCAATGCCTTCGTAGCTCACATCCCCTTCATGGATGGATGTGGCCATTTTCTCACAGGCCGATTCGATGATCTCTTCTGCCTCCTCGGGAGAGTCGGCGGAAATCAAAAACTTCACGGTAATGCCAAAACGCTGGTTCACAACATACTCCTTGGTACGAGATAAGCGGTGGAAGGCTGTCGCTGCTGTGGCTCAGATACCATAAGCTCCCGCGCATTGTCACCCCTGTGTGACAGATGACAAGAGGGAAGCGAGGGCTAAGGGCTGAAGATTTGCACTCAAAATGCCCTGAAGGGTCCTGGAAGGAAGATCTTCGAAGCGCTGGCGTAGGCAGGGTTTGGTTCAGAAGAGGCGGCTAAAAGAGATCGATGGGTTGTAGCGGGAAAAGGGGATGATCGTGATTGATCTGCGCCCGGCAATGCCCCGGCGCCCACTCAGGGAAGGCGCCGGGACTCTCAGCTATTTGCGCAGTAACATATGGCCACGCCGATTCTGCTGATGACAGGCCTCATCATGGTCGGCACAGAAGGGCCGATCCTTACCATAGGATACAATCGACACTTGCTTTGGGCTCACACCCAAATCGACCAGAAAACTCCTGGCCGCTTTGGCCCGCTTTTCTCCAAGCACAAGATTGTAGTCATGCGTCCCTCGTTCGTCACAATGCCCTGAAATCTTGAGGCTTGCCTTGGGATTGTCCTTCA
>JAJFBJ010000084.1 GCA_020697375.1 Nitrospira sp. | reverse complement strand
GGCGCGGCAGTATCGCATCCACAACGCGCTCGCTGCGCCCGGATGGTCCTGCTTGGACCCATGGAACATCCAATCCAGGTCGCTCCAGAATCCCTTCAAGCTGTTCCGCCATCCGCCGGCCTGAGGCCGACAGGATACATCGGGGAAAAAGGACTTCGTGAGCTCGTCGATATTGCGAACGGAATCAGCGCAGGCCTTGATCAGGAAGAAGAGGCACAGGGAAATGGCGACCAGTCGCAAGGCTTCCGTCGGCCAGATGCTCACGCCGTCGGACCAGGAAAAGGGTTCCTCTTCGGCATAGGTAAAGTGCACGATCTGGCGCCAAAACCAAAGAGCTACGATCGCGGGAATGAAGACCCAGGCTCGACGTAGGATCCATAGAAGTGGGTGCTTAGTCGGATCCGGTTCGTTCCACGCCGTCAACCAGTTCCAGAGCCGCCCATATCCCCACAAAGTAAGGAAGCCCACGATTAACCCGATGATCCAGAGCAATCCGATTCTCGGCGGCAGTTTGAGAGTCTTTCTGTCATCTGCAACATCCACCCTAGTCGGATGGATGCTCTTGTCCCAATTGCTGTCCCCATTGCGTGAAGTGTCCACACTCAAATCGACCGCGCCATGGCGCCCGATTTCGAAGAGACGGGGAGGAATCGTGCTTTCTGGCGGCTGCGGCGTGATCCGTTCGATCGCTTGCAGCACCGCAAAGAACGCGGAGGTTTGAAGCGAACTGCGGAAAGGCGGGATAGTCTGTTGCAGCGAGGGCTCCAACTGCACACCGAATTGGGAAGCCACGATGAGGTTGCGCGTCCATTTCTGCTCGTCTTCGTGGAAGTACCGCGCATCGAGATCGGTCGTAAAGAACAGGACGTTTGGAAACTGCTCTCGGACCGCCTGAAGAATCAGAAGGGCATCATAGGGATCCCTCCCCAGGATCCCAATGGCCTTTACCTTTCCCGCTTCCTTGCCGCTTGGCTGATCCTCAGCTTGCATATCGTCCTGACACTCGGCCTTGATGCGCGCAACCAAACGCCGCACATAGTCGAGTTGCGCCTGGCCTTCCGGCCGTTCATAGGAGTCGATATCCCTGAACCGTTCCTTGCCTTCCGTTTTGTCCTTGTCCCGTTCCTTATCCTCCTTCTTGGACTTGGATCGCTTGGGCTGACCTTCCGATGCTTCTCCGTCTAAGCCACGCAGGTAACTGTATTGCCTGATGTTCAACGCACGGGGCGACAGGGTAGGCCCAAGCAGTTGATCGATCCCCTCTTGAATGCTGTTGCATCGACTGTCCTTACGCTGCGTGGTCACATACTGACAGGCCGCTGCAGTGAAAGTGAGCGGAAGGGCACGGGCATAAAGCGAATCCCATTCTCCGATCAGCACGATCCGGTCTTGTCCGACCGTCACCTGCCACCGAGCCAGTTCTTCCATCAGGGAGCCGAAGAGAACTTCGTCGCTGGTGACGCGGTAAGAGAGGTCGAGTCCGGCTGCCTTCAGCAATCGGTCGAACACCGTCTCGCACGCAGCGTAGGACTGGCAGGCCCCCCCGTTCACTTCTTTCAGTCCGTATGAGAGTAGGCCCGGCATGGCCGTGGCCCAGGGGGAATAGATTTGGAGGGTCTTGCCCTTTTGTTGCCAGCTGTACTTGGCTTTCGGGTTTTGGTGTTCAGCTCCTTCAGACGACAGATGCATCTCGATTTCCTTGAGCATGCTCTGAAATTCGGACGAAGCGCGAGGGCCGACGAGTCTAACTTGCAATGGGAATGTGGGCTGGGTCCCTTTTTCGAACTCGGAGATTAAGGCATTGATGCGCGCGAGGATGGACTCCTCTTCCTCTTGCGCTTTCACCCATAGGACCAACACGTGGCGGATGGAATCTTCGGGCTTCCTGCCCGACTCACCGCAGGTACTGATCGCGCTCCGGCTGTACCACTCGTAGGGCGTGTATTGTGATAGGCGGATTTTGCCGGTTTTGGGGGACGACGACTTACTTCTGGCCCGATTCGAGGCCCCAATGGATTCGACTTGTACCGAGGCGGTAAAGTCCCACATGAAGTAGGACAGCGACTCGCCCTGATCCGGAACGAAACAGCCCACCTCCAGCGCCGCTCCCACGGCATAACGATCCCGGATACGCTCTTCCCTTACCTCGACCGACGATCCGCCCTGGGTCATCACAACCAACGCTAGAATACGCCCGATCTTGACCTCTTTGATCTTGTCGTGCAGAGCGTTTAGGCCGTCGCCGAGCTGCGGCTGCTGACCGACAGTCGCGGTCACCAGTTCGACCCTCTTGCCGTCGGTGACCATCTGGACGGCGATCTGGCTCTGAGCCTCGAGAGCCTTCTCGACCGCCTCGAAGGGATCTTCCCACAGCCTCGCCCGGACCTTGAGTTCGCCGGCCGTGTCGTGGAGACCTGTGCCGCTGCCAAGGGGTCGCGAGCTCTGCAGCGGCTCCTTCGTGAACACCATGGCGGCTACCGCGAGGGCCAAGGTGACCGTCGCGGCCAATGAAAAGGTGGAATCGTCTCCCTTGAAGGCCATTCGCAATCCCTTGCATCAATGGCTCAAGACTTCTGAGCTACCCTGTTCCCACCAGGTAGAGCCAGCATCTAATGTGCCAACTACTTAGCAGTTGAACTGTAGGAGAATCCGGAACGTTCTGCTCTTCACTGGCACACGTGGGCGTCCTGGTTGTATCGGCCCAGATACAACGCCGTATCCGATTGGATACCGTCGAACCGCTTTTAATCAGGGAGAGGATCAGGAATAAGGCCGCTAGGACGAGCAGCTCACGCTGATGTGTTTGCCCCAGTTCGGGGGCGCGGCGGCGTAGGATTCCATGCCGGGCTGTTCTCTGCAAGGATTCTGAAGCAGCTGCAGCAGCCGGTCGATTTCGGAATAGTCTTTCTGCTGAGCCTTCTCGATCGCCGCCTGCGCGAGGTAATTACGCAGAACGTACTTTGGGTTCACCAGATCCATCAGCCGGCGGCGTTCCTCGTCGCGGCTCTGTTCGCTTTGCAGTCTCTCGCGATATTGCGCCGCCCACTCGTCGAACCGCTCCGGGTTCAGGAAATGCTCGCGCAGCCGCTCATTCGCGGCGCCCGGGGCGGATGAAAATGTCCCGAGCTCGCGCCAGAAGATCGTATAGTCCGCGCGGCTCCCGACCAGGAGCGACTTCAGGTCCTGCAGCAGATCTTCGTCACCGGCTCGTTCCTCGGCCAGTCCCAGCTTGGACCGCATCAGGTCTCGATAATGCCGGTCGACGCTCGTCTGGTACGTATCCATCGCCCCCTTCAGCGCTTCTTTGGGGGCCAGCGGCAACAGAGTTTGCGCCAGACAACTCAGATTCCAGAGCCCGATGTAGGGCTGTTGGTTGAAGGCATACCGCCCGTTGTAATCGGAATGGTTGCAAATGAAACCGGGATCGTAATCGTCCATGAATCCGTAGGGGCCGTAATCGAGCGTGATGCCCAGGATCGACATGTTGTCTGTATTCAGCACGCCATGCGCCCAGCCGACGGACTGCCAATGCGCGATCAATCTCGCCGTTCGATCCACCACTTCGGCAAAGAAGCGGACATACTTGTCGGCTGCCTGCGCGAGGTGGGGGAAATGCATCTCGATCGTATAATCCGCCAGCCGCTGCAGATGCTCATGCTGCTTTCGATAATAAAAAATTTCGAACGTGCCGAAGCGCACATGCGAGGGCGCCATCCGGACGATCGTCGCGCCGGTTTCGATCTGTTCGCGATAGACCTTGTCGTCGCTCCCCACCAGACAGAGCGCGCGCGTGGTCGGAATGCCGAGGCCATGCATGGCTTCACAACAGAGATATTCACGAATGGCGGATCGGAGCACCGAACGCCCGTCTCCGTCGCGTGAAAACGGCGTCATCCCCGCACCCTTCAAATGCAAATCCCAACGCTCGCCGCGGCCGTTCTTCACTTCGCCGAGAAGAATCGCCCGGCCGTCGCCGAGTTGGGGCACGTACACGCCGAACTGATGGCCCGAATAGAGCATGGCCAAGGGTTCCATGCCAGGCACCAGGAGGCTTCCTCCGAATACTCCCGGGAATTCCGGCCTGGCCGCTTCAGACGGGTCGAGGTCCAACAGTTCGAGCGCCGACGGATTCACGCTGATGAGATAGGGCGGCGCAGCGAACGGCGTGGGGTTCACCTTGGCGTAGAACTGACCGGGCAAGCGCGCATAGCTATTGTCGAATCTCAGCGTTTCGAGGGTATGGCGGCTCATGAATTCCTGGCTCTCCTAGGTCCTATCGAAAGTTGCCTTCCAGATCCGATTCCAGAGTGAAGAGGAAAATGCGCTCGTGCTGGAGAGAGGCCGATTATAGCCACCGCAATCCGATTCCTCCAACCCCCCTTGCTCCTGCTCTCGAGCACCCGGGTTGATGAAGGACGCCGGCATGCGATACACTCACACCGTAATCACATCTTTGGTTCATAGACAAGTCGAAGAATTCATGACTCTCGGTCTGCAGAACATCGGCATGGACATGGCGGCGGCGATTATGATCGCCGGCTCCGCCTGAGCCCTGCCTGCGATCGAGATCTTCTACGCAAGCAATGAGGCCTCTGGCGGATTCGGTTCCGCCAGGGGCTTTTTCTTTTTGAGGAGACCAAGAGATGCATCACAGGAGTCGGCCGAAAGACGAAAAAAAGAAGGGACTTGCATGATGGATCTCACCCGCATCGAAGAGGCAGCCGGCCGGATCAAGCCGGCGATCTACGAATCCCCCCTGGTGCACTCGAAGCTGCTCTCCGATCTGACGGGCAACGCGATTTACTTGAAGCTCGAAAACCTGCAGATGACGGGATCCTTCAAGGAGCGCGGCGCATTGAACCGAATCCTTACGATGACCGACGACGAGAAGCGGCGCGGCGTGATCGCGGCCTCTGCGGGCAACCACGGACAGGGGGTGGCGTACCATGCAGCCCGGCGCGGCATTCCGGCCCAAATCTGGATGCCGCGCTCTACGCCGCTCATCAAAGTCTCCGCCACCCGAACCCATGGCGCGGATGTCGTTCTGCACGGCAGCAACTACGACGAGGCTTACGAGGCGGCCGTCGAACGGAGCCTGTATACGAACGCCACGTTCATCCACGCATTCGATGACGAAGCGGTGATCGCCGGGCAGGGAACCCTCGGGTTGGAGATCCTGGCACAGAACCCGGCGCTGGACGTGATTGTCGTCCCGGTGGGCGGCGGCGGGCTCATCGCCGGAATCGGATGTGCGGTGAAAGAGCGTGATTCACAGGTCGAGGTCATCGGCGTGCAAACGTCGCGTCTGCCGTCGATGAAGGCAGCCCTGGAGCTGGGGGAGCCGGTCAATCTTCCCCCGGCCTCTACCTTGGCGGACGGGATCGCCGTTCGAAAGGCGGGTACGCTGGCCCTGCCGCTGGTACGGAGATACGTGGATCACGTGGTCACGGTCGATGAAGCGGACATCGCGGCGGCAATTCTGCTGTTGTTGGAACAGGAGAAGACGTTGGCGGAAGGAGCCGGCGCCATTGCGCTCGCGGCGATGCTTCAAGGAAGGACGAGCCATCGAGGAAAAAATATCGCGTTGCTGGTGTCCGGCGGCAATCTCGATGTAAACGTGCTCGCCAGGATCATCGAACAGGGTATGGTCCGAGACGGGCGGCGTTTGCGACTCCGGGTACGCCTTCCCGACTATCCGGGTGCGCTGGAAGGACTGGCCGCGGTGATCGCCAAGGCGAGTGCCAACATCGTTGAGACCTCGTACAACCGAGCGCATTACGGCGTGAGCCTGAGCGAAACCGCGATCGACATCACCATGGAAACCCGCGGACGCGACCACGTCTCAGAGTTGCTGAGCAGGCTCAATAACTCGCGCTATGAATTCAGCCTCATCGAATGAGCGCCTGTGGTCTGATGGCCCTTGCCGCTGTCTAACGCCTGGCACAGATGGCTTCCGAACGCTTCGCCTCGACCAGCGCCGACTACACCTTATCATCGAGAGGCCGAAAGAACGGTCCCTGCATCTTGCGCCAACTCAGTCTGCCTCTGCCGGCCTTGGCTGGCCGCCTCTCTCAGGTTTTTTCCTTGCATTGTCCGACCTGCGCGGCTAGATCTAGCGGAGTTTTTCTGGTGGCGCCGCGGGAGGCCGTGACTGCGCGGTCCCAGACCCGCTTTATCGATACCATGAGACGGGCAGTAGGGTCGGCCGGCCTTTTTCTACATCATGGTGACGTCAGAGCGTAGGCATCGTCCCGTTTGGGACGATCGGTTCATCAGTCGGAGGATGCGCTCAACATGCCGTTCCTTGTGCTCGTGCCGTTACTGCCTCTCTTGACGGCCCTCTTCGTGCTGACCGGCAAAAGCGCCGATCAGGAACGGAACGCCAAGGCGGGAATCTTCCCCGTCCTGGCGGCCTTTCTTGGCTCCCTCATCACGTTGTTGCAGGTGACTTCCGAGGGTCCCATCACGTTGCGCCTGTACGACCCGGCCGCCGTCGCCAACTTCGCTTTCCCCATCGGCTTCTACATCGATCGCCTCAGCGCGGTCATGATGGTGCTCATCTCGGGAGTGACCACGCTCATCTATCGCTATTCCATGGGCTATATGTATCAGGATCGCGGCTATCGCCGCTATCTCGGGGTACTCGGCATTACCACCACGGTGCTGCTCTGCATGGTTTCGAGCGCCAACCTGGTGATGCTGTTTGTCTTCTGGCAAATTCTGTCCTGGCTATTGTTCGTCCTGGCGCACAACCATGCGCATGCCGCCACACTTGCGGGGGCTTCCAACACCTTCACGCTTCTGCGGCTCTGCGACGTGGCCTTCCTCGCGGGCATCGTTCTGGCTTATTCCCTCTACGGCACCTTTGAATTTCAGACGCTGTTCACCCGCGCCGCCGAAATCCCCGTTACCCTTTCCATCTGGCCGCAACTCGGGTGGGAGATGAACGGCGTGACGGCGGTGACGTTGCTCATTTTCGTCGGGGCCATGGGCAAGTCGGCTCAATTTCCTGTCCATACCTGGCTCCCGAGATCTCTGTATGCGCCGACCCCGGTCCATGCGCTTCTGCATGCCGGCATCATCAACGCCGGCGGATTTTTGCTGAACCGTCTCGCGCCGCTCTACGGGCAAAGCTCCAGCACCTTGCATGTGGTCTTCATCATCGGCACGCTCACGGCCATCCTCGGCGCGACGATGATGTTGACTCAGAACGACATCAAAAAAACACTCGGGTTCTCGACCATCGGCCAGATGGGCTACATGATCATGGAATGCGGACTGGGCGCCTTTTCGCTCGCCGTCTTTCACCTCGTCGCGCATGGGCTGTTCAAGGCGACGGTCTTCCTGAACTGCGGCAACGTGATTCACAAGGCGAGGCAGGAACCGTCATTCCCCAAGACAAACCGCGAAGCGGAAGAACGCGAATTCTCCAATCTGACCTGGTCCACCGGTTTCCTGACGACGCTCTTCTTACCGTTGGTCATTCTCCTGGTGACGCACGGCGCGCTGAGGATTCCGCTGCTGGAGTCCCAAGGGACCGTGATCTTTCTCTTTTTCATCTGGGTGACCTCGTCGCAGGCGATTCTTTCCCTCACGCGCATTCGCGCCGTCGCCTCCTGGAAGGTGTCCGCCGCCATGCTATTGACGCTCCTCCTGGTAGTCTTTACGTATCTGTTCGCGGTGGAAAGCTTCACCCACTTCCTGTATCCGAATCCGGATGAAGTGGCCTCCTATTTCAGGGCCGCCGCCCTGCCGGGACGGCTTTTCGATGTCCTGGTGGCCGGGACCACTCTGCTGACCGTCATCAGCTGGTTCTACCTCTACGCGCAGGCGCATGGACGCAGGGTCCGGATTCCGGACTGGTTCGAGTCGTTCCTGGTCCGCCTGTATGTCCTCTTCATGAACCGGCTTTACCTGGATCAGCTGTACGTCAAGGTCGGCCGGAGCATCGTGCGGGCGGCCCACCGCCTGGAGAAGCGTCTGTCGTGAGTGCGCATCGTTCAACCAGGCGACTCAACCCTTGCCCGCGAGCATCCAGGCGGAGGCTCTCCCCCTTTTCACCCCTGTTGCGCGCCATGCGAACTTCGCCGGCTGGAGGGACGCCATGATTCAATCCTGGCTGGCGCCTTGGCTGCTGGTCGCCGTGCCTTGCCTCGGCGCGGCGCTCGGTCTGTTTATGCGCTCATCACCTCGCCGGATGAAGAACTGGGCGCTCGTGACCACGGTGGCGAGCCTCCTTTCCGTGGCGGGATTATCGGTCAGTGGGACCAAATCGCTCGTCGGCCTGCCGCTCCTGTGCCTGATTCCGCTTGCAGCGTTTCTGTCGCTGCTCGGACAACCGCCGCATCCGAATAACCGCATGGCCTGGATGGCGACGTTGGGCCTGATGGGACTGGGCCTTGCAATCCTGACCGGACAAGAGCCTGCTCGAACTATCTTGGTCGTCACACTCCTCGGCCTGCTCTGCGGGCTGCTGTATCGTTATCAAGGCGGAACCAGGCCCGAGCCCTGGCGAGGATTGGCAACCTACGGCCTGGGAACCATGGCGGCCATGCTCTCGATTATTCTCCCGGCGCCGGCTTCCGCCGTCTCACTCCTCGTCACCTGTGCGACGATGCTGCCTCTGTTGCCATTGCATGGAGGATTCGTCGCGATCCTGACTGGATTGCCGGGCAATCTACCTGCCTTTCTGGCTCTGCTGCTGCCTGTCGTCGGATTTCATACTCTCTGCTTGCTATTGCCGAACCTGGATGGGACGGTGCTTCACACTACGGCCATCCTGGCCTTGACCGGAGCCTGTTATGGTTCGCTCCGGGCGCTGATTCAATCGCGCCCGTTGCACCGTCTGGCCTATGCCGGTCTGGCGTTTTTTTGCATTCTTTGGTGGTACATCGCCGACACGGGGACCGCGCCTGTACAAGCCTCGTTGTACCTCAGCGCCGTGGGACTCGCGATGAGCGGCCTCTTGCTGGCCTGGTATGCGATCAGGGCTCGTTACGGCGATATCGACGTGCGCGCAATCGGGGGACTAGCCTATCCGATGCCCCGTTTCAGCACTCTGCTCGCGCTGCTGGCGCTTGCCGCGCTTGGCATGCCGCCCTTCGCGGTGTTTTCCGGCTTCATGGGCATGTTGTTCCATCCCGCGTTCGTGCCCTCAGGAACGTTTGCCATCATCATGGTCGTCTGGCTCAGCGCGTCCTGGTATTTCATCGAGCTGGTGGAACAACTGATTTTCGGTCCCCAACGCCCCAACCTACGTTATGAAGATTTGCGCGGGACGGAGTTTGCTTCGCTGCTGACCCTGGTCCTGCTGCTGCTGGCCCTCGGCACCGCCCCCTCTCGATACTTTGAGACCGTCCCGGCGGATCTTCCGTCTTCCCTGGCCATGACAGGCGCGACATGGAGCCGATGACCGTCCAGTCCAAACCGGATCTCGACGCGCGCCGCATGGAGCTGCGCGGCATGATTCGCCTCGCCAGCGAGGTCATTGCGCAGTATTGGCCCATGCGGACCTTCGTTCACCATAATCCGCTGCATAGCTTGGAATACCTTCCGTTTGCCGAAACGATGCGCCGCGCCCAACAGTTTTTGGGCGGAAAAGGGTATCTCTCCGGTGAGGTCTATCGACGTTACTTGAAATCCGGCCGCATCGGGCCGCATCACCTCGACGAAGCTCTGAGCAGCCTGACAAGAAATGAGGAAGTGGCCCTCGGCTCATGGCGCATCTCCCACCGTGACGTGCTGCGCGCCTGCCTGACCCATGGATTGTCCGCGCCCATGGAGGAACCCCTTGATCGTCTGATGGAACGAGAACCGATCGAGGAACAGGTCGATGCGCTGGCCGGGCATTTGCTGTCCCTTTCTTCGCCGACCGTCCCGGAACGGATAACCACCGCATTGCGTGAGGACGTCGCCGCGTTGGGACGGCAGGTCACACTCTCAAGCTGGTGCGACCGGACGCTGGGAACGCAGATCGTTCAACAGATCAACGGCGAATTGATCAAATGGTGCGAGGCCTTTCTAGACGAAGGCCATGCCACCTGGTCGATGCCGGGACGGGACCAGGGACTTTATGCAGCCTGGAAAGCGCTGGCTGGGAATGAATGGGTGATTTGCGGCATTGAAAACAGTCGCAGAAAGATTGCGGCGCTGCCCGACCATCCCGAGGACACCATCTTCGATTGCCTCGAAGCCTTGGCGATTCCGGCGGAATTCCGGCAGGACTATCTCTCGCTCCAGCTCGCCGCCCTGCCCGGTTGGGCCGGCTTCGTCAAATGGCGCGCGGAAGAACAGGACTATGCCTGGCAGCAGACCTACCCCGTCGGTCTGGTGAAGTTCCTCGCCATCCGCTTGTGGTATGTGCGCGAACTGGTCCGGAAAGTCTGCCGGGAGGAATTGGGAATCGACGGGAATTATCGTGCCATCTCCACCTATATGGAGCAGCAATCCCATGCCTACTTCATGCGCAAGGAATGGGTGGCTGGAGCGCTGCCGGCAGTCTATGCGGAGAAGGTCGATCGGCTCAAACAGGGACGAGGAAATGCGCATGCCTGGGAACGGCTGGCCCATCATTACCAGATAGACTTCGGGCCGCGCCGCGAGCGGGCTCAACAACGGATCATGGCCAGACGATTGCTGACGCTTGCCCAGGCGCTCGAGATCGTTCCGACCGTGCTCCTGGAAAGTGCCCCCGCCGACCTCAACCGCCTCCTTCAATGGGTGGAGGCCTTCCCCGAATCCTCCCATGGTCCCGTGTGGCTCAAGGCCTTCGAAGCGGGGTACCAGGATCACCTGTTCGGCATGCTTCTACGAGCGCCTTCCAAACCTCAACCGGCCCTCCCGGAACACCAGCCGCCGGTGCGGCCCCATTCACAATCGGTCTATTGCATCGATGTGCGATCCGAGCCATTCCGCCGCCATCTGGAATCGACCGGCGCGAACGATACCTATGGATTCGCTGGATTCTTTGCCGTCTTCATCCGTTATCGCGCCTGGGGCAAAGAGCATGAGACCGAGCAGTTTCCCGTGATCATGCGCGCGAAAAATGAAGTGCGAGAGATTCCTCGCAGCTATTTGGATCACTACCTGTCCAAACACCAATCGCGGACGAAACTGGTCCATGCCGGGCATACCCTGTTGCACGATCTCAAGGAGAATGTGGTCACTCCCTATGTCATGGTGGAGTCACTGGGGTGGTTTTATGGCCTCCCAATCGTGGGGAAGACGATGCTTCCCTCGCTCTACAAGCGCATGACAGGCTGGGTCCGGCGCTTGTTTGTCCCCACGATCGCCACCAGCTTGACCGTGGACAAATTGGCGCCGGCGGAAACTGAGGAAATGCTGTGGTCGGAACAGCGCGCATTGATCTGGAGGGCCTTGCGCGACAAGTTCGGCCTTCGCGGATCGCGGGTCGATCCGGAATTCGTCGAAGCCTTGCGGCGGCGCGCTCTGGATGAAGATGCGCCGGCCGAGCCATTCTTGAACGAGGCCTGCAAAGCAGCCGGCCTGTCGGAGGAGCAACTGGCGGCGTTCCTCGACGAGCTTCGGCAGCGCTACCGGATCAATCGCCGAGCAGCGGCGCGCCAGAAGGAACGCATCACGCGGACGGGCTTCACGCTAGAGGAGCAGATCATCACGGTCGAAACCGCTCTGCGCATGATGGGATTGGTGCGAAACTTTGCCCGGCTCGTGCTGTTTTGCGCGCACGGCAGCACCACCGAAAACAATCCCTTCGAATCGGCGCTGGACTGCGGCGCCTGCGGCGGGAACGAAGGACAACCCAATGCGCGCGTGCTCGCGGCGATGGCCAACCGGCCGCCGGTTCGGGAACGGTTGGCGAAGCGCGGCATCGAAATCCCGCCGGATACACATTTCCTAGCAGGCCAAGTGGATACGACAAAAGACGAGGTGCAGCTGTTCGACCTCGAGGACGTGCCCCCGACACATCGCAAGGACGTGGCCCGGTTGTCGGAAGACTTGCGAGAGGCCGCGCAGTTGACGAGCCAGGAACGTTGCGCCAAGTTCCCGGATGTCGGCACCATGCTTCCTATCGACGAGGCAGCGGCCGAGGTCGCGAGGCGCAGCGCGGACTGGAGCCAGGTGCGACCGGAATGGGGCCTGTCCGGCAATACGGCCTTCATCATCGGGCGGCGTGAGTTGACGAAGGGACTCAATCTGGCGGGCCGCGTCTTCCTGCACTCCTATGATTATCGGGAAGACCCGACGGATCGCTTGCTCGAAGTGCTGCTGACCGCGCCGCAAGTGGTGGCCCAATGGATCAATATGGAGCATTATTTTTCGGCCGTGGATAATGAGGTCTACGGAGCCGGAAGCAAGATCTATCACAACGTCGTCGGCCGCATCGGTATCATGTCCGGGCCATGGAGCGACCTCAGGCTTGGGCTGGCCTGGCAAACCGTCATGAATGGCACGTTGCCCTATCATGAGCCCATGCGCCTGCTGACGCTCGTTGAGGCCCCGCGCGCGCGCCTCGAAAAACTGATCGCGCGGCATGAATTGCTGCAACATTTTTATCATAATGAATGGGTCCATCTGGCCGCGCTGGACCCGGAAGATGGAACCTGGTACCGCTACATGCCATCGGGGGTGTGGCGCCGGGTTAGAAATTCAAGCGACGCATAACCCGCGATCACGATGGACTTCTTGAAAGCGCCTTACTAGAAGGAGTATCGACATGGCCGGCCTCACATTACATCCCATGAAAGAAATCCGCGTCATTGTGTCCGGTGACAACCGGCCCTTTGTCACGGAGCTGTTGGACAAGGTCCAGGCGAGCGGATACACCATCATCGGCAATATTTCGGGGAAGGGACATCACGGCACGCGCGAAGCTCACTTCATGTTCAGCGAACAGGAGAGCCTCGTGATGATCATGGCGGTCGTGCCGGAAGAAAAGGTGGAACCGGTACTCGCGGGATTGCGTCCGCTCTTCGAGCGTTATTCGGGAGTCATGTTCGTTTCCGATGCCGCAGTCAGCCGGCGTGAATATTTCGGAAAGCCGATCTCCAAGTCCTGACTTCGGGGGAACGTCACCGTCGGATAGGAGCCGATGCGGGATTGTCCGACCTTGTCTTCGCGCCGGTGATTCATTACAATGTGGCCGCATCGACTTGTATGAAAAGGAACGGCACGTGAAGGGATTACGGTTCGAACGACTGGGGCGAGACCGCCATTACAACGTCATCTTCCATATCGGCAGCAGTTACGTGCCGGTGAGCGATGAGACCCTCGAAGAACTGAAAGCCCAGACCCTGCTGTCGTCCGAACGCTTCCTCGAAGTCCTTGTCGAGAAGATCGGCTACTCCAGCTACCTCAAAGACCAGATCCGCGCGGAACTCCAAGCCTCCGGCGATCCGATGACACAGATGACGGTCCTCCAGGGCGCCATCCGCGAGCTCTAATCGCTGCTGAACTTCCATCTGGCTTCGTTCGATCGCTCGTCCACCTCGATGTAGGAAACAGTACAGCTCGGCGTCCGAGCTCCTCGCGGCCTTGCTTGGGACAAGGGACGTTTTGGTGCGCCACGGTTGAGTGGCAGCGGCTTAAGCCCTAGGAGCCTGTCCGAGTAATCCTTCGTCGCGAGGCGAAGGAGTTGCCGGCGGATGCGAGGCCGCAGGCTCGAAAAAACCGGAAGCGTATTCGCTGAATACGTTGAGGATTTTTACGGGACGAGAACGACGCAGATGCCGGCAGATCATTCGTCGCAGCAGAACGGCATTACTCGGACAGACTCCTAGGAGAAGTTCGC
>JAJFBJ010000211.1 GCA_020697375.1 Nitrospira sp. | reverse complement strand
TTCGTGAAGCTAGGGATGCCGGCATCACGTTTTTCGACACCGCGGATGTCTATGGGCAGGGCGACAGCGAGCGTCTGCTTGGAAAATTGTTCCGGAGCGGGTCGAAAGGGATGATTCTGTGCACGAAGGCAGGCTTAACCGTCGGTCCTGTTGAAAGTATGATACGGCTCGCAAAGCCGGTCGCCAATCTCTTCATCCGGAGTTGGCGAAGTGCAAGGGCGGTTACTACTCAAGTCCGTACGCGACATGAACGCCAGTGTTTCGGCCCGAACTATCTCCGCCGACGAATCGAGGGTAGCTTGCGACGGTTGGGTCTGGAGCGTATCGATCTCTTCTTGTTGCATAATCCACCGGTTGACATGCCGCAACGTGATGCCGTGTTCGAATTGCTGAACCGCCTCAAGCAGCAGGGGGAGCTCGGTCAATTCGGTCTGTCCTGCCGGTCCGTTGCCGATGCCCATGCGTGGATCGGGCAGCCTGGCATCGCCTGCATCCAGATTCCAGTCGACAGAAGCAGTCTTGAGACCACCATCCCATTGCTTGAGCATGCGCGATCCCTTGGCATCGGAGTGATTGCGCGAGAGGTGTTTTCACATAATGCGCTGGAGTCAGGGACGGTGTTCGACGCGCTGAGTCCTCTTTTGCAACGTCCTGAGATCGGCGTGGTACTTGCGGGGATGACCTGCCGGCGGCACCTGCGGCAGAATGTGGGGGCGGTGGATCTTGCGATGGGGTGCGGCCATGTTGCTTGACGCGCGATCGATCTCCAACGGACAGACCCTCACTGCCGATGTGTGCATCATAGGGGCAGGCGCGGCCGGGATCACATTGGCGATGGAGCTGCTCGAGACCGGCATGAACATCATTCTATTGGAAGCCGGGGGGAAGACAAGGGCCGGACCCAGTCAGACGCTTTACCAAGGCAGCCTAAACGATCCGGTCCGCCATCTGCCTCTGGACCAAGCTCGCTACCGTCAGTTGGGAGGCACCACATCGCTCTGGGGTGGGCGCTGCATCCCATTCGACTCTGTCGATTTCGATCAGCGCGAATGGGTGTCGCACAGTGGTTGGCCGTTCCCGCAGAAGGAACTGGATGACTATTACCGCCGCGCCCATTCGTATTGTGAGTGTGGAGACTACAGCTACCAGGTGTCCTCTGCGCTCCCCGGTGCGCCTCTTTCCATGTTGCCGGGTTTTTCAGACGGGGATGTAAATACTTCGGGCATCGAACGGTGGAGTCCCCCGACGCAATTTGGAAAGGTCTATCGTCCGATCCTCGCCCGTGCGGGCAATCTGCGTGTCCTGTTGTATGCGCCTGTGGTCGAGTTGCGGGCTTCACCGGACGGCAAGCGGATCGATTCAGTCGACGTGGCGACTTTCAACGGCCGTCGCTTCACCGTGCGGGCAGGCACCGTCCTGCTGGCCGGCGGAGGATTGGAAACCACCCGGTTATTGCTGGCTTCCCGTCGCGTCCATAGGGAGGGAATCGGAAACCATTCGGATTGGCTGGGATGCGGATACATGTCGCATATCCACGGAGTCATCGCGAGCGCCACGCTGACGGCGGGCCAAAATGTGATGTTCGGTTACGAGGCTGACCCAAAAGGCGTGTTTTGCCGGCGGCGTATCGCTTTCTCCGAAGAGGCACAGCGAAAGCATAGCCTCCTGAATTCATACATGCTGTTGGACCGGCCCTTGGTAGGCGACCCGGGACATGGTGATGCAGTCCTCTCCGCCGCCTTTCTGCTCAAGCGGCTCTTGGGAGGCAGACAGCAGGAGCAATTGGGAAATGGCAAATATGCCCTGTATTGGCGGCATATCAGGAACGTGCTGATGGGATCGCCTCAAGCCCTATCGGTGCTGCCGAAGTTCGGGCGAAAACGGCTCCTCCAGCGCCGTCGCATTCCTTCGCTATTGTTGCGTTCCCGATCCAACGCCTACTACTTGTATTTCCAGAGTGAGCAGGTACCCCATCGGGACAACCGCGTGACGTTGGATGAATCCTGCGACGAATTCGGCATGCCGCGCCTACGCCTCAATTTTCATGTCACCCCGCAGGATCGGGAAAGCGTGCAGCGCGCCCATGAGCTCATCGATCGGGAGTTGCGACGGCAGCATTGCGGCTTTCTGACCTATTTGGGAAACGATGTGCCCATGTTGTTGGAGGATGTTAAAGCCGTGCTCGGTCATCACATCGGGACGACCCGCATGTCGGCAAATCCATCTCAGGGGGTGGTTGATGGGGATTGCCGTGTGCATGGGGTGGCCAATTTGTTCGTCGCCAGCAGTTCGGTGTTTCCGACATCCAGCCATGCCAATCCGACGTTGACGATCGTGGCTATGGCCATCCGCCTTGCAGATCACCTCAAGGAGGTGCAACGGGTCGTAGGGCAAGTCTAAGGAACCATTTGTGTGGGAAAGGGAATCAATATGTATTGGACTAACAAACGTGTGCTCGTGACCGGCGGCGCCGGTCAGATCGGTTCGCATCTCGTTGCGCGTCTCGCCGCTGCCGGCGCTGAGGTCACAGTGGCTGACAATCTGTGGCGGGGGAAGAAGTCTAATTTGCTCGCTGCCGACGGAGCGCCGGTGATCGATGTCGAGCGCCGCTTTCTGGAAGTCGACCTCTGTGACTATGTGAACTGCGAACGGGCGACCGAGGGGCAGGATATCGTGTACCACCTGGCAGATGTCGTCGCCGGCATCAATTACGTGTTCGGCAATCAGTTCTCGCTCTTCAACACCAATCTTTTGATTGATTCCAACATGCTGCGTGCGGCGATCGCGAGCAACGTGTCATCGTATGTGTATGTCGGGACCGCGTGCAGCTATCCGGCCGAGCGCCAGAGTAAATTGAATCCTCCGCCGTTCAAGGAAGAGGATGCGTATCCGGCGTCGCCGGAATCATCTTATGGCTGGAGCAAATTGATGGGAGAAATGGGATGCGACTTGGCTCGGAAGGAAAAGTTGTTGGACATCGGGCTTCTTCGGTTTCACAACGTGTACGGTCCCCATTGTGAAATGTCTCCTGAGAAATCACAGGTCATTCCGTCGTTGATCCGCAAAGCCGTCCGGCACCCTGATGAAGAGTTTGTGGTGTGGGGATCGGGAAAGCAGCGCCGAGCGTTCGTGTTTGTTGACGATATCGTCGACGCGCTGGTTTCGGTGGCCACGAAGGGCATGAATCGAGGCGTCATTCAGATCGGACCGGACTACAGCACCTCGATCAAGGAGATTGCGGAACTGGTATGCGCCATTTCCGGCAAGCGAATCGACATCCGTTTTGACACCAGCAAGCCTGAGGGCGATGTCGATCGGGCCGCGGATTGGAGTAAAGCGCGTGACATCTTGAATTGGTCTCCCAAGACAAACATTCAAGAGGGGCTGGAGCGAACGTATGCCTGGTGCGAACAATATGTGCTGCAGGGAGCCGGCTTGGCTTGATTCTGCGCGATCAACCAAGAAGAGAAGATGATGCCGGTTTCACTGCGACATGTGGAAGATCGGATCGAGTTTCAATTGCCGTAACAAAGGAGCAGGTCACGCCGTGAAAAAAGCATTGATTACCGGCATCACCGGGCAAGACGGGTCCTATCTGGCGGAGCTATTATTGACCAAGGGATACGAAGTCCACGGCATCGTCCGGCGATCGAGCTCGCTCAATACCGCCCGGATCGACGCCATCTACCAGGATCCGCATGTCCCGGAAGCCCGGCTGCGGCTGGTCTATGGCGACCTCAACGATGCAAGCTCGCTCAATCGGGTTCTCCGCACCATCCAGCCGGATGAAATCTACAACTTGGGCGCCCAGAGCCATGTGCGGGTCAGTTTCGACGTGCCGGAATAT
>JAJFBJ010000210.1 GCA_020697375.1 Nitrospira sp. | reverse complement strand
GCATACGGATAGCGGACTACGAACTTGCGGATTGCAGTTGTGCATGCCTTTTGTAGGCTTCGCAACCTTCGCAACCTTCGTCTCGTGCTATCACCCCATGACCTTATCACCCTCGTTCAGCCAAACAGCCGCAGTCCAGGCGCGTCGACGCGGGTCTGGTAGATCGATGCTGTCTCGACATCGGTGATGACCAGCGTCCGCCGGTCGGCGCCTCCGAAAGCCACGTTCGTGACCTTGGCGCCCGGTACCGGGATCACTTCGATCATCGCGCCCGATTGATTGAAGACCGCGACTTTACCCCCGCCAAAGTGGGCGACGTAAAGATTGCCGGCTTCGTCGAACGCCATGCCGTCGGGTCCTTCCCAGCCGGGGAGGAGGGCAAAATCCTCACGCGCACTGACGGCGCCGTCGGCCCCTATCAGGTAGCGCAGGATGCGGTTGCGGTAGGTCTCGGCCAGATAGACAGCGCCGCCGTCCGCGCTGAGCGCGACGCCATTAGGAAAGGCCAGTCCATGGTCGATCCGCTCCAGACCACCATCCGGGAAGAGGCGGTAGAACCCGCCGATCGGGTTTTCGGCCGATGACCGCCAGGGATCGGAAAAGTAGAGGACGCCGTTCTCATCGAACACCAGGTCGTTGGCGCCATTCAGTGGCTGCCCTTCGAATTCGTTGACGAGGATCGTCGCCCGGCCGTTGGCGACACGAAGCACGCCATGGATATCGTCGCCCTCATCCGCGACGTAGAGGGAGCCGTCACGGTGGAAGGCGAGCCCGGCCGGGATTCCGCCGGTGTTGAAGAATTCCGAGGCCACGCCGCCAGGCGTCAAGCGAACGATTGCACTACTCAACCAGTTCACAAAATAAAGGTTGCCAGCCTGGTCGAACGCCGGTCCCTCGGGGGAGTCGTAACCAGAGATCAAGACTCTCAAAGGTCGACTCATCTGATGTGAACCCCTCCCCATGTCATGCACCGGTGCTTCGATTCACGCAAAACATGGCGTGCCGGTCATTTCAGCTTTGCGTCATTGACAGGCTCTCGGTGGCACGCCGTCGCGGGCCCACAGTTCAGCGCGGTGCAGCATATCCCTACGCCTGGGCACGTCAAGTCGGTCTGACGCGCTCCCGTTCAATTGCGATGAATCCGTGTTGACGGATTTTGGTGATCGGACTAGGCTGGCCACCTCACCAGGGCACTGTGGCCTTGGCAGCGCTGGATGCGTCCAGCGCACGGGGCACAGGCTACCCGGCCGCGATGGCCAAGCCACTCAGTGGCGAGGAGGAAATCCGTGAGCGATCCCCGTGTTGATTCCCTTGTCAATGAAGCGATGCGCCTCCGTCTCTCGCGGCGCAGCATCATGCGGCGCGGCGCCGCCATTGGACTGTCCACCGCGGCGGTCTCCGGCGTTCTCTTATCCACGGGCCGCGCCAGCGCCGCGCCTCGTGCGGCGGCATTCATTCAGGAGCGCCAGCTCAACACACTGCAAGCAACCTACTTCGTCCCGGAAGGTCAGGAGTTCTTCACCCAAGTCGCCCAAGAGTGGGGCAGCCAGAACGGCGTCGCCGTGACGACCGATTACATTGCCTGGCCGGATCTCCAGCCGCGCATCGCGGCGGCTGTTGAAGGTGGCTCCGGAGCCGACGTTATCGAGATGTGGGACACCTGGCCCTACCTTTATTCCGAGAACATGGTGCCTGTCGAAGACCTCGCGCAAGCGGTCAGCGAGGAGTACGGCGGCTTTTACGACTGGGTCGTCAACACGGCATCGGTCGATGGGAAGTGGTATAGCGTTCCCCATGGTACATCGAGCGTTGCCTACGCCTATCGCATCAGCCTGTTCGAGGAAGCCGGCATCGAGGACCCGAAGAACAACTTCCCCAAGACCTATGAAGAACTCTTCGCGGTCGGCAAGACGCTCAAGGAGATGGGCAAGCCGCTAGGACAGGCGCTGGGGCAGAGTCTCGGGGACCCACCGGCGTTCGCCTATCCGTACATGTGGAGCTACGGCGCCATGGAGGTTGAAGAAGACGGCACCACCGTCGCCATCAACAAGCCGGAGTTCGTCGAGGCACTTCAGGCCTTCACCCAGCATTGGACGGACGCGTACGACGAGACCGGTCTCTCCTGGGACGATGCCGCCAACAATCGCGCCTTCCTCTCCGATCAGATCTCGGCGACGATCAACGGCAGCAGCGTTTACCTGGCCGCGGTGGATGCCAAGGAAGGCGAGTCGACGCTCGACTATGAGGTCCAGGTCGAGCCTGACGATATCTGGCACTCGGCTTTCCCAGCCGGTCCGGCCGGGCAGTTCTGCCAGCTCGGCTGTCGCTCTATGGCCGCGATGAGCTACTCGCCGAACACCGAAGCGGCGGTCGAGTTCCTCGAGTACTTCTACACGCCAGAGGTCTTCATTCCCTGGTTGGAAGCACAGGGCGGGTACATCATCCCCATGGCGCCTGGCTACGCAGATCTGGAGATCTACACTGGCAATCCGTCCCTCGCGCCGTACCCGGCGGTGTCGGACTACAGCCGCAATAAAGGGTATGCCGGACCCGCCAACCAGAAGGCGGCGGAAGCGAATGCCCGTTACGTCATCGTCAACATGTTCGCGCAGGCGATCCAGTCCGGCGACGCCGCTGGCGCCGTTCAGCAGGCCGAGACGCAGCTCCAGCGCATCTACGGGGTCTAGTCGCATCCCATCACGGCGCCTGGCTGTCTCGCCTCCGAGGCAGCCAGGCCCGAGTCCCGCCTTCGCCGCCGCACGATCGGGCGAGACGTCATCACAGCGGAGCAGCCCATGAGTGTCATCACTGCCGAGTCCCGACCCGAATCGGACGTTGTTCGGCCGTCACGGGGCAAGGCACGGTTCTGGGAGCGAGAGGCGCCGCTCGCGTACTTGTTCATGATCCCGGGCCTCGTGATCCTGCTCCTGTTCATGGCCTATCCTTTCTTCCTGGGAATCTATTTGTCGTTGACCGACAAGATGGTCGGGTTCGCTGACTTCAATTTTGTCGGCTTCGAGAATTTCCAGATCCTGCTAAGGGACCAGATCTTTCATCGCACCGTCGCCAATACCCTGATCTATAGCTTTGTCACTGTGCCGTTCAAGCTGTTTCTCGGGCTGGGTTTAGCCTTGGTGCTGAATCAGACGTTTCACTTCAGCCGGTTCATCCGTGCGGGCCTGCTGCTTCCCTTCATCATCCCGACGGCCATTAGCAGCCTGGCTTGGCTGATGCTTTTCGACAGTGTGCTCAGCCCCATCTCCTGGGTCTTGAAGAGTTGGGGCCTGATTCAAACGAACATCAATTTCCTCGGCGACCGTTGGAATGCCATTGCCTCCGTGTGCGTTGCCAACATCTGGCGTGGTCTCCCCTTCTTCGCCATCTCCATTCTTGCCGGGTTGCAGGCGGTCTCCCCTGAGCTGCACGAGGCCGCGGCGCTCGATGGAGCCAACGCCTTCCAGCGCTTCCGCGCCGTGACGCTGCCGACGATCCGCAACATCCTTCTGATCACTACCCTCTTCTCGATTATCTTCACCTTCTCCGATTTCCAGCTCATTTACGTCCTGACGAAGGGCGGTCCTGCCAGTTCCACCCACATCTTCGGCACCTACGCCTATCAGATGATGGGCTTCTCGGCGCTTGGCCAAGCAGCGGCCGTCGCAATCTCGATGTTTCCCTTCTTGGCGCTCTCCGCTCCTGCTCTACGCGATTTTTTTGCTCTTTCCCTTCGCCTGGATGCTGATCGTCTCGATCAAGCCGGATCAATTGCTGCTCGACACCCGGATCAACCCGTTCGCCATCATTAGCCCGACGCTGGAGAACTATCGCTACCTGTTGCAGGAAACCGAGTTCCCCCGCTGGATCTGGAACACTCTCGTAGTGACCGCGGGCGCCACGGCTCTGTCGCTCTTCTGCAGCATCCTTATCGGCTACGCACTGGGCCGATTTCGCTTCCGGGGAGGCAACACGCTCGGTATTGCGATTTTCCTGCTCTATCTCGTGCCGCCGACGCTGCTCTTCATTCCACTCTCTCAGATCGTTTCCAACTTCGGACTTTACAATTCGTATTGGGCGCTAATCCTGGTCTATCCCACCTTTCTCATCCCCTTTGCCTCATGGCTGATGATGGGA
>JAJFBJ010000209.1 GCA_020697375.1 Nitrospira sp. | reverse complement strand
GCTGTCGGGAAATCCGCGCAGCTGCCGCTGCAGGTGTGGCTGCCCGATGCGATGGCAGGGCCCACGCCGGTCAGTGCGCTGATCCATGCTGCCACGATGGTGACCGCCGGCGTCTATTTGATCGCACGGATGCATTCGCTGTTTAGTCTCGCGCCGCCGGTCCTGTTCGCCGTCGCCATCATCGGAGTTGCGACGTTGCTGCTCGCCGGCATGTGCGCACTTGTTCAACGGGACATCAAGCGCATCCTGGCCTATTCGACAATCAGCCAGATCGGCTACATGTTCCTGGCCCTCGGCGTCGGCGCCTGGTCTGCGGCGCTGTTTCATTTTTTGACGCATGCCTGTTTCAAAGCGCTGTTGTTCCTTGCCGCAGGCGCGGTCATTCTCCGGGTGCATCACGAACAGGACATTTTCCGGATGGGCGGCCTGCGCCGCGCACTTCCGGTCACGTTCTGGACGTTCCTCATCGGCACCGCCGCCTTGTCGGGGCTTCCACTCATCAGCTCGGGCTTCTATAGCAAGGACTGGATTTTGTGGTCCGTCTGGTCGTCTTCGCTCGGGGGTCCCTGGCTCTGGCTGGGTGGTGCCGTGGGCACGTTTTTGACCGGCCTCTACAGCTTCCGTCTCGTCTTCCGGGTGTTCTTCGGAGACATTCGAACCGTCCCGGCTGGCGGGCAGGGCATGGCCATCTCTGTTCCGCTTGTCGTGCTGGCGATATTGTCGCTGAGCATCGGATGGTTGGAAATTCCTCGCACGCTTGGACATCAGCCGACATTCAGCCGGTATCTGTCGCACGCGTTGCCGCCGCTCGAGGAGGGGATCGAGCAGGATCATTCGGTTGAGGCGATTGAGCAAGCCGCGGTGTCAGGTGCTTCGCTTCTTGGCATCGGTCTCGCCGCACTCCTGTTTCTGCCTCGCCCAGGCCAAGAGCGCTTTGAAGTCCACCTCAAGCGCCCCGCCCTGCGGCCCGTCAGACACTGGCTCTTTCATGGAGGAGGATTCGACTGGCTCTACCACCGGCTCATCGTGGCACCCTGGCGCCGGCTTGCCCGGAACCCCCGCGATGCGGTGGACGCAGTGTACGACGCGGCCGCCGAGGCGGCGGGGCACATCCACGTCTCGCTCAGCCGCACGCAAACAGGTCTCGTTCGCTGGTATGCCGCGTCGCTGGCCACGGCGGCGCTCGTGCTCATTGGATGGTTCGCCCTATGATCCTGTGGACCCTCATCCTCATTCCATTCCTCGCGGCTCCGGTCGCATGGTGGAGTGAATCCCTCTCGAGACAGGCCCCTCGATGGCTCGCAGCCGGAGCCCTGACGATGAATCTGGTCCTCGCCTTGTTTGTCGCGAATCAGGCCGAAAGCGGCGACGGCCGCTGGTTGGTCGAAACGATGGAGCCATGGATTCCCCAATGGGGCATCGGTCTTCATCTGGGCCTGGACGGTGTGAGTCTCGTGCTGGTGCTCTTGACCGGCTTTCTCGGCCTCGTGGCCATCATCTCCTCATGGACGGAAATCAGCACCCGCATCGGGTTCTTTCATTTCAATCTACTCGTGGTCCTGAGCGGTGTGTTCGGCGTCTTCCTCGCGTTGGATTTATTCCTCTTCTTCGTGTTCTGGGAAGTCATGCTCGTGCCGATGTATCTGCTCATCGCCATCTGGGGACATGAACAGCGTCGCTATGCGGCGTTGAAATTTTTCCTTTTTACCCAGGCCGGTAGCTTGGTACTGTTCGTGGCGATCGTCGCATTGGCCACGCTGCATGGACAACACACTGGCACACCGAGCTTCGATTATTCAGCGCTGTTGGCCCTTCCAATTGCCCCAACGGTGGCCTGGTGGCTCATGCTCGGTTTCTTTCTCGGCTTCGTGGTCAAACTGCCGGCGGTCCCGTTTCATACATGGCTTCCTGATGCACACACCGAAGCGCCCACCGGCGGAAGCGTTATCCTCGCCGGTCTGCTGTTGAAGACCGGCGCATACGGACTGCTCCGTTTTGCGATTCCATTGTTCCCTGAGGCCTCACGGGACTTCGCGCCGGTGGCCATGGCGCTGGGCGTCGCGGGCATCCTGTACGGCGGCGTGCTGGCCTTTGCACAAACCGACTTCAAACGGTTGGTGGCCTACAGCAGTGTGAGCCACCTCGGCTTTGCGCTCGTCGGGATTTATGCGTTGACCGGCTTGGCCCTGCAAGGAGCCATCGTGCAATTGGTCGCTCACGGGATCAGCACGGGCGCCCTTTTTATGCTCGCCGGGGCGCTCCAGGAACGGCTGCATACCAGGGACATGCGGTGCATGGGAGGGCTGTGGGCCTCCGTGCCGCGATTATCGGCGCTCGCACTGTTCTTTGCCGTGGCCTCAATGGGATTGCCGGGCCTCGCCAACTTCGTAGGGGAGTTCCTGGTCTTGTTCGGCGCCTATGCCCGTCACCCGCTCATGGCCGCCTTCGCCGCGGCTGGCATGGTCATCGCGGCGGTCTATTCACTCGCGCTGCTTCAACGAACCTTTTTCGGACCTCAAGTCAACAACGTGGTGCCCGATCTTTCCACTGTGGCTTTTGCAGCTTTGATCATCATGGGCGCCGTGCAAGTGGGCCTGGGCTGGTACCCGGGCCTTATACTTACGACCACCAAGCCGGCCATTCAATCCTTGCTTCCTGCCGATCATCTTGCGGTCCGTGCCGCAGAGTCGGGCAAGGGCACCGCCTTTCGCAATTCTGAGAACCCGGTGGAGCTGCGATGACACGCGCCGATCTCATGGCGCTCCTTCCTCTTCTGACGCTGAGCATGTTCTGCATACTCACGATGCTTGCGATTGCCGTCCGCAGACATCATCCGACCATCGCTGTCCTTGCCGCTGCCGGCTGCCTGGTGACCATCGCCACCTTGCCGTTTTCCCGCAGCAGTCAATCTCATGCCGTTACCGATCTGTTGGTCTTCGACTCTGCTGCCTTGTTCTACATGGGCCTGCTGTTGAGCGCCACAACGGTCATTATCGGGCTATCCTTCCGGTACCTGGCCGTGCAGGTTCGCCAGGGGGAACAATCCGAAGAATTCTATCTGCTGTTGTTGCTCGCAACGCTCGGTGCACTCGTGCTGACAGCTGCCGCGCATCTCGTCACGTTGTTTCTCGGGTTGGAATTGATCGGCGTCTCGTTATACGGGCTCATCGGATATCTGCGGAGCAGGCGCACGTCGCTGGAAGCCGCGCTCAAATATGTGATCCTCTCCGGGAGCGCCTCGGCGTTTTTGCTCTTCGGCATGGCCCTGCTGTATTTCGAAACGGGCGCCATGGTCTTCACCGACATCGGAGCACATCTGCTGCCGGCGACCGAGGTTCCCGCCCTCTGGCTCACGGGCTTTCTGCTCGTGCTGGTCGGGGTAGGGTTTAAACTCGGCCTCGTCCCGTTCCACTGGTGGATTCCGGATGTCTATCAAGGGGCCCCGGCCCCCGTGACAGCCTTCGTCGCGACCGTCTCGAAAGGGGCGGTGTTTGCGTTGCTCCTACGCTTCATCGGCGATCTGAATGGCTTGCAGGTGGGCGCCGTCGTCCAGCTGTTTGCGGTCCTCGCCGCGCTCACGATGTTCATCGGCAATTTTCTCGCGCTCCTGCAGAACAATGTGAAGCGCCTGTTGGCCTATTCATCCATCACGCACTTCGGCTATGTGCTTGTCGCGTTTCTGGCCGGGGGGCCTCTCGGAGCAGAGGCCGTCACATTTTATCTCGTGGCCTATTTCATCATGACGCTGGGCGCATTCGGCGTCGTCAGTGTCTTGTCCGAAGCAGGACGGGATGCGGACCAGATGGATGATTATCGCGGCCTGCTCTGGATGCATCCATGGCTGGCAGGCGTGTTCATCCTCATGTTGTTGTCACTGGCGGGGATCCCGATCACGATTGGG
>JAJFBJ010000083.1 GCA_020697375.1 Nitrospira sp. | reverse complement strand
ATATAACCGTATCCCCATCGTGTCTTGGCTGAAGAGCAATGCTGACGAGAGCCTCGTTCATGCGCATAAAGCCGGGGAGCTGGTGACGCTCCTCGGGGGACATCCTTCTCTCAAAATTGGCACGTTGCTGGAAACCGAACAACACGATGTTGGCGATATTCTACGAGAAAGCCTTGACCATGAGAAAGCGGCAGTCATTTGCTATTATGACCTGCTGAAACTAGCCGAAGGCAAGTCTGTACTGTTGGAAGAGTATGCGAGAGAAATGATCGTGGGTGAAGAACTGCATCTGGACGAAGTCAATAAAATGCTTCGCAAATCCGGTGATGTGCACGCGTTTCGTGCCTAATGCGTCGCTGAAGCGGCGGCCCCTATGACCAGATTCTTAGAGTCGTTAGACTGCCGGCAGTCAAGAGTGTTGAGGCGGAGAGGCGAGGCCGGCGTTTGGCCTCCTGTTTAGATGAGGGCGGTACTGGGTCAGTTTGCTTTCTTTCGACAAATTTCTTCGCCGCAGCGATTACAAACGTATTTGCCGGTTATATGGCCCTTCTCTGTAGTCTCCAAGATGAGAATGAGATGATCACATGGCAGGGATCCCGCCTGTCTCCAAGCGTCTCTCAACGCTTTTGATTTATCAGGGGTCATAGCTACGATTTCAAGGTAGCGCCATCACATGGGCTGGGTTTTCATGTCTCGTAGGATGACACCTCCTTCGATTCCCCGCATTTATCGCAGGTGCCATGTTGTGTTCGATGAACATGCCCAGCAGCGTCCGTCGAAGGTCTGAGCACGCTCGCGTCCATGAATTCGCGTTCGGCCGTCACTCGGTTGTCGAGCACCTTCTCACAGTCCGCACAGTATTTGTGTGTTGTGGCCATGGAACGGCCTCCTGTCTCGTTTAAGCGCTGGCAGACGGATAGATGCAATCAATCCAGGCCATGGCCTGTTCTTGGCTTCGGCTTCCGCTTCGGACTCAGTGGGAAAGCCATGTTGAGGATCCATCGGCACACGATAGGATGTGACCCGACCAGCCTTGGATATTTCCACCCGTGCTTCGGGTATCCATCTGTCATCGCGTCCTTTTCGCGATGAAACCAGCATGGTGAGCTTTTTATAGATCATGCCATTCATTCCGGCACCTGCACCGGGCCCCACCGGGCCCCACCATTCCCCCTTGAAGTCCTTCGTCTGGCCGCTCTCCTGACCGGGAATATCCGTATGCGGGGCGAACAGTGACACGAAGACAAATGGTCGGGTCATGTGCACCCGATCCGACATCGGCTTGTTGGTATTCTTTCCTGACTCCCGATAAAAGTGCCAGCCGGATCGGGTGGGCTTGTCGGGCGTCCAGGTCATCGGCTCTTCCTTCCTACCATAGCGATCCGCACGCGCATCATGCTGTAGCTCTGGCTATGGGACGGCCAAGGGAATTGCTTCAGGGCCTGGTCCTGGAACCGGTACCCGTGTGCACCACAAGTCTTTCGTCCCGCCATCATACGCATAGGCCAGACCAGCCTTCACCATCTCGTCGGCCAAGTCCAATCCATCCGCCACAATCAGACTCAAGACACGGAAATACTTGTCGCGGGCGATGGGCTCAATGTGAATGTCTTATGCCTGCTGGAGGTGCTTCACGAGAAACGCCTTCGCTTGAAGGGCCAGCATGCGCTCGTGGTCGCACTTTCCTTTCATTTCCGGCGTGTCGATACCGACGATTCGGATGGAAAGTCGGTCTCCTAAGAGGTCCGGCAAGCTAGGAATGATAATCGTGCATGTATCCCCGTCATGACAGTGCACGATCCTTGCTGGTCCTACAGTCGTCATGGCATCGGGGTAGGCAGCGAACGCAATCCGCGGGATCGTGAGCATGACGAACATGAGTACAACAGATCCCCGTCACGAGCACGATATCCATGCTGATATCGATCACTTATTGACCCCAACGCGGCATCCTTCCTGGCAACATCGTTAAGCCTGTGGTCCAGACGGCCTTTCTCAAATTCATTTCGGGGCCTCAATCGGTCCGTACCACTCGCCGCCCACTTCGGTATGTCAAGGCTTGTATATTTCTTCCTCAGTGAGAAAGGGATATCGGCTTGATGTCTACAACGTCAAAGGAATATGAATGGATGTAAACAACCTCTGGTTCTGGATAGTCCGAGTTGCGCCACCAGTATACCCTTCCTCGTCGGCTTCTCGGTGATCCAAGTCGTGGCCATAACATTGCGCCTAGTTCGTAGTAATGGCCGCCAAGCTAAGATCGCTCCCCAACCACCTCGATATATTCAGCAAAAATGGTCGTTGATCCCTCGGTGGCGGTGTTGTTTCGAGTCCAAAGCGCTGTCAGTTCATCATGCAGCGCCGCTTTGCCACCTTCATTGAGCGCAGCGTAAGCCTTGTTGGTCGGTCCGTAGTACTCGATAAAGAAATCCACAACTTTTGCAGGTGGGAAGGGATAATGAAAGGGATACTGGTACCGAGTTATTTTTAGGTCTGACACACCTGTACTGAATCGCTGACGACATGTGGCTTCATCACCCCATAACAGCGGAGACGGGAAATAAGAGGGTGGTGGTACATGCTTGCCAATAATCTTAAACATCTGTCCCACATGGCCCTCTGGCGTCCAATTGCCCATCACAATCATGCCCCCTGGCTTACACACGCGAACCATCTCGGAAGCTACTCGTTCCGGGCGAGGTGCGAACATGGCCCCAATTAAGCTCATGACCACGTCAAAAGCGGCATCCTCGAAGGGCAGGTCTTCCGCATCACCTTCATGCACTTCAACATCTGACAGTCCCTCGGCGACGGCTCTCGCTCGTGCCTGTTGCACCAAGTTCGCCGCGAGATCCACTCCGGTGACGTGGATTCCACGCTGAGCGGCAGGGATCGTTAACTGTCCCGCACCGCACCCGATGTCCAGGAGGCGCGTCCCTGGTTTGATGTTCAAACGATTAAAAAACTCGATGGCGCCCTCCTCCAGATACTTTGCGAAGATGCCATAGTCACCAGATTGCCACGTGACTTTTAGCTTGTCTTTCAGTGCCTTCATTTCTGGCGTCATCGCGGTCATCCTAGTCCCTCCTTAGTTCGGTCTGCGGTGAGGCAGTCATTTTGAAATAGAGAGTCGCTTTGACCCGGACTGAAAGGATGCGGTGGTCGCGATACCAAGACCATCCTGCTGATGATCTCCTGTTGGTCCAGGTCAAGGTTGTGACTCGCGCTCTTCGAATGGCGGCGGCTCAATCGGCCCGAACCAGACGCCTTTCTGGAGTGAGGGCTTGCCTTCGGTTTCAGTCCCTACGGCCACCATGCGCTCGACATCGATCACATACACTATCAGGATTTGTTTCGTTTCGTTATCGAGGTGAAGCCAGTACCAGCCTTCTTTGGTGGGAGGCTCTGTGGTCCAATTCATGCGGCGATCTTACGATGCTGGATGGGGTCAGGACAAGGGAAGAGGAAACCCTATGGTGCTCGGAATGACGGTCCCGCGAAGGAAAGTGGAGCGCAGCTGTTGGCACTGGGAGACGTATATCACGGGTCAATGCGAAGGTGATTGGCCGACTCGAATTACTTGAGCGCGCGGCCGACATTGTTACAAAGGCCGCGCCCTATATACATCCTAAACTACAAAATGTTCAGCATACCGGCAGAGAGGGGACCCGATCGATAAACACATTACAGTGGAGTTTGTTGAGACAGCGGGAGTGGATTGACGGCTAGGAAGGCAGTGGAAGAAGAAGGGGTCTCCGTTGAGAGACATTGGAGCATCGATCAGTCATGAGAGCACGTCCGGAAACGGACACGCCTGCTAAACCGGGATCAACCAAGGTGACTTGGAAGGAGGAGCGAATTTCTAATACTGGAGCCTGCGAGTGGAATCGAACCACCGACCTGCGGTTTACGAATCAGTGAAAAGGGGTTGCTCAAGTCATTGAAGACTTGGGCAATCCCTGCACAAGCCGCGAAGACACTGGCGATGGTCCTTGTTCCTCTTTGTTTCTCTTCATCGCACATCCACACACTTCGCCCCTGTACTTAACACCTATATAACACTTGCTGGCTGCTCCCCTTTTCCGGCCATTAAATCGAGGGGGGCGGGGGGGCTATTGGCTGCGCGTGAGTGTGATCTCGTCCCGCACAGTAGACCTCTGAACGAAAAATGTGAGTAGAGGAGACGTTTCTTCGAATCTCCAGTACCGGTCCAGGTATTATCGAGATGTCTGACCAGGAACGACAGGAGGCAAGATGCGCGTTTTCGGCAAGATCGGATCGGCCAGCATCTGATCGCGTATCTGCGCGACGGCCTCCGCCAAACCTCGATTGAGGCGATCACCGGGGCGCCATTCGCTATTCGGGGTGAAGTCCTCATTGAATTGAGCATGTCCCACATACAAGCCCACCACGTCCCCCGTCGGCTTATGCAAGGTCATCGTGAGGTGCACCTCTCCATCGGATGTGTACGGGTTGGCACCGAACAGATTAGCGGCCTTGTCCGTCACGCCAGGAATGAGGGTCCACGCTTTACGACGATTATGTTCGAAGAATCGCTCGATCCGGCCCGTGAGGATAAGATCGGGTGCCGCGTCGTAGGTACTGACCTTGCGAAACACGCGACGCGCGGACAGTTCAGTGATCACCTCCCTAGTCAGCGCCTGGGTCAATTCAGACGGCGGCTTGTTCCGATAATCCTCCGCACGCACACCGTAGGGAGAATGTCCCGAGACCAGCTCATCGGACGCGACGAAGGGATGCACCTCCACCGTGGCGTCGATGGAGCGCGTGAGTTCGGTGGCCGGAAGTACGAGGTGCGGTTCATAGGTCGTCGAACAACCTCCCACAAGCATCAGACAGACCACGATGAGCAGCCGTTTCTTCACATTCGCCTCCATGCCCAGCTTGGCCCCGTTACCCACTCATGGCAACCGACTTGCCCTTGACTTCCCCTCGCCAGGCCCCGCTTTCTCGCCCGCGCTTCGATGAACTCCATAAAGCGGGTCAAATCGCCCTCGCGCGGAGGGAGACGACTCCCACCGCCTCGCCTACATTCTCAACGACCCCTTCGGGTTCATAGTCCATCTGTAACATGATCGTGCAGGATTGGTCAGAGTGGCGATGAAACGTTACCACGCCGGCGTTTTTGGCTTCCTCCGTACTCTTCCAGGCAATCCGTTCGTCGGGACGCTGCTCAGTGATGACGGCATTCCATTCCTTCTCCTTGCCGGCGATCTTCGCCTTCCAGTGCAAGTGGGTATTGTCGCGTTGTTGGAACCTGTATCACTCCGTCCATGAACTTGGGAAACTCCTCGAACGGCGTCCATTGGTTGTACGCGGTTGGGACCGGAACATAAACTTCCACCGATTTTTCGATCAGGGCCATGACTTTGCTCTTTCTTGATTGTGTCATTCCATGAGCTCGGCGCGATCCACGAAGTAATTTGTGTCTCCGAAACAGGTCGTGGGCACGTAGCGAAGCTCCCGATAATGCAGGATGACCCGCTTTCCGATCTGGCCGTCCAGCTGTTTGGCGATGTCATCATTCCATACGCTAAAGTGCCAGAGAACCGGGGCTACGCCCGGGACGGTCGTCATGGCCAGCTCACCTTCATGCGTCTTACACATCCACCCCTTCCGGGACAGCTTTTGGAGGTATCCCACGCGATCCCCGTCGGAATAACTACAGCCTGCGAGGATAGCCAAGCACACAAACCCCCAGACCAGACATTTCATGCTATGTCTCCGCGAGCCACCGTCCCATTAAGTCATCTTGGACGCGAGGCGATAACTAGGTGAATCCCGCGGGACGAAGATGTTAGACCCTCAGGGTCTGATCAAACGAGCCAGGACTTGCCGTATGCGGATTGCCAGGGTAGTTCCGAGTCACGGATGAAGCGAGTAGATGGTAGCGTGAGCATAAATGTGGGGGGGTTCGAGAAAGGAAGGTTTGTGAGCACAGTATCTTTCATCTTACTGATCGATCTTTATCCCTCCCTGATCGGGACGCTTATGAGACGTGACAACCCAAGCGGATGGGGCAGCTACGCCTCTGGAGGGATCGGCCTCATTTTACTGACTTCGGCACTGACAGGAAGCGCGCTGGCTCAATCCACACCACCGGGGATGTTTGATGAGCGCGATACTCGCGTATTTAAGGTGGTGGCTTGCACGAAGGACAAGAAACCAGTCGAAGCCTTGTACTATATTGCCGCGAACCGATCGGATTTGTCAGCGGGAAAGCCTTCTCCGTCCTCGGAACTGATGAAACACGAAGTCGAGCACAACTGGCATCTGATCACCTCGCAGTTGACTCTGGAGCAAGTCATTGAGGAACGGTTTGCCGAGACCTACCACACTCTTCTGAACGAGATGATGCCTCGCTTACAGCAGGCAGTCCAGGAGAAAAGTGGCGTGTCTATTACTGTCTCGGAGGTCAATAGCAGGCCCATGGATCAGGTCAAGGACCAGGATGTTCCGACCTGCGGTTCACGGTAGGTAGAACGATAGGCTCCAACTCCTTGGACCCACGCCCATGTTAGCCACGCACTCAAGAGGAAGAGATAGTCGATTAATTCTCCCGTCTCGATGCAGGGACGAACACCCATCGTGAGGACGACGACTTCGGAGCTGGCTATGCATACCCAATTTACCCACTCATCATTTCGCACCGTCGCATTCATCGGGGGTGTGATATTCGGCACTGTGTCCTGTCAGGCCCAGCCAGAAGGTTACTGGACGAGTGCCGACAAGTCGCAGGCGCTGACTAACCAGGAGTATCCGGCTGACGCACAACGGTGCCAATCGCTGGTGGCGAGCGACGATCCAGGCCAGTCTCCACCGTACAAAGCCAGACTTTTTACCCAGTGCATGCAAGCGAAAGGGTATCAGTGGATCGTCGAGCCAGGAGGGCGCCATCCACTGAACGCCGATGCCCAACGGTCGCCTCTGTCCCTCGACCACTGCCCCAACGGAAGATTGACCATTGACGCATTCGGTTACCAGAAATGTGTGCCCAGTGGCACCAAGGAGGGAGGAATTTTCGAGGGGACGACACGTCCGACTCCTCCCAAAGTTCCCTCTGGCCCTAGGGCGAACGCCACGATCTTACAACAGCCCAGGTCACCACTTGATGGTCGGGCAAAGGATGACGAACGTTGCCGTCAGTACGCGAAGGAGTCGATGTCCAGTACGTATGGTGTGTACGCTCAATGCATGAGGGACCGAGGATGGCCCTCCAAGCCCTAACAGGCTTTGCTGCCTCGCCGCTTAACTGGATGTCACGACGTCAGAAGGAATTGTCACCTTTCATCGGGCCTGAGGTGCATGTCCTGCGACGTTGACGAGAAGCGGTCACAATCCGCTCAGGTTGACCGGCCTGAAGACATCCCGTAGAAGTCACCATCCGCGACTGAGCGACTCCGCGGCGCTGTCTCTCCCCTTCATCGCACTTCTCTCCACCAACCTGGTTGACACACGCTCTCGTAGAACAGCCCACAATCGCTCACGGTTCCTCGGACGCCATCAAGGCCATAGAGCACGCCTCTTCAGCCCCTCATCTGTAGTCCCGCCTTCTGGTCTATCGCATTCCAGTCCACGAGATAGGCTTCTTGTATCAATATCACGAAGGAGGCGGTCTATGAACTGTCCGCGATGCCACGGCTTGATGGTCGAGGACCTGTGTTGTGATTTGGCGGAGACTCAAGGGATGTGGGTGACCACGACCCGGTGTATGAACTGCGGCCATGTGATCTATCCCCCCATGGCACA
Source organism: Nitrospira sp. (assembly GCA_020697375.1). The sequence goes on along the minus strand of JAJFBJ010000083.1, from coordinate 6,470 downwards.
GCCTCATCCACGGGAGCGATGTGCCCCGGCTCCCGGCAAGACGCTCTCACGGATGGCGGCGAACCCATCAGCGCAGGGTTAGAGTACCCGCTCCGTGGCTACGATGCCCTGGGGCGTCTCCTTCTTGCTGACCTCGCTGAGATCGGGTCCTCCGCCTGTTCATCGCGACGTGAGGTTCATCAGGCAGGTGAGTGAGCACGCACCGCCGTCCTGGTCGGAGCAGCGAACAGGGCCAAGCGGACGCACAGAGGAGGTGACCCGTCATGGCCCTCATGGGGCTTCAGGCCTCCAGCTCCGTTGCGCTGAGTGGGCCGAAGGAATGCACGCTTCAAGGCGTGATTCACCACTGCATTGAAGCAGTGCAAGAATCAACACACAACGCCTCTCGGACACATCCAAGAAGACCGACCTGAGATGCCACGGCATTTGCCGAGGGATGCCTGAGTGTCATAGCTCCCATGAGTCGCGGTGTGGGCCAGGGGTCTGCCGAGTTCCTCGAAGTCCCTTCGCCGGCGCAGACTGACCCTCTCATGCCATTGGGCCTGCGCAAGGCCTGGGGCACCATCTAGGCGATCTGCAAGGAGTACGCTGTGGAAGGTCAGACCACGAGAGACACCCGCGACGCAGTCTCATTGTTACTGGCGCGACGAACTTGCTCGCTAGTCTTTGGCGCCTGCTGGCGCCGAAGCTTCACACAGAGAACAAATGCTCTCCGCAGGCGGATTCGCGATGACTAGTGATCATGCTGCAACGGCCTCGGGGCCACGCGCTCGTCGTCTATGGATGTGGCTCATCGGCGTGCCGCTCGCCGTGCTCCTTGTGGTGATGATCGCCGTCTCGTTCCTCGAGGAGCCGCTCAGGGCCTATGCTGAACGTGAGCTAAACCAGCGCCTGCCGGCCTATACCATCCGCATCGGAGCCCTTGACCTCCATCCCCTCACGCTATCGCTTGATCTCGAAGACGTCACCGTACGGCAAAAGAAACATCCGGAGCCGCCGATGGCCGCCGTCGCGAAGATACATGGCAGTCTCCAGTGGAGTGCCCTCTTGCGCGGTCGCCTCGTGATCGATCAGGCGATCGAGCATCCGGTCCTTCACGTCACCCGTCCGCAGGCCGCTAAGGAGCTGGAGGCGTCACCGGAACACCAGCAGAGCTGGCAGGAAGCCCTCTTCGCCATGCAGGAGGTCCAGGTCAACGAAGTCCGCATCAGGGATGGAGAGGTCACGTACCGGGAAAATTCCAAGTCACAGCCCCTGCATATCACTCAACTGCACGTCACCGCGGAGAACATTCGCAACGTGCGCTCGAAGCTGAATCAATATCCGTCGGACCTCCATATCGACGCCGTGGTCTTTGAGAAAGGCCGCTTTCAACTCGACGGGCATGCCGATTTGTTTGCCGAACCGACCATGGCGGTCACAGCAGACCTCACGCTCGCCGACATCGCACTCGCGGAGGTGCTGCCGCTCACGGCTCAGTATCAAGTGCATCTGTCGCAAGGGCGTCTGTCCACCGAAGGGCACATCGAATATGCCCCCACGGTGCAAGAGATCCGACTCCGCACGCTGACGCTGGAGGACGTCAAGGGAGATTTCATCCACGCGGCTCAGACGGCAAAGAACGTGAAGCAGACCGGGAAGAAGGCCGCGCAGGCGGCGGAGCAGGCGGCCAATCATCCCACGCTCATCTTGCGCATCGATCAGGGAACGATCGAGAACAGTGAGTTCGGGTTTGTGAATCAGGCGACGACTCCGTCGTATCGCATGTTCATCAGCGAGACGGATATGGACCTCGATAACTGGAGTAACCAGCTTTCGGAAGGGACGGCGAAGGTCCAGCTGAAAGGCCTGCTGATGGGCCATGGGGCGACCCACATCAAGGGTTCGTTTCGCCCCGAGACGAAATCCCCGGACTTTGAGTTGAGCGTCAAGATTCTTAAGACCCCCGTGAAGTCCTTCAACTCCGTGCTGAAGGCCTACGGCGGGACTGATGTCGCAGCGGGCGTTCTTTCGGTCTTTAGCGAGATGACCGTGAAGGACGGCCAGGTGAAGGGGTATCTGAAACCGCTGTTCAAAGACGTGATCGCCTACGATCCCGAGCAAGACCAGGACAAGGGATTGCTCACGAAGATTTTCGAGAAGACGATCAATGTCGCCTCAAGCGTCCTGAAGAATACACCTCGCGGCGAGGTGGCGACGAAGGCCGAGGTATCCGGCCCGGTCGAGAACCCGCAGGCCAATACCTGGGAAACGGTGATGACCCTGTTCCAAAACGCGTTTTTCGACGCGGTACTGCCGGGGCTTGAAGGCCAGGGGCGGAAGTGATCCCCAGGAAAGAACCTGCAGAACCCTCCGCGTGGGACGAGGATGGTCCCAGACGCTACCTTTTTTCCGGACATCTATCGCCGGTACTGCCATCGGCTCGGAACGAGTCAGGCGTATGTGGTGACCGGCGTGGTCGAAGCGCACTTTGATACCGTCACCGTGACGGTCAACCCACTCCAGCCACTCTCGTCGCCAGAGACCGCAGACGCGGACGCCCCTCTTGAGCCGGATGCCGAAGACCCGTACACTGACCCACATGGCGCTCTCTGACTTGATCCGATTCGGCTCCTCTACTTTGACCTATGCAGGGTGGCAGGGGCCAGGTGTACAAGAGGACGTACCCCAAAAGCCGCTTCAAACAGGATTCTCTGGCCGAGTATGCCCAGTACGCCTATAACGGCCAGCGACTGTTCCGCACCGTGGGGAGCGACCACACATTTTATGGTCCGCCGACGCCCAAGATGCTCCCGCACTATGCGGAGCAAGTGCCCACGGAGTTTCAGGCCTGTGCAAAAGTCTGGGAGGATGTGACCGTGCCGGTCTTGCCCTCGGGATTGCGGTATGCCAAGAAAGCTGGTCGCAATCCGCACTTCTTAGATGCCGCCTATTTCATCGACATGGTGCTGGCACCCTTTGACGAGGCCTTCCGAGACCACACGGGACCCTTTCATCCTGGAGTTTCAACGCAGTGGCCTTGAGGCGGACACGTTTTTACCCAAGCTGGATCGCTTCCTCCAGCAGGTCCGCTACGCGGTAGGAGTATGCCGTTGAAGTACGCAATCCTTACATCTTCGGGGTCCCACTACCGCTCCATCCTCAAAGCGCATGGCGTGGCCCACATCTATAATCGGACGGAGGGCAATGCGCCACGGACCATTCAGGCGCTGGCCGACACGTTGACGAACGACATCAACGTCACGAGGGAAAAAAGACAGGACGGGACATGGGGAGTCTCGATCTGAGTACCATCGTCGCCGCCGATCGCCTCCCTAAACAACGCCTGGTTTCAGGGTCGACGAATCTGATATACCCACGAGTGTGATTGTCCTGCTGCTCGTTTCTGGTTATCCTGTGACGGACGAACGCCCCGCCTCGTAAACCTCGCCATGGGACCCCTCTCTCGCATGCTGTCCGGCGGCGCCCTCCTCTTGCTCAGCGGCTGCACGTCTGCCGGGTTCTCCCTGCTTAATGTGCCCGCGGCGGTGAAGGGCAGGTATTCCGTGCATGAGGCCTCCTACGGTGCAGGCCGGTTAGACACCCTCGATCTCTATATCCCCGACGAAGGGAGCACAGGCTCACGGGATGTCATTGTTTTTTTGTACGGTGGCCGCTGGCAGTCGGGCGAAAAAGAAGAATATCGTTTTGTGGGGTCGGCGCTGGCCCAACGGGGCTTTGTCACGGTCATTCCGGACTTCCGCAAGTATCCAGCGGTCCGCTTTCCCGCGTTTGTTGAAGATGGGGCCCGCGCCCTGGCGTGGGTCCAGGACCATATCGCTGAGTATGGCGGACGGCCGGACCGCATCTATCTGGCAGGTCATTCATCAGGCGCGCATGTGGCCGCGCTGCTCACGGTCGATCCTCACTACTTGGAAAGACAAGGCAAGGATGTGCGGGCTTTGGTCAAAGGCTTTGCCGGACTCGCCGGTCCCTATGCGTTTACCCCCACCGACGCAGATTTGATGGAGCTATTTGGCCCACCGAGCCGCTATCCGCAGATGCAAGCAACGACCTTTGTGGCGGGACAGGAACCTCCGATGCTCCTGCTCTATGGGGAGCAAGACCGCAAAGTGAAACCGGCGAACCATGAACGACTGGCTGAGCGGATTCGAGCGACCGGCGGACACGTCGAGGTTATTACCTACCCCGAACTGGGCCATGTGGGCCTAATCGGAACCTTCTCTGGGTTCGGACCGGCGTCCTCTGTGGTGGATGACATGGTTGCCTTTTTTCGGGCGATCAAATGACGCATCGTCAGACCCATGCTCGCGTTTCGTAGAGAACGCCAACGATCCCATATGATGGGTGAAAACGGCTGCCGGGCGTGGGGGGACAGGCAGACCCATCTTGTCTGGGTTTTTAACCCGACGGAAATATCAGCGGCACCGCTTGGCGGCTGCATAGTGGCGAAGGGCATCTTGGCGACGGCCCTGCCCTTCGTACAGCTCGGCCAGATTACAATGCGCCGGTTGAAACCGGGAGTCGAGCTGCAGCGTGCGTTGATAAGCCGCGATGGCGGCCTCATCCTGACCGCGATCCTCGAGCACCACGCCGAGATTGAAGTAGGCGACGGTGAAGTCGGGGCGACGATGGATGGCTTGTCGATAGCTGGCTTCGGCCGCATCGAGTCTGCCCTCTTCCTGGTACAGTCGTCCAAGGTTCACATGGGCCTCCACCAGCGAGGGGTCCAGCCGGATGGCTTCCTCATAGGCCCGACAGGCGGCCTCGTGGGCCTGGTCCTGGAGCTCGACGCCCCGCTCCCACCACATCAGGGCTTCGTCCCGTCGGGACTTCTGTGATTTGGGTGGTGGGTCCAACCGTCTGGGGCGGGCCGGCGGACGGGCCTCAAAATTGAGCACAAATTGCCCGGAGTCGGGTTGCCATCGATGCGTCCCATCCCAGACAATCACGCCCCGTCCCGAGGCATAGACCTTCACGCTGGATATCGAACGCTGCTCTCCGAGCTGTCGTTGGAGCGATTCGAGCACCGTGCGAATCCGGCGTCCCGACACACCGGCGTCGCGCAAGCCTTTTGCGGTCCGCAGGACGACCAACTGCTGAAACGAGTAGGCCTGGGGTCGTGTGGGCGTCGATCGCGGCAGCAAGGCCGCCCGAAGGCAGACCCGCAGCTCGGTGTCGGTGACGTGTAGGATGCGGCGCAGGTCGGCTGGAGAGTAGGCGCCAGTCATCGTCTCCCAGCATGGGCCTTCTTGGTCGCAGCCGAAGGTGCCGCACGGGCTGCCGGCAGGGCCTTCGACCGCACGGGCCGCTTCTGTGCGGTGTGAGCGAGACTGTCTTTCAGTCGCTGCATCAGGTCCACGACCTCTGTCACGGGAGGCGGACCCTTGGGATGCAGCGTGATGGTGTGGCCCTTGGCCTTGTCCTCAATCAAGTCCAGCACACGCTGGCGATACTCGTCATGGTACTCGTCCGCCGCGAAGGTGTCGCCCCGTCCCTCGGGGGCCAGATAGTACGTACTTTCATAATAGATAGGGTCCACGGCCGTGAGCGGCACAAACTCGACGATGGTCATGGCCTCCGATTCTTCGGCGCGGACCTGGTCCAGTTCCTCCTGCGAAAGGCGCACATACTGGCCCTTGGCCACCTCATAGCCTTTGACCAACTCGTCGTAGGTGACCTCCCGCTTGCAGACCGGGCACATCCGTTGTTGTTTGATCCGGCTGCCGCAGGGGGCATGGAGTTGATTGAAGTGAATGTCTTGCTCGTCGATAGCGGAGTAGATGCCGACCGGGAGCGTCACCAATCCGAAGGAGATATGCGCGGTTTCGAGCTTCCGAGGCATCGTGCCAGCATCATGAAATACGCGAGGGAACCGCGCTACTGGGAGGATCCCTGGTCTCCACATGCCGATCGTTTCTGCGCCATCCTTTCGGATCCGCATGGTGAGAGAGTATTCCGCCGGGACCATTTTTGAGGTCAAGGCCCGGGATAGGCCACGCTCGCTTCAGAGGGTGCACTCCAGCAGCGAGCCTGCTGGCCCATAAGAAGGTGGATTGATTTCACCGAGGAGTGCATAGTCGAGGTTAAGGCATGGAGGCACGACGATCCAAGCCACTCGACGCGGACGAGAGGAGAGGGATACGGTGCGGTTTGACCTTCGGTCACTGGCTCGGCACTCGTTCACAAAATGGAGTGATGAGCCGGGGCCGCGCTTCGCCGCGGCGCTCGCCTTCTACACGGTCTTGGCGATCGTGCCCTTGGTGGTCCTCGCGGTCATGGTCTCCGCGAGTCTCATGGGCGATGCGGCCACAAGGGACCATCTGCCCCATCACATTGCCGACCTCATCGGCGAACCCGCCGCCAATGGGTTGTTCCACCTCATCGAGCAATGGAAGTCCGCGGGATCGCCGCTGATCAACGAAGCGGTGGCCCTAGGCATCTTCGCCCTGGGGGCCTTGCGGGTGATG
>JAJFBJ010000082.1 GCA_020697375.1 Nitrospira sp. | reverse complement strand
CGGATCGAGGCGACCGTAGAGTTCGATTATTTTTGCGACGAGACCAGTCCACCCCGTCTGATGATTGGCGCCAAGCCCGGCGCCGTTGTCACCGTGGAAATACTCATAGAACTGGAGATAGTCCCGCCAGTGCGGATCCGACTGGAACTTTTCCGCCCCGCCGTACACCGGCCGCTTGCCCTGAGGGTCACGCAGAAAAATCTTCGTGAGACGATTCCCGATCTCCTTGCTCACTTCGAACAAATTCATCATCCGTCCGGACCCTGTCGGGCACTCAATTTTGAAGTTGTCGCCGTAATACAAGTAATAGGAGAGCAATGCCCGGATGATCATCGCGTTCACCGGCATCCAGACAGGCCCGCGCCAGTTGGAGTTGCCGCCGAACATTCCGGTATTTGATTCGGCCGGAAGATACTCTACCCGGTACACCTGCCCTCCGACGTGAAAGACGAAGGGATGGTGGTCGTGAAATTTCGAGAGCGAGCGAATTCCATAGGGACTTAAGAACTCGTTCTCATCCAGCATTTTTGAGAGAATGCGTCGCAACCGCTCCTCATTGACCAGCGCGAGAATGCCACGCTCGGCCACTCCCAGATGTCCTTTCCCCGTTTTATGGATGAATGTCATCAACTCCGGCATCTGGTGCGCACGCTGTTGGATTCTCGCGGTCACATCAGGCACGCGATCGCGTTGCCACTCTTCGATGACCGTCGTGGCGCACAGCGGCAACAAACCAACCATGGAGCGGACTTTTAGCCTCGTGGCTGTTCCGTCGGGAAGGCGCAGCAGATCGTAATAGAATCCGTCCTCTTCGTCCCACATCCCCTCCGAGCCCGCCCCGTTCATGGCCGCGGCAATATAGAGAAAGTGCTCGACGAATTTCTCAACCATGTCCTTATACGTGGCATCGTGAGGCGCAATTTCGACGGCGAGCTCCAGCATGTTCTGCGTGAAGAGGGCCATCCATGCGGTACCGTCCGCCTGCTCCAGATGTCCGCCCGTCGGCAGGGGTGCACTCCGGTCGAACACGCCAATGTTGTCCAGCCCGAGAAAGCCTCCTTCGAACACGTTCTTTCCTAGTCGATCCTTCCTGTTCACCCACCAGGTGAAGTTGAGCAAGAGTTTATTAAAGGCCGTCTTGAGGAAATCGATGTCGCCTTCTCCCCGCACAGCTTGCTCGGTACGGTGGAGAAACAACGTCGCCCAGGCATGCACCGGCGGGTTCACATCGCTGAAGTTCCATTCATAGGCCGGTATTTGGCCGCTGGGATGAAGGTAGTAACCATTGAACATTAACTGCATTTGTTGCTTGGCGAAGTCGGGATCCACGATGGAAATGGGCAGCGTGTGAAAAGCCAGATCCCAGGCGGCGTACCAGGGATATTCCCATTTGTCCGGCATCGAAATGATGTCTCGATTGACCATGTGAAACCACTCACGATTTCGAAACTGTCGGCTTCCGCTGTGCAGAGGGTGGGCGTAATGCTCCTCCAGCCACTGATCCGCGTCGAGGAAGTAGAACTGCTTGCTCCAGAGCATGCCGGCGACGCCCTGCCGCATGACGTTTGCCTCATCGGGCGTGACGGAAGGCGGCGTGACGGCACGGTAGAACTCATCCGACTCGCGAAGGCGGTCCTTCATGATGGCATCAAAGCCTTGGCCGAAGGGCGTGGCGGTTGTGACTTTTGCAGTCACTTTCGCTCGTGCGGCGCCGACCGACGACCCACCCTGTTGCAACAGCCGCAGTTTTACGGTCGCGGACTTACCGGGGGCGACCGTGTACCGATAGTGCGCAGCGACCTTCGTCCCGGTCTTGTCAGGATTGACGGCCCGTTCCTTTCCGTTGACGACGTAATCGTTAATGCCGTCTTTGACGAAAGGACTGGCATTCGGATATTCGGGAAAGAGCCGTGCATTGTTGGTTTCATTGTCCGTGAAGAGCAGAGTGGCCTCACCGTCGCAATAGAGGAGGTAGTCGCCCAAGCTGAAATGTTTGACCTCGACGGCGCTGGTCCCGTTTGGGCCGGCCACTTGCTTCAGGGTCGGCTTGGGGCCTGGCTTGGCTTGCCAGTCCGCCCAATCGTTCCGAAACCACAAGGTGGGAAGAATATGAAGATCGGCTGCCTTCGATCCGCGGTTGCTTGCCGTGATTTGAATGAGAATATCCTCCGGGCCGGCCTTTGCATATTCGACGAACACGTCAAAGTAACGGTTTTCGTCGAAGACCCCCGTATCCAGCAATTCGTATTCCATCGCCTCGCGACTGCGCTGCCTGTTCGTGCGGACGAGATCGTCATAGGGGAAGGCCGCCTGCGGATACTTATAGAGAAACTTCATGTAGGAATGCGTCGGCGTACTGTCGAGATAGAAATAGTATTCTTTGACATCTTCCCCGTGGTTGCCTTCGCTGTTCGTCAGCCCGAACAGGCGCTCCTTGAGAATCGGGTCCTTCCCATTCCAGAGGGCCAGAGCAAAGCAGAGCTGCTGCTGCTCATCGGAGATCCCTCCGATCCCGTCCTCACCCCAGCGGTAGGCCCGTGAGCGGGCATGGTCATGGGTAAAGTAATTCCACGCGTCTCCTCCTTCGCTGTAATCCTCACGAACCGTTCCCCACTGACGCTCACTCAGATAAGGCCCCCAGCGTTTCCACGCCCGTCCGTCACTTGATAACCGTTCGTGCTCTGCAGTGACCTGTGTCTTCTTGCCTTTCATGATTGCCCCCTTCCTGTCGTCTCTCGTCCCGGCACGTGCATTCTGTTGTTTAGTACGCCTCAGGAATGAACCTTCTGCCCTTCAGCGTCGCCTGATCGTCGTATTCATGCTTGAGGGACCGCTTCGGCAACGTTATCTTCTTTGATGGCATCTTCTTATATGGAATCAAACTCAGTAGATGCTTGATACAGTTCAACCGCGCCCGCCTCTTATTATCCGACCGCACGAGATACCACGGGGCATGCTTGGAATCCGTAGCGTCAAGCATCCGGTCCCGCGCCCGGGAGTATTCATACCAGTTCTCACGCGAGGGGAGATCTATCGGGCTGAGCTTCCACTGGCGCAGCGGATCATCGAGACGGGCCTGGAAGCGCCGTTCCTGCTCCTCGTTGTTCACTTCGAGCCAGTATTTGATTAGATGGATTCCGCCCTCTACGAGGTACTTCTCAAACACCGGACACAATTCGAGAGCACGCTTGTATTGTTCCTTGGTGCAGAACCCCATGACATGTTCGACTCCGAGACGGTTGTACCAACTGCGGTCAAAGATGACAATTTCACCAGCCGCGGGGAAATGTTGGGCATATCGTTGGATGTACATTTGGGTCTTCTCACGATCGGAGGGAGCAGGAAGTGCGATCACACGAAAGACGCGGGGGCTGACACGTTCCGTAATGGCCTTGATCGTTCCGCCTTTGCCGGCGCCATCACGGCCTTCGAAGAGCAGAATGATTCGCGCCCCCGTCTCCTTCACCCAGGCCTGAAGATGGCATAGTTGGACCTGCAGCCGGCGCAATTCCTTTTCATACTCTTTGCGCTTGAGTTTGGAGTTGCCGTTCTCTTCGTCCTTGCCGTCTTTCGCCATACGCTCACTCCTTAGTAGGACAGTGCAAGGCCTCTCGTCGAGGGCCCGCTTTCCGAAGCGCTGTCCGATCCACACATCATGCCGAGACTTCCTGCATATCAGCAAAGAGTAGAACGACGGAACGTGCCTGTGCTCGATAGGTCGCACCGGCAATCGAAGGCGCGCTCTGCCATGGGACAATGTCCATGGGTGAATCGAGAGCGGTGTCGATCCATCGGCGCCACTGGGACTGACCATCCTGACCCGGCGGCAACTCAACATCCAGCGGTTCCCAGTAGGCATTCATGATCAGATGCATCAGCCGCCGCTCCTTTAGCTCCACATTCAACACCATGCAGTGGGAATCGGCGTTCCAATCCGGCTGTCCCACGTGCACGCCATGCCAGGATTTTTTGGCGTGCCGGATCAGTTGGGCGAGCGTCATTCGCTGGCGTTCGTGCTCCATACTTCTCATGAGCCGCCGCTCATTGAGCAGGGTCACGAAGCGATGGACATCGGCATGCCTGGTCACTGAGTCCCAGTTGAACCAGTTGAGTTCGCTGTCATGACAGTACGCGTTATTATTCCCGTGCTGGGTCCGTCGCACTTCGTCGCCCATCAGGATCATGGGGGTTCCAATTGAAAGAAGCGTGGCGACCAGGAAATTTTTCACCTGTCGGTTGCGCAGTCTTTCAATCTCTGGATCATCCGTCGGTCCTTCCACGCCGCAATTCCAGCTTCGGTTGTCGTCGGCGCCATCCCGGTTGCCTTCATCGTTGGCGTCGTTATGCTTTTGGCTATAGGACACGAGATCATTCAAGGTGAAGCCATCGTGGCAGGTCACGAAGTTGACGCTCTGTTCCGGTTCACGCTGCTTGTGCTCATAGACCGACGGGCTGCCGACGAAGCGGTCGGCGAACCGCGCCAACGACCCTTCGTCGCCGCGGAAGAAGCTGCGGGCGTCATCGCGGAATCGCCCGTTCCATTCTTTCCAGCTGTCTCCGACAAAACTTCCTACCTGATAGAGCCCCGCCGCGTCCCATGCCTCGGCGATGAGCTTCGTGCCCGCGAGGGCCGGATCCGATTCAATATCCCATAAGACAGGGGGATCGGGCAGGACCTGACCGGAGGGATCACGCGCCAGGATGGACGCGAGATCGAACCGGAATCCGTCCACGTGCATCTCCCGCGTCCAATAACGGAGACTGTCGACGATCATGCGCCGAACGACGGGATGGTTGGTGTTGAGCGTATTCCCGGTTCCGGTATAGTTGGAATAGCGGGACCGGTCGTGTTCAAGGATGTAGTAGGTCTCGTTGGCCAGGCCCCGGAAACTCAGCGTGGGGCCGCCCTCGTTCCCTTCTGCCGTATGGTTAAACACCACATCCAGAATGACCTCAATGCCGGCGCGATGAAGCGCTTTGACCATGTCGCGAAATTCGTTGACCGGTCCCAACGGATCTTGACGCGAGCTGTACGCCTGGTGAGGCGCAAAGAACGAGACAGGGGCATAACCCCAATAATTCATTTTTCCCGGCGGCGAGTCTTGCGCATCGAACTGGAAGACCGGTAACAGTTCCACTGCAGTGATTCCAAGATCGCGAAGGTAGGGAATCTTTTCAGTCAGGCCGGCATAGGTACCGCGCTTGTTCACGGCCACGCCGGAGCTTGGATGGCGCGTGAATCCACGCACATGCATTTCGTAGATGATGGTCCTGGCGGAGGGATGCTCGAGCGGTGTATCGCCTTCCCAGTCGTATGCAGCGGGATCGACGACCACGCTTTTCATCGCTGTCGCGGTGTTGTCTTTCCCGTGTTGAACGGCAATGCGGCTATACCCTTCTGGCACCGCCACCCCGCGACCATAGGGATCGAGCAAAACCTTGGTTGCATCAAACCGCAGGCCGCGGTGGGGATCAAACGGCCCATACACGCGATATCCATAAAGCTGCCCGGCCCGAACACCGGAAAGAAACACGTGCCAATAGTGATAAGAACGGGTTGCGGGATCAAGAGGGATGACGTGCGATGGCTTCAGATCGTCAGGCTCATCGAAGAGCAGCAGTTCGATTCCGGTGGCATCACGCGAGTACAGGCTGAAGTTGACGCCCTCAGGCTGGACCGTCGCACCGAGAGGGGCACTGCTCCCCCTGGACTGCAAGGCAAACGGCGTCGATTCTCGTGCTGACTCAGGCCTCGCCTGCTTCAAAGATCATCCTCGCATGAGCGGCCGTAGGGCTCGCCGCTTCGGGCATTCATGATGCTCCAAAGACTAGGTACGGGCATGCTTCCGATAGCGACGAATGGCGTTATTCGTGGAACTGTCATGTTGAAGCGAGGGATCATCCTTGTTCTCGAGTTCCGGAACGATGCGCTGCGCCAACACCTTGCCAAGTTCGACGCCCCATTGATCGAAGGAATCAATATTCCAGATCACGCCCTGCGTAAACACAGCATGCTCGTACAGCGCGACGAGCTTGCCGAGAGTCTCGGGCGTCAACCGCTCGGCGAGCAGCATATTCGACGGCCGGTTTCCCTCGAACACTCGGTGCGGCACAAGCCACTTCGGCGTGCCTTCGTGTTCGACTTCCACCGCAGGCTTCCCGAACGCCAGCGCCTCGGTTTGAGCGAACACATTCGCCATGAGCAAGTCGTGATGGCGACCGAGCGGATTGAGTGAGTGATGAAACGCGATAAAGTCGGCGGGAATGAGTCTGGTTCCCTGATGGATCAGCTGATAAAACGAATGCTGGCCGTTGGTTCCGGGCTCTCCCCAGTAGACAGGGCTGGTGTCATACGACACGTCTTTCCCATTGAGCGTCACATGCTTGCCGTTACTCTCCATCGTCAGTTGCTGGAGATAGGCTGGAAAGCGCTTCAAGTACTGGTCGTAAGGAAGGACTGCCACGGTTTCTGACCCGAAAAAATTGACATACCAGATGGTGAGCAAACCCATGAGCACCGGCAGGTTTTGTGCAAAAGGGGCCGTGCGAAAGTGCTCGTCCATCTGATGAGAGCCGTCAAGCATGGCACGGAAGTGCTCTGGACCGATGGCCAGCATCGTCGACAGGCCAATGGCGGAAAACATCGAATAGCGTCCCCCCACCCAGTCCCAGAACTGGAACATGTTGGCCGTATCGATGCCGAACTTCGCCACGGCGTCTGCATTGGTCGACACGGCCACAAAATGTTTCCTCACCGATTTCATATCGCCGCCAAGCCCTCTGAGTGACCACTCGCGAGCACTGTTGGCGTTCGTCATTGTCTCGAGCGTGGTGAACGTTTTCGACGAGATGATAAACAACGTTTCCTCAGCATGGAGATCCCGTACGGCTTCCGCTAAATCGGTTCCGTCCACATTGGAGACGAAACGAAACGTCATGCCTCGCTCGCTGTAATGCTTGAGCGCTTCAAAGGCCATCACCGGCCCCAAATCTGAGCCACCGATCCCAATGTTCACGACATTGCGAATGCGCTTACCGGTATGTCCCGTCCACTGCCCGCTTCGAACGCGGTTGGAAAAGTCGCTCATCTGATCGAGAACCGCATGCACTTTGGAGACGACGTTTTCTTTATTCACCATGATGGAGGCGTCTCGCGGCGCGCGGAGGGCGACGTGAAGCACAGCCCGGTTTTCGGTGGGATTGATCTTCTCGCCGTTGAACATCGCCTCGATTCGTTCTGACAAGCCAGATTCCTCAGCCAGTTGCACAAGAAGCTTGATTGTTTCATCTGAAATCCGATTCTTCGAGTAGTCCAGGAACAGGCCTGCGGCTTCGGCGGTCAGACGAGTACCTCGTTGCGGATCCTCCGCGAAAAGCGTGCGAAGATGTATCTGCCGGATGGACTTGTAATGAGCTTGCAGGGCTTTCCAGGCCGGCCGCTTTGGCAGCGGCGTGATCCGTTTGATCTTTGGACGGGTGATATGTGCTGTCGTTGGCATGGCACTTCCTTGGGTTCAGGAGTTTGATAACAACTCTGCCGGGGTACAGTGGGTCATTCGTCCTGCATCAGATCCACATGACGTGTCTCGTTCCACAGGCGTATGACGGGTCGGCTCACATCGTGCTCGTACCCCAGGGCGCTTAAACTTGCGGTACTCAGCATGAAGAACTTGCAGTTCATCGTCGGCTCGAGCCCGAGCCAGCGGGTCGCAAGCACTCGCAAAAAGTGTCCGCTCGTGAACAACAGGACGTTCCCAGATACCTCGCGCGACCGCTTGACGATCCGGTCCGCACGCACGCTCACTTGTTGCGGCGTTTCGCCGCCTGGACAGCCGTCGCGGAAGAGTTCCCAATCAGGCCGTTCCGCACGAATCTCGGCCGTCCGGCGTCCCTCATATTGACCGTAGTCCCATTCCACCAGATCCTTATCCACCTCTGCTGCTGACTTGAAACCAGCCAATTCGCAAGTGCGAACCGCCCGTTGTAAGGGACTGGTCCACACCTTGGCAAACGTCAATCCCTTTAGCCGCTGACCGAGTTCCAGCGCCATGTGTTCGCCGCGCTGGGTTAACGGCAGATCGGTCAGACCGGTATGCTGACGTGAGACGGTCCAGGGCGTTTCACCATGCCTGGCCAGATACACGATGGGAAGATTCTCTGCCATGACTCCACTTGCTGCAATTGCGCTCGGTCACACAATCGGACAGGGTTTCACATTCCAGATGCCGGCCGCATATTCCGCAATCGTGCGGTCACTTGAAAACTTCCCTGAACCAGCGACGTTCAAAATCGCCTTCTGCGCCCATCCCTTCGCATCAGCGTAAAGATCGCAGAGTTCGCGATCGGCATTCAAATACGACGTGAGATCCGCAAGATGCATGTAGTGGTCGCCTCCCGTGAGCAGCGTGTGCTCCAAGGCGGCGAAGACGCCGGGTTCATTCCGACTGAAGTAGTTGGAGAGGATGAGGCCGAGCGCCGCCCGGGTTTCCGGCTCCTGTTCATAGTGCCAACGCGGGTTATACCAGTCGCGGCTGCTGGCCACCTGCTCCGCGGTCAAGCCGAAGAGAAAGAAATTCTCTTCTCCGGCTTCCTCCGCCATTTCGATCGTGGCGCCGTCCTGTGTCCCTATTGTCAGCGCGCCATTCATCATGAACTTCATGTTGCTCGTTCCGCTCGCCTCATAGCCGGCGGTGGAAATCTGATTGGAGGCGTCGGCAGCAGGTATCAGCCGTTCGGCAACCGAGACGCAGTATTCCGGCAGAAACACGACTTTGATCCGTCCGCGCACGAGGGGATCTCCGTCGATCGTGTCCCCGAGGTTGTTGATGAACTTGATGATGACCTTCGCCAAGTGATACGCCGGCGCCGCTTTGCCGGCGAAAATAAATGTCCGCGGCATCAGGTTCTGCCCGGGATTCTCGCGCAACCGGTTGTAGAGCACGACGATGCGCAAGGCGTTCAGGAGCTGCCGCTTATACTCGTGAATCCGTTTAACTTGACAATCGAACATGCTGTCTGGATCGATACGTTGCCCGGATGTGGCCTCGAGCCATTGCGCAAAATTCTGCTTTGCTTCACGCTTTGCCCGAAGAAACGCCTCGCGAAATGCCGGGTCGCCGGCGAGAGCCTTGAGCTTCCTGAAATGACTGAGATCGGTGATCCATCCATCGCCGATGGCGTCCGTGATTGCATGCGAGAGCGCGGGGTTCGCGAGCCGCACCCAGCGGCGCGGTGTGACGCCGTTGGTCTTGTTATTGAACCGCTCGGGATAGAGTTCGGCGAGGTCTTTCACCGTCGTGGTGCGAAGCAACTTGGAATGAATTGCCGCCACCCCATTGGTGCTGTGAGAGCCGACAATGGCCAGATTGGCCATACGGATTTTGCGCCGGGGACCTTCCTCCACGAGACTCATACGCTCGGTGCGGCCCTCGTCTCCTGGAAAGCGGCTGCGGACCGTATCCAGCAGACGCCGGTTGATCTCGAGGATAATTTCGAGCTGCCTCGGCAGCATGGCTTCAAACCATTCGAGCGGCCATTTTTCCAGCGCCTCGGGCAGCAGCGTGTGATTCGTATAGGCCAGCGTCCGTTGCGTGAGGTCCCACGCCTGATCCCATTCAAGGTGTGCCTCGTCCAGCAGAATCCGCATGAGCTCAGCCACGGCCATGGCCGGATGGGTATCATTCATCTGCGCGGCCACTTTCTCGGGGAGGGCCGTCCAGTTTGAGTTGCCGCGGCGGAAGCGGCGCACGAGATCGCCCAATGAACAGGCGACCAGGAAATACTCCTGGAGGAAGCGCAACCCCTGCCCCATCGATGTGGAGTCGTCGGGATAGAGCACGCGTGTGAGCGTTTCGGCGGTGAGCGTCTCGGCAAGCGCGCCCACGAAATCACCCCGACTGAATTGCTGAAAATCGAAATAATCCGGCGTGCTCGCAGCCCACAGCCTTAGGGTATTGATGGTCTTGCCGCCGTAACCAATCACCGGCCGATCGAACGGGATGCCGAGCAGAATCGACGGCCGGCCCAAGACGGGATGCAGCATGCCGCCGCGCAATTCGAACGAGCAATTCAGCTTTACCTCAACCGCTTCCTCGAGACGAGCCACCTCCCAGGGATCCGGCCTCCGGAGCCAGTGATCCGGCTGTTCGCATTGCCAGCCATCCACGATGGTCTGCTTGAAAATGCCATACTCATAACGCAGCCCGTATCCCATGCCTGGAATCTCCATCGTCGCCATGGAATCGATGAAGCAGGCGGCCAGCCTGCCCAGGCCGCCGTTTCCGAGGCCGGCATCCGGCTCAGCCTCCGTCAAGGCCAGCGGATCCAGGCCCTTCTTCTTGGCCGCCTCGGCTCCCAACGGCTCAAGCAAGGCATTTGTGATGTTGTTGGCGAACGATCTGCCCAGCAGGAATTCCATCGACAGGTAATACACCCGCTTGTGATTCTTTTCGGCATACGTCCGTTCGGTCATCAGCCAGCGCTGGGAAATGATGTCTCGAAGCGAGCGGGCGGCCGCTTCAAACTGCTCCCGGGCGGTCGCCTTCTTGACGTCCACGACGTTGTCGAACGTCAGATGCCGTTCGTAGAGAGCATCGTGGGTTCCGGAGAATTGGATCGGCCCCACTCCGTATTGCTGAAGAAGCTCCTTTGCGCGCTCAGGTGTCATGACGGCCTCCCTCCAGATCGGGGAATGTGGATCTTTTGCCGCACCTCTAAACGTTATCCCCTTCCGTTGAGCTCCTACGTTTTCCCTTGGCAGTCGACTGTGCCCATTGCCAATCGGTGATCTCGGGCATGTCCTCGCCGTATCTGGCAATGTATTGCTTGTGCTCGAGCAGCTTCTCTTTGATCGCCTGTTTGGCATAGGCAGCCCGGGATCCAAGCTGCGGCAAGCGGTCCACGACGTCGGCAACAAGATGAAACCGGTCGAGATCGTTCATCACCACCATGTCGAACGGCGTACTGGTTGTCCCCTCTTCTTTGTATCCGCGCACGTGCAGGTTTTTGTGATTCGTTCGTCGATAGGTGAGCCGGTGGATCAACCACGGATAGCCGTGGAAGGCGAACACAATGGGCTTGTCCTTCGTAAAGAGCGCGTCGAAATCGAAGTCCGAGAGACCATGCGGATGCTCGGTCGGCGGCTGCAATTTCATCAAGTTCACGACGTTGACGACCCGAATCTTCAATGACGGAACGTGTTGCCAAATCAGATCCACGGCAGCCAATGTTTCGAGCGTGGGCACGTCCCCGCAGCAGGCCATCACGACGTCCGGATCTGAACCCTTGTCGTTGCTCGCCCATTCCCAAATCCCGATGCCGGCTGCGCAATGTTTGATCGCCTGGTCCATGGTCAGCCATTGCGGGGCAGGCTGCTTGCCGGCCACGATGACGTTGACGTAATTCCGGCTGCGCAGGCAATGATCGGTCACGGACAGGAGGGTATTCGCATCGGGCGGAAGATAGACCCGTACCACGTCGGCTTTCTTGTTCACGACGTGGTCGATAAACCCGGGATCTTGGTGGCTGAATCCGTTATGGTCCTGCCTCCAAACGTGGGAACTCAGAAGGTAGTTGAGCGAGGCGATCGGCCGTCTCCAAGGTATCTCATTGCAGACTTTCAGCCACTTGGCATGCTGGTTGAACATGGAGTCGATGATGTGGATGAAGGCTTCATAGCAGGAAAAGAACCCGTGCCTGCCGGTCAACAGATAGCCTTCCAGCCATCCCTGGCACTGGTGCTCGCTCAGCATCTCCATGACCCGGCCGTCCGGTGCCAGGTGATCATCGTACGGATAGATTTCGCCCATCCACGCGCGATTTGTCACTTCCAGCACGTCCTGCCAACGGTTTGAGTTGTTTTCATCGGGACTGAACAGACGGAAATTGCGGCTCTCCATGTTCAGCTTCATCGTGTCGCGCAAGAACTTGCCCATGTGACGGGTGGATTCTGCCATCGCCGCGCCAGGTTTGGTCACCTGGACGGCATAGTCACGAAAATCCGGCAGGCGCAAATCTCGAAGCAGCAATCCTCCATTCGCATGCGGATTGGCGCTCATGCGGCGGTCGCCCTTCGGTGGCAGCTCCCCCAGCTCAGGCTTCAGACGGCCGGTCTTGTCGAAGAGCTCCTCCGGCTTGTACGTCTTCATCCATTTTTCTAAAATTTTGACGTGTTCAGCTTTCTCGTGCATTTCGCCCATCGGCACTTGATGACTCCGCCAATAGTCTTCGGTCCGTTTCCCGTCGATCTCTTTCGGACATGTCCATCCTTTCGGCGAACGAAGAACGATCATCGGCCAGAGCGGCCGCTTCTTGGCGCCGGTCCGGCGAGCTTCCGTTTTGATGCGGTGAATGTCTTCGATGATCGTATCGAGCGTGGCTGCCATCGTCTGGTGCATTTTCTCGGGATCGCTTCCCTCGACAAAGTAAGGCGTATACCCGTAACCTCGGAAGAGGTGATCCAATTCCTCATGACTGATGCGGGCCAATACGCAGGGATTGGCGATCTTATAGCCGTTCAAATGCAAAATGGGCAGCACCACGCCGTCGGTGAGCGGATTGAGGAACTTGTTGGAGTGCCAAGAGGTTGCCAGCGGACCGGTTTCCGCTTCCCCGTCGCCGACGACGCACGCGACGATCAGGTCGGGATTGTCGTACGCCGCGCCATAGGCATGCGACACCGCGTAGCCCAATTCGCCCCCTTCGTGAATGGATCCCGGGGTCTCTGGCGCCACATGACTCGGGACGCCGCCTGGAAATGAAAACTGAGTGAACAGGCGCTTCATGCCCTCTTCGTCTTGCGAGATGTTCGGATACACCTCTGAGTAGGTCCCTTCCATGTATGCGTTCGCAACGATCCCTGGCCCTCCGTGTCCGGGACCGATGATGTAGATCATGTTGAGGTCCCGCTGCTTGATCATCCGATTCAAGTGGGCATAGATAAAATTCAACCCGGGCGTCGTGCCCCAGTGGCCGAGCAGACGCGGTTTGACATGCTCTTTTGTCAACGGCTTTTTCAGAAGCGGATTGTCATACAAGTAGATCTGTCCGACCGAGAGATAATTGGCCGCCCGCCAATAGGCATCGATCAGCTTCAGCTCTTTTTCCGATAATGCAGCACCCATGTTTCACTCCTTCCCGCGTTCGCCTGGCACTCGTGTCCAGCGTTGAACGTTTATGAAGTCATCGCTCGCGCGCAGCGAGCCGTTTCCTTCGCAATCCATGTTTCCTCATCCGCCGCCACCACATACACCGCCAGCTGTGAATCTTCCGTACTGATCTTCGCCGCCGAGCCGGCGTTGAGTCCCACGGCGGCTCGATTGCGATCGGCCTGGAGGCTGATCCCGCACCACTCCATGCCTTCACAGATTCGACGGCGAATTTCAGGGGCGTTTTCACCGATCCCGCCTCCGAAGACGATCGCCTCCGCACCGCCTAACACGGCCAGATAGCCGCCGAGATACTTGCGCGCCCGATAGCAGAAGAGGTCGATGGCGAATTCGGCGTGCCGGTCGTGTTCCTGCTCGGCTGCGCGAAGCAGTTCCCGCATGTCATTGGATCGTCCGGAAAGCCCCAGGAGCCCGGATCGCTCATTGAGCCATCCCTCGACTTCAGCCGGCTCAACTTTTTCCCGCTTGGAGAGGTAGGTGACGATGGAGGCATCCACGTCGCCGGATCGAGTCCCCATCACCAGACCTTCCAGCGGCGTAAATCCCATGGAGGTGTCAACCGATTTTCCGTCGGCGATTGCCGCAACCGAACACCCATTGCCCAGCTGCAACGTAATCAGACGCGTCCCCTGCAGAGATTTGCCTGTGCAGACCGCATAACCGTTGGCCAATGAAGCATGTGCGATCCCGTGGAACCCATACCGACAAATATGATGTCGTTCGGCCACGTCGAACGGAATCGCATATCGGCGAGCCACTTCAGGCATCGTTCGGTGAAACGCCGTATCAAAAACGGCCACCATCGGAACGGTTGATCCCATCACCGCCTTCGCCCCGCGAATGCCCGCAAGACAGGCGGGGTTGTGCAGTGGCGCCAACTCGGACAGGGCATCGATGCCTGCTTCCACCTGCTCGGTAATCACGGTGGACTCGACGTACCGTTCTCCACCGTGCACGACCCTATGTCCCACGGCTTCGTTGCCGCGCCGCAAATCGCCAAGCCGATTAAAGATTGCATGCATCGCTTGAGTATGGTCTTGAGCCTCTCTCTTGAGTGCGGAATGGGCCACCTGTTGTCCTGCCACGTCGAAGCTCGGCATGCCT
>JAJFBJ010000081.1 GCA_020697375.1 Nitrospira sp. | reverse complement strand
GCCAAGGCTAGGCCCTTCAGTTGGACCGCCACGGCCGATTCCATCCTGGGCAAGGTCCAACGACTTTGTGAACGTATTTCAGGGACGCAACACTAGTTGCAGGTGGGATCGAACGGCATGTCCGCATAATGCCGCGACATGTCATCGAGGGAGATAAAGACATCCGACCAGATTCGCGTGGGCTCTTTTTCAAACACGATCGAGGGATCGGCAGGCAGGGTAATCCAAGAGCCGATTTGCATCTCCGACTCCAACTGGCCCGGTCCCCAGCCCGAATAGCCCAGGTAGGCACGAAACGATTCCTTCCCCGGTTGTTCCGTAAGGATCCTCTCCATGATGTCCAAATCGCCCCCGAGACAGACGCCATCGAACACCTGGTGCGAATTCTCAGGCGTTTGATTGATACGATAGAGCATCATGACCTGATTGGTCTGGACCGGCCCGCCCGCATAGAGTACATGTGGTTGGCCTTCTAGAATGGGGACTTGCGGAAGCGCCTCTGAAATGGACATCGCGGTCGGCCGGTTCACGATCACCCCGAGCGCGCCTTCCGGCCCATGCTCGCACAGCAGCACCACCGCCTGACGAAAGTTCGGATCCTTCAAGGCCGGCGTAGCCACTAAAAAAATACCCTTCGTCAATTCAGTCGACATAGGTCATCCTACCGTGCGCCATGAGGAGGCGCAAGTTGCGTCATGAAAATGAAGCGGCCCGGCGTTATGTTCCATACAGAAGCGGGCGGCGGTCGCGCAGAAGATCGTTGTAGGAATTGAGAGCCTTCGTCCTGGCCTGAGCCGGATCGATCTCAACGACGGTCAAATCGTCGGCCTCGCGAGGCCCTCGATGCAGGATGCAGCCGTTCGGAGAGACGACTTCGCTCATTCCGATAAAGGTCAGGCGGTCCTTTCCGCCGCGCGCTTCACTGCCGAATCGATTCGCCGTCACGCTGAACAGGCGATTTTCGAGACAGCGCGTCACCATCGAGTCAGGGCAATGCGGCAGCACGAGATTGGAAGGATGCGCGATGATGTCCGCGCCTTGCAAGGCCAGCGTGCGGGCCGCCTCAGGATAGAACCAGTCGAAACAAATCATGACGCCGACTTTGGCGATGCCGAGATCCCACACCTGAAAGCCGCTGTCGCCGGGAGTGAACCAGAGGGTTTCTTCGAAAAACAGATGGGTCTTCCGGTAGCAGCCGATGAATCCCTTCGGCCCGACTACAACCGCGGAATTGTAACAGCGGGCCCCTGCCCGTTCCGGCAAACCTGCCACAATCGTCATCTTGCGCCGTCCGGCGATGGCCGCCAGCCGTCTGGTGGTTTCTCCATCCGGCACCGGTTCCGCGAGCCGGAGCGCCTCTTCGCGCGACAAGAACTGATAGCCGGTCGCAAACAACTCAGGCAACACGATGAGATCGGCTTCCACCGGTTCAAGCCGTGCTGTCACGAGGTCGAGATTGCGAGTGACATCGCCGAAGACCGGAGCGAACTGGAAATATCCGACCCGCATGCTGTCGCCTTTCCGACTATTCCGACAAACAAAAAACGGGCAGGGACTTCCCTGCCCGTCGCTTCACCGGCCGCTCAATGGCAAAGAATACTTACATGCCCTCGGACAAGTGGGCAATGGCGTTTTCAACGGCTTTGGTCGCCACATCGGCGTGGCCAGCCTTGCCATGTTCGATCCCGTCCTTCAGCCCTTTGATCCCTTCGCCGACATGGGGATTCTTCGTTTCTGTCATCGCGCCTTCGGCATGCTTCAAGGCCACTTCCGCATGTTTGACCAATTCTTCGGCATGGCCTTTCTTCCCATGGGTCACGGCTTCCTTGGCATGGGTCACGGCTTCCGCCTGATGTTTATTTCCTGCGGCTGACGCCACGCCGGCGATTATCGGTGCCACGACCAGCGCCATCATGACAGCACCCGCCACGATTCCCCGCCACATATGAGTCTGCATGAAATTCCTCCTCTGTAAGTATGTACACTGCATGCTCGCGCGCATCGTTCGAGTCAGCATAAAGACGGCTCTGCTGCCTGTCAAGACGGGCGCATACCCTGGGGGGCTGTTGTTTCCGACAAGCCCAGCAGTTGCTGCAGTGCAAGCAGATCTTTTTCGACCGGGCAGGCGAAATCACGACTCCACTCCCACCAGGATCCCGGATAATTGCGCACCTTGCCATATCCGGCCACCCGCAGCACGAAGTAGAGCCATCCCGCGCGGACGCCGCCGGTGCAGTAACACACCGTCTCATACGCCGGATCCAGGCCTTTGTGCTCCAGCTGCGAGGCAATCATCGTCATGTCCTTCATCGTGGCATCGGCATTGAGAAATCCGCTCCAGGCCACATGAACGGCGCCCGGGATATGACCGGGACGCGGGATGCCGGACACTTCTTTCCCCAGATATTCTTCGAGGCTGCGCGCATCGACGATCGTCGTCGCGGGACGAGGCTTGCGCACGATCCCCTTCAATTCATCTTTCATGATGATCGCCGATTCCACCGGAGTGACGGTGAAGGTACCCGGGGCGGGTCGCACCGCCCCATGTTCGAACGGCCGTCGTTCGTTGATCCACTTCACCCATCCCCCATCCAAAACTTTCAGTTTCGTATGGCCTAAATATTCCAACATCCAGAACATTCGGCCTTCGTCGCCCCAGTTGTCGAAAGGGTTCGAATAGATGACGATTTCGCTGTCCTGATGGATGCCGAGCTCGCGCACCTTCTTTTCGATCCGTTTCAGGTCCGGATCCAACAACCCCTTCGGAATGGCGTCGGGATCGCTGAACTCATGCCAGGTGGAATGGACGGCGCCGGGAATATGACCGCCGAATTCATAGGCCGCTCGTCCTCGCACATCGACTATCACCAGTCCCGGTTGTCCCAATCGTTGCTGTAATGTGTCGCTGTCGATCAATAAGGGATGTTGCATAGGTTCCTCGATCTCTTGGATGAATACTTACCCTTTCGATACTGCCGGATTCAAACAGGCCATCGGCGGCGGCTCGGACGGCGGATCCGCAAACGCGGCCGCCAGTTCTCCATTCAGCGGCACCTCCCGCTCATACACGGTAAAGGCGTAGGGATCGTCCGCCATGAGTCCGAACTTGTTCTTCAACATCTCATGTTGGCCATCGGTCAGAATGTGGTACCGGACCAGCGCCTTCAGCGTCAACCCCGTAGAAGCCTCCGGCATGCGGTACGTGAACTGATAATCCCGGCCGGCCAGCGGGAGTAACCGGTTATCGTACAATTCCACGATGGCCGGTTGCCACATAATCCAGCGCCCCATGGTATGGGTTTTTTCGGCCAGCACCTGCCGGCTGCCGTCCGTGACCCTGAACTCGACTGTAAAGTGCCGATCCGGATCACCGGTCGGAATTTTATGACCGGCCCCCGCGTTCATGAGGGTCAAGGTGATCGTGACCTCCTCGCCTGGTTTGGGAGCGACGGGATCGGCCTTGACCTGAATCGCCACGGCACGCTTCACCATATCGGGATCGTGACCTCCACGCCAGAGATGCCGTCGTCCCCGTCTGATCGGCCCGTTTTCGGCGACCGGCCGGTCCACTTCAGGCATGTGGCAGCTTTGGCAAATGAAGCCCCGCTCCTGCATGAAGAATTTACCCTCGTACTCGGCATAGGTTCCACAGGGCCCGACATTGTAGAATTGCGCCGGCCCCGACGCCACATTGTGGCAACGCGAACAGAATTGAGCCGTGCGGAAGGTTGGATCGAATTTCGTCGGATGGGGCGCGGCCGAGTCATCGAAGGGACCGAGAATGGCTCCGTCACGAACATGACAGGCAGCGCAGGTGACGCCTTCTTTTTGGAATTCCGGATCGTAATGCGGATTGGGGTCCTGCGCCGCCTTCTCCACGCGTCCGCGCGGGATGTCGTTGACCAGTGTCGGCTGCTGGTTTTCCAGCGGCGTATGGCAATTCAAACAGACCCAGATGTGCTTGTCTTTTTTCCAATAGGCCTGGAAGAACGGATCGTCATAGGCCTTGGCATGGATGCTCGTCTTCCATTCTTCGTAGATCTCGCGATGGCATTGCCCGCATGACTCGGCCTTCAAGCTTGTCAGACCTTCGGGAATCTTCTGGAACGGAATCGCGTGTGAATATTCCGACCGCAGCCCGAAAATCACGACCGGTTTCACCTCCGTATAATAGAGGTAGACGATGCCGGCGACTGCCGCGGCGCCCAGGCCGATTTTCACCCAAATGCTCATGCGTCAACCAGCGCCTGGACATGCCGCCCGACCGAAGCCGCCAGCGCCGGCAAGTGATAACCCCCTTCAAGTGACGACAGCAGGCGTCCACGACAATGTTGCTTGGCGATCCCGGCCACAAGAGTCGTCAGGTCCGCATAGCCTTCTTCCGTGAGCGCCATGCTCGCCAGCGGATCGTCCCGGTGCGCGTCGAAGCCGGCGGAAATAATGACCAGATCCGGCTTGAAGGCATCGGCAGCCGGTAGCAAGATTTTCTGAAACACGGCTCGATATTCCTCGTCGCCTTGGCCGGCCTCCATCGGCACATTGATCGTGTAGCCTTCCGCCTGGCCCGTTCCGCGTTCCTTTTCGCGCCCCGTACCGGGATAATGAGGATATTGATGCGTGCTGAAAAACAAGACCGATGGATCCGCCTCAAAACTATGCTGCGTGCCGTTGCCATGATGCACATCCCAATCGACGATGAGGATGCGTTGCAGGCCGTGACGCTGCTGCGCATAACGCGCGGCGATGGCGACGTTGTTGAACAGACAAAAGCCCATTGCCCGTCCCGCCTCCGCATGATGACCGGGCGGACGCACGGCACAGAACACCTGTTGCACCAGGCCTGCCATGATGGCATCCACTCCCGCCAATGCCCCTCCGGCAGCGAGATAGGCGGCAGTCAGCGATCCCGGGGACATGGACGTGTCGGCATCGAGCGATAGGCGTCCACTGGCCGGCGCCTTCTCCTTGAGCCTTGCCACATAACTTGATTGATGCACCAGCGTCACCCACTCGTCCTCGGCTTTCCTGGGTTCGATTTTGGTCAGCCCGGCAATCAAGCCCGTCTGTTCGAGCCGCTGCATGATCACGCGAAGCCGGTTGGGCGATTCCGGATGTCCGGCGCCCATGTCATGTTCGAGGTAACGTGGATCGTAGACGAGACCGGTTTTTCCCATAAACTGAATCACTGATCCGTGAGTCAATATCTCACACTCTCGGTCAGACTATCATGCAGGAAAGACCATAGACAATGAGCGGAAACGCATGTTACGGTCGGCATTCACCGCAGGCTCACCACTGGAGAAGCTAATGCCGAATCCGAGAATCGAACCGCTGAAAAAAGTGCTGGCGATCGACCCGAACGACGATGTGGCTTGGTTCGGCCTCGGCAAGGCCTATATGGAGGATGGCGAGTGGCAGGAAGCGGTCACGGCACTGCAGGGCTGCATCAAGGTCAAGCCTTCCTACTCAGCAGCCTATTACGCATTGGCTCAATCGCTTCAGAAACTCGGCCGTCTCGACGAATGCCGGCAGGTGTCCGACCAGGGGATCGAGGTGTCTAGGAAGAACGGCGACGCGATGGTGACGAAAAACTTGGAACTGCTCAAAGGTTCTCTTCCCACCGAGTAATCAGCCGATGAAACTCCTCAATAGGATCAGGCCGCTCAATTTCCTGCTGCTCTTGTTTGTATTGATGTGGCTCCCATCCGCTCAAGACGCGAAGGCGGAAGAACTGTCGGACGCGGATTGGATGGCCTACTTCGGGACGGAAACCACCGAACCACGGGAGTACAAGGTCACGGCGGATTCGCCGTTAGGACATGAAGAATTTCGAGAGCGCGTCGAACCGAAAGGTACCGCCTCCATCGCCGGACAGAGATATAGAGAATCCGCCGTGAGTCATGATTCGGGCCTGTTGAAAGATAAAGCGATCAAGACGCTCGTTCGCACCGCTGACGACGGCCTATATGAGCGGATGAAAAATGGGAAAGAGGTCAAATTAGTCCCCCGGCCGCTGAAAACGGGGCACACATGGGTGAACGGGAAAGACACATTCACGTTCGAGGGAATCGAAGATTTCGATACATCGGGCAAGATCATTCCGGCCTGCGCCAAAATTACCGTGACATCCAACGGGACCGGCGTCGATGGCAAATTGACCGAGACAAGGGACGTCAAATACTACGAGCGAGGGAAGGGCCTGATCTATATCAGCGTGAATAACGGATCATTCGAGGTGACCAAGATCCTGAGCGCATACGCGGGCAGTAAGAGAAGGTAATCAGGCGAAGCTCAATCCCTTGTTCCTCAAGGCCCGCTGCAGGCATCTATCAGAGGATTCCGCGTAAAGCCTCTTGCTGTGTCTCTGTCAACCGCTGGGAGGCGGCTGGGTTTTGAACGAGCATGCGCAGGCGAGGATAGCCGGACTGTTGCCGCGACCGTTCGACGATCGTGACATTACTCAGGCGCACAGCGGAGGTCGAGAGTTGAGGCTCCACATCCCACAGGGCAATCAGCACGCCGCTCACATGCCGCAACTTCGGCAGCAACAGGCTGATCGCTCCGGCGAGATATTTGACGTCCAGATCGATGGTGAGACTCCGGCGGGCAGGAACGGCCCTCTCGTCCAATCGGGGCACCGAAATCGCCAGCACGACCGGCGCGCAATAGTGGATGAGTTGCTTCGCTTTCTGTGTGATCCTGGCAAGCAACGCTTTCATGAAGATCTGTTCGGCTGTAGGCGGCCCCTCGTCGCTCTCCTCATCTTCGGCAGCCGCCTCCTCACCCAGCCGCAAAGAACGTTCCACGGTCCCCACCATTGCGGTGACCTCCACGAAAAATCGCTCGCCTTTTAGATGACATTCCAAATCCGCCGTGCGGGCCTGAGACTCCGGCAGGAAACCGATTCGGCACCCCGCCCGTATCAGCAGCGTCGCCAGTTCGAGTTCGGCAAGGGCGGATTCCTGGCCGCCGCGATCGACATGGCTCAGCCGCGCCAGCAACCGTTCCAATCGCGACCGGCTGCCCTGATCTTCGCAATGGCGACGGAGCAAGCCCCAACGGCGCTCGAGGTCTTCTGAGATCCGCCTGGCCCTTGCGGCCTGTCGAAATGACCGCATGCCGAACAACCAGGCGGCCCGATGGGAGGCGGATTTTTTATATCGTTTAAAACCAGGCATTTTTCCGCCGGCATGGATCCTAGCGAGGTTCCGTCCCGGATTATTCACGAGACATCCGTATAGGGCGGTTAAGCCGGTGCGGCCCCGCTCTCATCGTCATCTTCGGCCTTGACCTGCTCTTCACGCCGCTGCTCCAGGGTAGTCGCGACTTCGTCCAGCCAGCGGCCCGCCCCATCGAGCACTTCACGCACCAGGGGCTCCGGATGGCCGGTACGCTTCATCGTCCACTGGCAGAGATAACCCAACAAATCTTCCCGCTCGAAACGCCGGGTCGATTGGATGGACAACAACGACAATTCCGAGAGGCCGGTGTGGAGAATCTCAGCCACCGTGTCCCTGCCGTAGGACGTGGCGGCTGTCACATATTGAATCGCGCGGTTGATTTCTTGTTCGGTCATGACTTCACCTTGCGGCGGATTGTAACATCCGGACCGGGGCTGTCAACGGTGCGCCTTGCTTGCCACTTGCTGCTGAACAATCTATGCGCCCGCCCCGCTCCGACGATGGTATGATCCTATCAAGTATTCACATTCTACTATTGGAGCCTCGACCATGGCTGTTGCGCACAAGACTGTTCCCTCCACTCGGACAGGCCGTTCATCATCACTTCGCGAGTTCGCCGATCACTGGTCACTTGTCGACCTGGTCAAGGATCCGGTTGAACGATTCGACCGCTATCTCAAAGACCTGAGCGCGAATGTTGCGCGGTTCGAATCCGCCCGCGCGGACCTTGCCGCCCTGATGCCGGAACGCACCTTCCTCGACCTGTTGACCCTGTCGGAGCAGATTGCCAGGGATTCGGCCCGGCTCGGAGCCTATGCGTATCTGTGGTTTTCTGAAGATACGAAACAGCTTCAGGCCCGGTCATTCAAACACAAAGTAGAGGAGCACCTCACCGCCCTTCACAATCGGCTGCTGTTCTTCGACTTGTGGTGGCAAGGCGTGGACGAGCCAAATGCGGAACGGTTGATGGCGAACAGCGGAGACTTTCGTTATCACCTGGAAACGATCAGGCGTTTCAAGCCTCATACCCTCTCGGAACCGGAAGAGAAGATCATCAACGTCAAGAACATTACCGGTCGAAGCGCCGTGCAGACGCTCTACGATGTCGTCACCAACGGGTACAGCTTCACGATGCGGATCGGAGGAAAGAAGAAGCAGATGAATCGCGAGGCGCTGACGGCCTACCTGCGCAGCCCGAAGGCCGCCACGCGAGAGGCCGCCTATCGTGAGATGTATCGAGTCTATGAGGGCCAGCAGGATCTGCTGGGCGAACTGTATAAAACGCTGGTGAGCGACTGGAAATACGAGAATCTGCAGCTGCGCAATTTTTCCATGCCCATGGCCTGCCGAAACCTCGGCAATGACATTCCGGATCGGGCCGTGGAAGCCCTGCTGTCCGTCTGCATGAAAAACGCTCCGATCTTCCAACGGTATTTCGGCTTGAAGGCTCGTCTCTGCAAAATCAAGACGATGAACCGATATCACATCTATGCGCCCCATCGGGCCGAACAGAAGACCTACCGCTACGCGGATGCGGCCCGGATGGTATTGGATGCCTACCGCGGTTTTTCGCCGCGCCTCGCCGAATTGGCTGAACGGGTGTTCGCCGATCGCCACATCGATGCGCGTACGAAGCCGGGGAAAATGGGCGGAGCCTATTGTTACAGCGTGGCTCCCGGTCAGACGCCCTATGTTATGCTGAATTTTACCGGCGAGGCCCGCGACATCGCCACCATGGCCCATGAGTTAGGGCATGCCGTCCACGGCATGATGGCCGAGCGGCACAACGTATTCACCTTTCACTCGACGCTGCCGCTGGCGGAAACGGCGTCGGTCTTCGGCGAGCGTATCCTCTCGGATGCCTTGATGGCCTGGGAAACCAGCAAGCCGGTGAAACAGAGCCTCCTCGTCAACCAGCTCGACGATATCTATGCCACGGTCATGCGGCAGGCCTATTTTGTCGCGTTCGAACGGACCGCGCACGACATGGTGGCGCAAGGGGCGACGACGACGGACTTGGCGAAGACCTATCTGGCACTGCTCCGGCAGCAATTCGGGAAATCCCTGCGGGTGCCTCAGGAGTTTCAATGGGAGTGGCTCACCATTCCGCACATCTATGCCAGCCCGTTCTACTGCTATGCCTATAGCTTCGGCAATCTGCTCGTGCTGGCGCTCTACCGCATGTACCAGGAGCAGGGTGGCGCGTTTGTCCCGAAGTACCTGGAGCTCCTGGCGGCGGGCGGATCGAAGTCCCCGCAATCAATCCTGGCGGAGGTGGGCGTCGATATGCATTCCGAAGCCTTCTGGCAATCCGGGTTCGAGGCGATTTCAGGGATGGTGGATCAGCTCGAACAGACGATGCGCTGACAGGTGGATAGCACGAATCTGTTGATTTGTCGATCTGTCAACATTTCATCAGATCGGCAGATCGTCAGACTGCCGCAGACTTCTCCGGCACCCTGTTAAATCCGCGCGAAAGATCTGTCCGAACCGGCGGCATTCCCCAGGATTTCTCTCTCCGCATCCAACCAGTCATTGATATGATACCCCTCCAGACAGCCGCGCTGAACATATAACTCATAGGCTCGCGCCGCAATACGAACCTGGATGTCCTGCATAGGTCCAGGGCTCTTGATGCTGGCGGAAAGGGTTGCAGTCCGTTTCGCCGGACGCGAGGCGGCCTTGGCCGGCACTGATTTTTTCTTCATGCGTTCTCCCATCAAAACCTGTCTCCAAGCCGCCGGCCGGACGCTCCGTAAAGCGATTCACGGCGAACGGCGGGGGGCACGATAACATATTCGCAACGATTCTGAAATCGCAGATGTACTTTGCCTTCCCGGCTCAACCGATGCACCGTCAGGAATTTTTGGTTCAGAGTGAAGCCGGGCAGGCTGCGGAATAACTCTTCCATCGGACAGACCACATGCTGCTGCATATACTGCAATACGGCAATTTCGACCTCGTTGTTGTCATCCATGAATGCCTCAACCTATCTTGATGCAACCTTTCATCAGCGCTTCCTGTCACAGGCGCAGCCGTCACTCAGGGCTTGCCGTCTCCGGCCGCCGCCTGCCTCGTTTCGTCCACAAACCGCTCCATGGCATCATCCAACGCGCGCCCGCGACGGCCGCGAGCCGCATGGATATAGAGCAGCTGCGAACCCTTCTTACCGGCATCAGCCGGAGGAAGATCCATCTCGTACCTGACCGGCCTGGCATGGTCGGCAAGCTGCAGCTTCGGGTCGTACACGCTATTGAACTTCCATAACATCTTGACGAAGTTGGTTTGCCCGCGCAGCACATGTTGAGCGGCGATCCTGGCCGTGGATTTGAGCGCCGACCACCCGAGATGTTTTTTGTTCAACACCTGCTGCGTCTTCACCAACTCCTCATAGAACTCGGTCAGAGGCAGAACGGTCGGCAGGACGGCATGCTGAATATCATATAAGCGGTAGTCTCGCGATTGAATCGGACGAGATTCGGTGACCCAGCTTTCCGTTCCTGGATAGGGCGTGTTCACGCTGATGTTCACGATTTCAGGAATTTCCAGGCACCATTGGCGGACGGTTTCAAACCGCTTCCGGTCCCAGGACGGATCAGCGATCAAATTGATGGCGACCGTCACCCCTAACGTACGGGCAAATTCGAGCGCTTCGAAATTCGTTCCCAGTGACACCCGCTTGCGATGCTTGGCGAGGCCTTCTTCATCGATGGCCTCGATGCCGAGGAACATATACTTCATTCCAAGCGCCGCCCAGAATTTGAAGACTTCCTTATGGCGCAACAACACGTCGCCCCTGGTCTCCAGATAGTACTGCTTCCGGATGCCCCTCCTGGCGATGGCCTCTCCGATGTCGAAGGCATGTTTTTCCTGGATGAAGGCCACGTCATCCACGATGAAGACCCCCGGTTCTTCAATCCGTGCCAGGTCGTCCACAATCTTGTCACTGCTGACCGCGCGGTAGCTCCTACCATAGAAGGTCCAGGCGCTGCAGAAAGAACAGTCCCAGGGACAGCCGCGCGTGAATTCGATCGAGGCGCAGGGATCCAGAACGCCGATGAAGTACTTATGCCGCTGACGCACGAGATCGCGGGCCGGCCGCAGGTCGTCCAGGGTCGCCACAAATGATGCCGGGGGTCCTTCGCCCGTCGCTGTCACGCAGCCGGGAATCCGGTCCAAGGCGTGACGGTCATGCTCAACCGCGCGCAGCAGGTGCGGAACAGCGGCTTCCCCTTCGCCCTTCATCACGCAATCGATGCAGCCCTCACCATGTCTGAGCAATTCCTGCGCAATGAACGATGCGCTATGTCCTCCGACCACGACGACGCTTCGCGGAAGGAGCCGCTTCGTCATCTTCGCGAGATCGACGATCTCGGGCACATTTGCCAGGTAGTTGCATGAGAAGGCGACAAGCGCAGGCTCCCAGCTCTCCAGGACTCCGGCATAGTCTCGTTGCGTATCGACCTGAAGGTCCATGAGACGGACTTCATGGCCGGCCTGCCGCACCGCCGCCGCCACCAGCTCAAGTCCCAAGGGCTCCAGTCGCAGATAAATTTTGGTATACATCAGGGGGCCTGGATGGACCAGGAACACTCTCATTGTATCTCCTCCTTACATGTCACTGGACCATGTCCCTCTGCGGCCGGTTTTCCGTTGCCATGGCCCGCCGTTCCATCTAAGCGCACTGAGCGCAACCTGTAGTCCTGTATCAGCCGAACATGAACCCCAACAGCTGGGAAGTACCCTAGATCGAGCCGAACGTTGTCATGGGATGATCGGCGACGGGCAAACCGGGTCGGGTCCTGTTCAACTCAAAACGATGATAACTGAGCGTCGATCGCTCGCATGAGACCGCGCGGGACTGCCTCCGACATCTGTTGACGCGACTGATGCGGGCGCCGGCCTGAGGTAACCGGCCGTTCACTGAGCACCACGGACCTCATCAGACGTTGGCCCTCCCGCATAACCTCAACTTGGACCTCTTGCCCCACCTGGAGCTGTGACGACACCTGCGCGAACGCTTCCGGCGTGGGAATGGGCTGACCATGAAGAGCCACGACGATGTCACCTCCCAGCACCCACGGCACCCCTTCGATCGTCATATTCAATTGACCGGTCCTGATACCAGCCTCCCCGGCGGGACTCCCATCCTCGATATCTTCCACCAGCAAGCCGGTGGTCAGGGGCAGGGTCAACAGCCGCCGGAGGTCTTCGGTCACGAATTTTCCGCCGACACCGAGCCAGGGGCGCACGACTCGACCCTTTTCTTTCAACTCCGCCAGCACCTGTTTCGCGACGTTGATAGGGATGGCGAAGCCGATATTCTGCGCGCCCATCAGCGTGGCCGTGGCAATGCCGACCACCTGGCCTTGCGAATCCACCAAGGGTCCACCGCTGTTACCGGGATTGAGCGGCGCCGTCGTTTGAATCAGCCGGGAAGGAGCAAAGGGCGTCATTCCCTGCGGTGGGCCTACGCCGCTGATGATTCCCGTCGTGAGGGTAAATCCAAGGCCGAATGGACTTCCCACTACCATCGTCTGTTGTCCGATTCGCAATGCGTCGGAGTCGCCGAGAAGGATCGGGACGATCGCCGGACGCTCGGCGGCGAGCTGCAGCACGGCGACATCGGAGGTCGGATCGAGCCCGACCAGTGCTGCAGAAACCCGCCGGCCGTCATAGAACGTGGCGGTGACCATCTGTGCTCCTTCGACGACATGGCTATTCGTCAGCACTGTGCCGGATTCATCAACGACGAAGCCTGCTCCCACGCCGGTGACGGAAGGGCTCAACAGCGGATGGGTCGAGTCATATGTAACCGACAGAAACACCGTGGCAGGCGCCAACCGTTGAAACAGATCGATCGTACGGCGTTCGTCAGGCTCAGTCCCCTCATGGGCCGACACGGGAATGGGCGCAGATAAGCAGAGCGCAGCCATGGCCGTTACGGCAAGTCCGTGAAATCCCATTCGATGCAATGACCTCTCGAATCTCCTCATCACCCACCTCATAATTGAGAATCGTCTCTACGGAACGATGCGCGATTTATTTAGTCTCGTCTCCGCCGGCCGCCATCCCCTGAGAGACGCATCACAGGGGCAATTGCATCTCATGGCGACACTTCCGCCGCCGTGGGAACAGCCGGAGCCTGTTCAGATGCCCACGACAGAGTTTCCTCAAGGATCCGCAGCAAGTCCTGTGGATCGAAGGGTTTCTGAATGAAGGCGCACAGGCCTTGTTTTTGAACCAGGCCCGGCAGTTCCATGCATTCATTGGAAAGAAGCAGGACCGGGATCTGCGGCCACATCATGCGGCTCAGCAGGAGGAGGCGCACGCCATCGAGCCGGGGCATGGCATAATCCGCCATAATTGCATTGAAGCGCAGTCTCTTCATCTCGGAAAGGGCTTCGATTCCATCGGTTGCCGAATGAACGATATAGCCGGCTCGCTCAAGGATCGCCCTGATCAGGCAACATACGGACTCCTCTTGGTCCGCAACCAGCACGCGCCTTCCATGCCCATCCATGGAGTTCTCCTTCCGTTTGCGACATGTCACCCCTACGATCACGGCCATAGGCCGGCTGTCGTCGGCTGTTTCTATGGTCGCCGCCGCCGCGAGGACTGAACTACCTCTCGGCAACCATCAATTCTGACCTCGGCTGCGTCGACATCCCCGGTCCCTTTTGAATGCGCTAGCGTCCTTTATCGGTCAGGCCCTGCTCCGCATGCATGAGGCTTTCTGGATTTATTTTTGCCCCGCGCTCCTGGTCCGGGTTGATCAGAATCGGCACATGCAAATTGTCCGGCAGCAACACCATTTTCGCGTTCGGACTATCGTAGAGCTTGTATCGAAGATACTCGGGAGTCAGCGTTTTCGTAATCGTCTCCTGCGCCCTGGCCTGTCCAAGCGCCCGGATCTTCACCCCTTCGGCCTCGCCTTCCGACCTGATGCGGATGGAATCTCCTTGTCCCTTCGCGGAAATGCGCGCGATTTCCGCATCTCGGCTGGCGATCAGCACTTCAAATTCCTTCTGTTCTTTTTCCTGTTCCTTACCATGGGATAGTTGGAGATCACGCTCCGCACAGACGAGAGAAACAACGGCTTGACGACTTCCTGATACCATCTGGGCCCCAACTCCTGGGCGAGGAAATAAAGTTCGCGATCGACCGGCCGCATGGTGATGGCGCTGTGCAGCATCACCGGGAGATCATCGGCACTCAAGGCATCCACTTTTTCCGTAAAACTCTGCCAGCGAACGTCGTAGACGAACACGTCGTTCCAGGGAGCGCGCCAGTAGAAACCGCTCTTCAGCGGTTCAGTGGTCAATCCTTCACCGAGTGGATACCAACGCAGGCCCCGTTGCCCGGGATGAACGGTCGTCCCGCAGGCTTCGAGCAGGAAACCCGACAAGAGAAGCACAATGATCGTCGTCCAGCGGGTCATAAGACCTCCTTTCCGATCAGAACGATCGGGTTCCGCTGAAAATTCTTTCATCGAACCGGGGGAAAGTGTGACTCATGAGACAATTGATAATGTCTCTCGGCTTTAGCCTCGTGATCTCTTGCCGCATCCAGATAAGACTGAGCCAACAGACGGGTTCCCCGGACCCAGTCTGAATCTTGCCCGAACACATGTCCGTAGACCGCCGCTCGATCGAGCAGGTCGCGCGCCATATACCGTAGCCTGGCAGCTTCCTCACGATAGAGGTCCGCTATCTTTTCTTGATCCTGCCCCCGGTCAAACGTCGTCAGTTCAAGCTCTGTCCCCGCATCCACGCAACCTGGCAGGAGGCAGGCTCCGCCCAACAGCAGCGATCTGAGCCAGAGCGACCATGGCCGTCGCATGGCTAGCCCGCAACGCAGGACTCTTCGGGCTTCACGGCAGAACCTTCGCGGGAATGTCGCCACAACACTTCGTAATCCGCTGACAGCGGAATCAATTCGACATGCTGTTGATGGCTCCCTCGGCTCAAGGCCACAAATAGGGAACGCCAGCTATATGCCGGAAGCAAATCCGCCGGCGCGAGAAAGGTGATCCGGCGATTTTGCTGTAACAACGAAAAAATTTGTTGATCGGTCGGGCCTGCCGATCGATCGTCATGACGCTCCATCATCCACCTCCTTGCGAGAGAGGACCGCTTCGGAATTTCTGTTCTACGGCGAAGGACTCGGTCATGATCCATTGTTGTGCAATATGTGATCCCACTGGTTCGTGGAAGCCCACGAAGCAAATCACCCATGACTGAGACGGCCTGCGTGGAATTGTCGTGGGCGGATTTCGTGGCGCAAGAATTCCGCACGGTGCGTCCCGTGCGGTTTCGCTCAGTCGCATTGTCTCGATTGAAAACGCTGTTGTAGTACTGCTCCTATGTCCTGTCCTTCATCGTATGACTTACTCGCAGGACGCCAGGCGATCGCCTGCAGATGAACAGTCACTGCGATTCAGGAATCCGAAATGCTTCACTTCTGTCTGGCAGATGGACGAAGAGGACGGTTCGCTATTGACGCAATCACATCGAGTGAATCCCGACGAGAGCCCCTACTGCTCCATAGGTTCAACGCAAAGACGGCAGGTTTGGGAGGCTTGAAAGCGAGCGAGAGAGAGTCAAGACTTGTGAGGGATCGTCAAGGGCCGACGGGTTTTGTCAGATCATTGTTGATCCGGTTATTGCCTGCATTGACGTCGATTCCCCCAGCGGGTGGCGGTTTGTCGAGGTTGGTATATTGGAATGTATCGAAGGGCTGGATTTGCTCATCCGTGGGCAATTGCCGGCGGTTCCAGCCCCCGCCGAGCGCGCGGATGAGCGCCACCGAGGTTCTCAGCAGTTCGGCCTTGATCTGTACCGAGTCGATGCGCGCCGTCAGCGTGGCGACCTGCGCGTAAATTAGCTCAAGGCTGGAAGCCAGACCGCCCTGATAGAGCTCCGTGGTCAGGTCTTGCGTCTGGAGCGTGGCCCCGACGGCGGCGTCTTGCCGGTTGGCCGCGAGCGTCAGCCGGTTGGTCAGGCTCAAATTGTTCTCCACTTCGCGAAAGGCGTTCAGCACGGTCGAACGGTACCGGTCTTCCGTCTCGCGATAGGCCGACCAGGATTGCTGTAATTGAGCGCGGCGATACCCACCCTGGAAGAGCGGCAGCGAGACGGCGGAGCCGTAGGACCAGAAGCTATTAGCGAGCTTGAACAGATTGAAGGCGTCATCCTCGAACCCGCCCCCGAGCCGGAACGAGATATTGGGATAAAAGGCGGCGCGCGCAATGCCGATGACTCGGTTCGCCTGCGCCATCCGGCGCTCCATCCCGGCGACATCAGGCCGGCGCTCGAGCAAGGTGGATGGAATGGTCTGGGGAACCGTAAAATTCGCCACGCGCAGGTCGTCGACCGGCTTAATCTTGAAACTGGCCGGCGCCATATTGAGAAGGATGGCGATAGCCTGTTCCGTCACTTGGCGTTGGCCTTGAATCTGGGCCAATTTCGTCTCCGTGCTGAACAGCAGAGATTCGACGCGGGCGACATCGAGCGCCGAGGCGATGGCGCCGACGAATTGGGCCTTGACGAGGTCGAGCGACTGTTTGTAGAGGGCGATGGATTGGGAATAGATGGCATCCTGCGCGTCGAGGCCGCGCAGAGTGAAATAGTTGGCGGCAATTTCCGCCTGCAGGCTGAGGCGGGCGAGCCCATAGTCAGCGGCGCGCTCTTCTGCGCGGTACAGCTCGACGCGGGTCGCATTGCGGAGCGTCGACCAGAAGTCGGGCTCCCAGGACGCGAGCCCCCCGCCCCATACGCTTGATTCCTCGAGCGGACTGTCGGGCGCGCGAAACAGGCGATTGACCGACTGTCTATTGTCCGAGGCGTCGAACCCCAGGCCGACGCGAGGCATGTACTGCGACCTGGCCCTCATCATCACATCGCGGGCCTGAACGAACCGCTCGGCGGCGGCCTGCAGGTCCGGATTGGTCGCCATGGCCTGTTCTTCAAGCTGATTCAGGATCGGGTCGTTATAGAGCTTCCACCACTCCTGACGCAATTCGCCATCCGACGGCTTCGCCTCGACGAAGGGACTCGACCCACGCCATGAGGCTGGGACGACGAATTGGGCCGGCTCATAGGTGGGCGACAGGTCGACGGCCGGGAAACTATTGCAGGCCGGCAAGTTGAGCACTAATAGTAGAATGCCGCCTCGCCACGCTGGGGCCTGGAAGATGCACGACATCTCTGGTCTCGTTCGTAATCGCTGGTCCATTACCTGTAATAGCCCCTCATTTGGGAGACTGCTCGTTTGAGGTCAAAGCTTCTTTCGAGCCGGGATCTTCTTTTGACCCGGGAGCTTTCGATCCGGAAGATTCCCTTGAGGTAGTCCCTTCTGTATCGATGAGGTCATAACCGGGCGCCGGAGTCACGACGCGCACCTTGTCGCCTTCAAGTAACGCGGCGCTGGGGTTGTTCACGATGCGGTCGCTCGTGGAAATCCCCTCTGCCACTTCGACGGCGTTGTCGAGGAGTCGGCTCACGGTGATTGGTTGTAAGTGCACCCGGCCGTCCCGCGTCACCACGGCCACTTCGGTGCCGTGCTCCTGGAACACCAACGCGGTGGAGGGAATCGTGTGCACTTGCCTGTCGACCGGCGCCGTGAGCATGACCTGGGCATAGGAGCCGGGCCAGAGGGCTCTGTCCTCGTTCTCGATCGTGAAGACGGTGATCGCGGTGCGCGTGCTCACATCGAACCCGCGGGCGACAGTCAGGAATTGGGCGGTGTACTGTCGACCGGGCAATTGCGGCACCGTCACCTCGGCCGTCATGCCCGGCTTGAGGAAGGGCCCGAACGACTCCGGCACCGAGACAAAGAGGCGCAACATGCTGACGTCGGCCACGGTAAAGAGATTGCTGACCGCATTGGGACTACTGAACCCGCCTTCCTTATTGACGTATTCACCGACGTTGATGTTGCGAACGGTCACCACGCCATCATAGGGCGCGACGATCGTTTTGAACCGAATCAGCGCCTCGAAATTTTTGACATTCTGTTCCGATGCCCTGACCTTCGCCAATTCGGCTTTGGCGTGGGCTTCCTGCACCGAGATCGACTGCTCGGACACCGCATGGTTTTTGCGCAGCGCCACCCAGCGCTTCGCTGTAAGATCGGCGAGAGCATATATGGCGCGCACCGACTCCAGATCCGCTTTGGCCTGCGCATATTGGGCGTCGAGGGCCGGCGCGTTGATTTCGGCGAGGACATCGCCCTTCTTCACCAGCTCGCCGTAGTCCTTGTACCACATCTTCACATAGCCCGAGACCTGCGCGTAGATCGGCGCCTGAAACCAAGCCTGAACATTGCCGGGGAGCGTAATGGTCTCGGTCGGCGGCACCGGCTTCGGATAGATGACCGCCACGGTAGGAACGGCCTCTTCCAGCGTCTGTTCGCGCAGCAGAGCGGCGTCGCTTTTGCTCTCATAAATCCGATAGCCGATGTACAGCACACAGAGGAGGATCGCTGAGATGACCATTAGTCTTCCACGCAGGATCTTACCCATTTTATGCACGGTCCTTTTGGCGACCCGCTCGCCTGTTGTAGACCATCGCGTAGACGCAGGGCACGAACAGCAGGGTGAAGACGGTGGCAACGAGCAAGCCGCCGATGACGGCGCGACCCAGCGGCGCATTGGCGGAATACCCTGTCGCCATGGGAACCATCCCGATGATCATGGCCGAGGCAGTCATGAGCACCGGACGGAAGCGGGTCGTTCCGGCTTCGATCGCGGCCCGCAGGGCATCGCCGTGCTCTTCGAGCCGTTCACGGGCATAGGAGACGACGAGGATCGAATTGGCGGTCGCCGTGCCCATGGTCATGATGGCGCCCGTCAGCGCGGGCTCCGAAAGCCGCGTATGGGTCAGGAACAGCGCCCAGGCGATACCCGCCAGCGCGCCTGGCAAGGCCGTAATGATGATGAAGGGATCCAGCCAGGATTGGAAGTTGACGACGATCAGCAGATAGACCAGCGCGATTGCGACGAGCAGTCCAAAGATCAGCTCGAAATAGGCCTCGTGCATCAGTGAGGCCTGGCCATGGATTTCGAGCGCCGCGCTGCCGGGCAAGTCCTGCTCCATGCTCTTGGCGACCTTTTCGACATCCGCCAGCACCGCGCCGAGGTCACGCCCTTCCGCTGAGACGTAGATGTTGAACAGCGGCATAATGTTTCCGTGCGTGACTACGCCCGGCGTTCCCTCCGCTGAGATGCCGGCCAAATTGCCGAGAAGCTGCATCTCCTGACCGTTCGGAGAATTGCCGGAGGACTCGACCGGGATGGTCTTGAGACTATTGACGCTGTTGATCTGCGACTGCGGCGTATAGACATTGATCAGGTACGACATGCCTGTGCTGGGATCGAGCCAGTAGATCTGGTCGACCTGTTGGCTCCCGGCGGTCGTCATGAGTAGGTTGTCGGCCATTTCCTTCAGAGTCCTGTTGACACCGAGCCCGAACGTGCGGTCGCCTTCGACCATGAGGGTCGGCGTGCGCATCGTCTGCTGGATCACCACGTCGGTGGCGCCCGGGATTTCGCGAAATTTGCTTACCAGTTTTCGGGCGAACTCGTAGTTGGGATACATGTCCGGGCCGTTGATTTGCACATCGATCGGCGCAGGCGCGCCGAAGTTGAGAATTTTTGCGGTCAGATCGGAAGGCTGAAACGTGAATTCAGTTCCCGGATAACGCTCCTTCAGGCCCTTGCGGAGAGTGCGCCGGTAGTCCCACACCGGCGACTTTTCATTCTTCAAAAGGATCGTCAGATCACAATCCTGTGAGCCGATGGTCGGCGTCGGAATGAAGGCGAGATTGTGCGGTCCGACCGGCAAGCCGCAATTACTGACGACGTTTTCGACCTGACCGGGCAGCAACTCCTCAATGCTGTCGGAGACAAGAGTCGCAATGCGTGCTGATACCTCGATGCGCGTCCCGAGCGGCGCACGCATATGCATCGTAATGATCCCCGACCTGATCTCGGGGAAGTAATCGCGCCCGAGGAAATAGAAGAGCGACAGCGATCCCACCGCAATGGCCAGAGAAATCGTGACGAAGGCGCTCCGACGGGCGATGACCCGTTCGAGCATCGCACCGTAGCGCTCGCGGAACCGATTGAAGCCGCGTTCGAACGCCTGCTGAAACCGGACGAAGACGTTCCGCGATGGTTTCACGCCCGCCTTACCATGATCATCGTGCGGCTGCGACATGGGGACTCTTCATCATATATTTCGCCATGGTCGGCACCAATGTGCGCGACAGGATGAAGGAGGCGAGCATCGCGATGATGACCGCCTCCGCCATGGGCTTGAACAGGTAGCCGGCGACGCCGCCGAGCTCGAAAAGCGGAAGCCAGACGATCGCGATGCAGAGGGTGGCGACGAGCGTCGGGACGACGATCTGATTGGCGGCGTCGATGATGGCCTGTTCGAGCGGCTTGCCCATTTCGATATGGCGATCGATGTTTTCAATCATCACGGTCGCATCGTCTACCAGAATGCCGACGGCCAGCGCTAACCCGCCCAACGTCATGACGTTGATCGTCTCGTCGAGCAGATGCAGGCCGATGATGGCGGTCAGAATGGACAGCGGGATCGAGGTCCAGACGATGACGGTGGCCCGCCATGAGCCGAGCAACAACAGCACGATGAGGCCGACCAGCGCACCGGCCATCAGCATTTCATGCAGAACGTCCGAGATCGAATCCTTCACGAAGGTCGAGGCGTCGTCGAGGAGCTTGATCTCCACGCCCTCGGGAGAGATTTGCTCGGCGCGCGGGATCAGCTTCTTGATCCCATCGACGACGTCGAGAGTCGAGGCCTCCGTGCTCTTCATCGCGACGAGGATGACGGTCTGTTTGCCCTTCACCAGCACCGCGTTCTGTTGCACCCGGCCCATGAGCTGCACCGTGGCGACGTCGCGCAGATAGATGAATGCGTTACCTTCCCGCTTGATCGGGATATCGTTGAAATGCTCAATCTTCAACGGTGACGCGTTCGTCAGGACGATCCAGTCCGTCTGCTTGATCTTAATGTCCCCGGCCGGCAGCACGAGATATTGCTTCATGAGGGCATCGTGAATGTCCGCCGGAGTGAGTTGACGGGCGAGCAGTTTCTGCTGATCGAGATTGACCATGACCTGCATGTCCTGCCCGCCGTATGGGTGCGGCAGGACTATCCCCGGTACCGTCACGAGCAGAGGGCGGATCCGCATGTAGACGAGGTTATAAAGCTCCGCGGGCGTCATCCTGTCGGAGCTGATTTGGAGCATGGCCACCGGTATGGAGGATGGCGCCAGACGCATGACCATGGGCGGCGAAATATCTGGTGGCAACGCCTTGACGACGTTCTGCGCAATGCCCACGATATCGGCTTCGGCCCTGGCCACATCGACTCCGTCCTGGAGATAAATGTTGGTGATGCTGCTGCCGAAGTAGGAGTGGCTGTGGATGTACTTGATGCCTTCCACCGTCGAGGTCAGAAAGCGTTCGAACAGATATGTGATGCGCCCTTCCACCTGCTGCGGCAGCAGGCCGTTGTAGATCCAGACTACGGAGGTGACGGGAATCGTGATATTCGGGAAGATGTCGGTCGGCATGTGGAGCACCGTCTTGGCGCCCAGCAGCACGATAAGGATAGACATGACGACGAAGGTGTAGGGCCTGCGCAGGGCAATGAGAACAATCTCGTTCATGTGCCAAGTCCGCCGAACGCGGTTCTATTTTTCGCCATGTGGGCAGAGTTTTCTATACGACCCCTATGGTTCCGATACAGAGGTTGAGAGGAACAGGTTCATTGCCATGTTTTCATAGAACATTCGTGGGGACCGGCATGACTCGACCCTTACTACACACCAGCCTGAGATGTAGCAAGGAGCTTACCAGTCGTCGAATTCACTCTGCGAAATGAGTCTGCCGCAAAAAGCGCTGCGCCATTTACTGCCTTGGAACATGGCGAGCCTCTCTGATAGTTCTACCGGCAAACCCCCGCAACCCTGAATTGCGCGGTTCAGCACTGAGCGCACCGTGCGTAATTTCACATGTTTGCCACAGGCCTGGCCCATACAGTGACCGAAGAGGCCTAAGAATTCATTGGAAATGTGGCGGTTAGGTTGATTGCCGAAAAGGTCGTCCGATCAATACTACAGGTGGTATCGATCTTGCGCATCAAGGAGCAACAGTGCCTGCAGGAAGACGCATGGCGCTCAGCATTCAGGATCTGAGATCGATCAGGCTCACCGATCGGCTGTACCGGCAAGGAGCTTTGACGATAACGTCAGGAAGAGGAGCACATGGTGGGATTTCGGAAATTTAGCATCGCGATGGCTCTCGTAATTGGACTCGCAAGCGTCGTGGTGACCGAGAATGCTGTTCAGGCTGAAACCCTGGCAGTTGCGGCAGCCCATAGTCTGAAGGGGGCCTTCCAAGATATCGTGCCGATGTTCGAGAAAGAATATGGTGTGACGGTACAGGTGCTGTACGGTCCGTCGCGAACGCTTCGCAGGCAGATTGAACAGGGAGCTCCTATCGATGTATTTCTTCCCGAGTCGTTTGAGGAAGTCGAGAGACTGCAAAAGAAGGGTCTGACTCTCAACGGAGGGCCTCGCATCTTTGCCCAGACCTCTCTCGTGCTCGTCATGGCCACGGCCTCCCCGGCAGCCTCGATCTCCTTTCGCGAAGTGTTTCCTGATCGAACAATCCGCATCGCCCTCGTCGATCCTCAGACTTCAGCCTTGGGGGAAATCACTGCCAGGGCGCTCACCAAGCTCAATCCCGCCTATAAGAACCGTTCTCACCTTCTCCACGCGCAACATAGCGAGGACGTTGTGAATTTAATTCGCACAGGGGGGGCTGAGGTGGGCATCGTCTACCGCGTGGACGCGATCAACAGCGGTCAAGTAC
Organism: Nitrospira sp.; assembly: GCA_020697375.1. The sequence goes on along the minus strand of JAJFBJ010000081.1, from coordinate 1,836 downwards.
GCATCATTGACGAAGCGCCGGCGGGAAGGTATACAACGGTTCAATTCGGGGAGGCGGTGGTATGGACCTGTAAAGAAGCATCTCTTAGTGCGGCGGAAGACTTTTTCAATTTCATCATGAGTCCTCGCATCCAAAAACTCCTGCTCAAATATGGATTTGATTCCATGCCATCGAATGAGGCACGGGGCTGAGACTGGAACATTTTCGGTGCAAGCGCTTCTCTGAACGCGTTCGCCTTCTGTCGAAAAAACAGGTCCACAGCCGTCACGTATCCCCAACCTCATCATCATAGACCTGACAAGCAGGAGCCGGAATCTATGGACTCCACGTTCGATCTTACCTTGAACAATGTGCTCATCACGACACGACAGCTCTCGCGCTTGTGGCCGAAATGCTGTGCAATAACGATCGGTGGTTCCATTGTTCCGGCGCGAGATAAGCCGATGAAAACGGCTCAGGATCGCTTCACAATGCCACGGCCGGCATAACCCGTTCGTCACCGGGAGGGGAATCCCTGTTCGTCCACAAAAGAAGCTCTGCGCTAGCTTCTCCAGCGGATCTGAGCATGCCTTCAAGAGAATGGTGATGGTAAATGCGGAGGGCAGACTAACAGGAGAACGATAGCGCAGAGCCTCATTGGGACTCGTCTTGCGATGAAAGCAGATATTGAGCGACGGCAGCCTACAGGTGGTTTAGCTGATGAGCCCCCAGGTGCTCCAGATCGCGACGGCAGCCACTGCCAGCATGGCCCATGCCAATTCTCGATCACCGATCCGCTTAATCATCCGTACCTTGATCATCCGTATCATGTGGTGGCCCCTTTCTTTCGTTTGCGTGACGATCACTTAACAAAGCAAGGCACATGCCACGGCGATTTGCTTGGAAATCAAAGCTTTTTTAATTTTCTACTGATTCAAATCGAGCGAATTCGCACATGGCGCACTGTGCGAATTATCGCCAACCGGTGGGCGTCAGAAACCCAATCGGCGCTGAATCAAAGGAAGGGAAGAAGGGCCGGGCGGTGAATCAAAGCAGGAGGCGAGCGCCCGATTCGAAAGAATTTTTCTTCGGCAGTCCTATGGTTCTGGTGAGATAGACGCAGAGGACGACCCCAAGGCCTTCCAGGAGCAACAGCTGCCATCGAGCGCGTTGCATCCAGGATTCGTAGGTCATGGATGCAAGCGGCACTTCGCGTTCAATCCGCACTTCGAAATCTCCGATGGCCTTTTCAACGGTCAGGAACAGCGCACGGCCGTTTCCACCCCGCACATATAACCGGACCTGTTCCTGCTGGTCCGTTCCGATGAAAGCGGCCAACTGTTTTTTGCTGTCGATGAATTCTTTCAGACGGGCTGAAAGTACCTGCACTCCGGCCTGCAGACCGGGCGTGCTCGCAGTCAGATCCGTCAACCGCGCAATGCCGATTTCCAGGCGGACTTCCGCCAACTGAATGGGTTCGAGAAAGGACTGTTGTTCGGCCAGGAGATAGCCCCGAAAATTCGTCTCCACATCCATCATGAGGCGTTGCAAGCGCAACACTTCTTCAAGAATTTTCGAACGATGGAGCTGTCGCTCTTGTTGCATGCGCCATTGCTCGAACAGAAACGCATGTCCGAAGAAGGAAGCGGCCAGGGCGACCGTGACGACAATCAGGAGCCCGATAAACCGGCCACGTATGCCCATCAATGCGCGCGACGCTCTCCGATCTTTCGGCAGACGAAGGCCAGCGGGTTCTTGGACCCGGTCAGTCTTCGAAAGAATGTGGTTCGTTGACAAGAGGGGAGCTCCGCGCGATTTTCGTGAAGAGCCGCAGACCAAATGTGGGTTGGGAGGAGC
>JAJFBJ010000208.1 GCA_020697375.1 Nitrospira sp. | reverse complement strand
CAACAAGTCTGTGGTGTTTGGCATTCTTCTCTCTGCCCTAATCGTTGGCGTGATGTTGACGATTGGGCAGGTGCCGTTGGCCGTCAGTCAACCGGTGACCATCCCGGCGAAGGCGGTCAAGGGACCCATCCCGATGGATGGGGCGAATCCTGTGTGGGAGAGCGTCCCGGGTGTCATCGTGCCATTGAGCGGCCAGCTGATCACCACGCCGATGCATCCGAACATCTCGGTCAAGTCGGTGTTCGTCAAGGCCATGACGAATGGCAAGGAAGTCGGGTTGCGCGTCGAGTGGAGCGATCAGACCAAGAACGACACGACGATCGGTCCCCAGGACTTTCGTGACCAGGCCGCGATCATGTTCCCAGTCAACACGTCCGGTGCGCCGCCCTTCCAGTGCATGGGTCAATCAGGCGGCACCACGAACATTTGGCGTTGGAACGCAGAGTGGCAGAAAGACCTCGGCAAGGATAGCGCGGGACTCTGGGACGTGGACGATCAATATCCGGGAATCTTCTGGGACTACTATTTTGAAGAGCCTGCCGGCGGCGTGACCTATCCGGACCGGATCGGCCGCAGCCTTGGACCCTTCAACCCCGGCATTTGGTCGGGCAACATTATGTCTGACCCGACCCTGCGCGTGAGCGCGGTCGAGGATCTGAACGCCAACGGCTTCAGCACCTTGACGACTCAGGCTCACCAGGACGTGATCGGCAACGGTGTGTGGGAACCGGCCGGTTCCGTCAAGGGAGGCGGTTATAGCGGCCCGACCTGGCGCGTGGTCGTGAAGCGGACCCTGGAAACAGGCGATGCCAATGACGTGCAGTTCAAGGCGGGCATGTCTGTGCCCATCGCATTTGCGGTGTGGGACGGCAACAACATCGAGCGTAATGGTATGAAGGCGCTCTCTACCTGGTTCACGCTCAAGCTTCCGTGAGCTGAACAGGTCTGAGTGATCATGTTCCACCTTTCCCGGTGGAACAAACAGCCAAAGAAAAGCCCCAGTTCTTCTGAGCTGGGGCTTTTCTATTTATGGGGGTTCTTGACGGCCAGGGGTGGGTTGCATTTGAGCCGGGGCGGAGTGTATAAAACAAAGTCCTTATCTTTCGAGATTTATCTTATTTTTCAATTCACTCGGTAGGGATCTGGCATGAAAGTTTCACTGATTTTCCCACCGACATGGCACCCGTCGCAACCCTATCTGAGTCTTCCTTCGCTGACTGGGTTTTTAGCTCAAGCCGGCGTCACCGATGTGAGCCAACGCGACTTGGGCATCGAGCTCCTCGACGAGGTCGTCACGAAGTCCTATGGCGCCGGTCTGTATCAGGATCTCCTCGACAAGAAGCAGGCACTTGAGCGAGCACGAACGGGCGATACCGGTCCCGGCAGCGCCGAGCATCTGGCCAGAATCATCGAATCACTCGACCGGTTTCCGTACCTGATCGATCGGATCGAGCTCGCCAAGGAGACGCTCCGCGGCGAGGGCTTCTATGAGATGGAAGCCTATCGGGAAAGCCTCTTTTTGATCGATAAGTGGTTGGAAGTCATTTCCACTCTGTATTTTCCGACCAGACTGACCGTGGTCGACAATCAATTCAGTACCTATTCCATTTACTCGTCCAAGGATTTGATGAAGGTCATCCGGGACGAGCAGCAGAATCCGTACATCAGACTGTTTCGCGAACGGTTTCTATCCTCCATCATCGCCGAGCGTCCTGGCCTGATCGGGGTCTCAATCACCGCCACCTCCCAGATTATTCCAGGCCTGACGCTCTGCCGGCTGATCAAGGAGGCTGCTCCCGACATCCATCTGACGATTGGCGGCAGCATCTTCACGCGGCTGGTTGATAATTTGCGTCGTTGTCCCAACCTTTTTGATATCACCGACGACATCGTCGTATTTGAAGGGGAGACGGCCTTACTCGAACTGGTCAACCAGATGGCGGGGAAAAGGGATTTCAGCAAGGTGCCGAATCTGATCTATCGCCAGAACGGTAAGATCACCGTCAATCAGCCGTTCTATTCCGAGAACGTCAACCAATTGCCGGCGCCCAATTACGACGGCTTTCCGCTGGACCGCTATCTCTCGCCCGAACCGGTCCTGCCGGTGCAGTTCTCCCGAGGGTGCTACTACAAGGACTGCGCGTTCTGCGCCTTGACGCTCGATCACCAGAATTTCCGGCAGAAAGATCCGGGCCGGACGATCGAGGAACTGGAATGGCTCAAGCAACGCTACGGCGTGCGGAACTTCTTCTTTACGGACGAATGCTTTGCCCTGTCGCCGACCAAACGCCTCTGCCACCAGATGATCGAGCGCCGGGTGGACGTAAACTGGACCTGCGAGATGCGTTTCGAGAAGCATCTCACCCGCGAGTTGCTGACGTCGATGCGGGACGCCGGGTGTTTGAAAATTGTCTTCGGTCTCGAGTCGTTCAATCAGCGGATCATGGATTTCATGAAAAAAGGCATTCAGCAGGAGTGGGTCAGACGTATCGCGAGCGACTGCGTGGATCTCGGCATCGCTGTCCACTGCTACATCATTGTGGGATTCCCAACCGAAAAGGAAGAGGAAGCGCTGGAGACGATGAACTTCATCGTCGAGAACAAAAAGCTGAACGAGTCCTACGGCTTTTCTTGCCAGCCCTGCCTGTTCGATCTGGAAAAGGAAGCGCCGATTATGAGCGATCCGGGAGGTTATGGCATCAGACGGATCATGCGGCCCTCGGCCGAAGATTTGAGCCTAGGATTTTTCTATGAAGTGCAGGAAGGGATGACGCCCGACCAAGCAGAGCGGCTCTATCAGCATGTGTACGAAAAAATCAGCGAGGTCGTGTGCGAGCTTCCCTTCAATTACTCCATGGCGGACGGGCTTCTCTACATCGCACGAGCCAAAGCGGAAGAACGGCGCGCGGTGACCGCCGCGCAGACATAAGGTGAGGACACAGGCGTGCCCGCAGCTGCAACAACCATCGAGCGCATCACCGGAAAACTGAGCGACCAGCCGCTCCTGTTCCAATACACGATCAAGCTCGTGTTGTTGGTCGCGTTCCTGGAACTGATCCTGTACCGGCTTGTCTCCCGGTTGGGCATGCACCTGAGCAAGCTGGCTGCCGATCATGAGTGGATCATTCCAACCTTTACGGCCCTCACGGAAGTCGGCCAGTGGCTCTTGAATGTGGTCGCGATTCTCTTGTTTCTCGGCTTGACGGTGGGGATGGTCAACCGCATCGCCCAGCGAGGCTTTACGGGGTTAACCCGGCTCGTCGTGCCCTGTATCGCCTTACTGTTGCTGCTGACCGTCGGATTTCTATTCGTGCCGCCGTCGATGCTCGGGTCGGCAATCTACAACACCGTCGCCCTGACGGCCATCGTATTGTTGATGAGCGAGTACCTCACGACGCATCACGATCGTTCGCACCGTGTGCTCGGCCTCACATACCTCTTGGGCATTTCCGGCTGGCTGTACTATCAGATTGTCTCGACGTTCTTCAGCTTCTCAGGGAGCGTGGCGGCACCGCCGATGGTGTACGAATCGCACCGGGCCGGTGAAGCGTTCATGGTGCTCGCCAGCATTCTTGTGTTTTGGGCCTATGGGAGAGGCGTGTCGTTCCGGTCGCGCAACCAACGTCAGCGGCACCGGGCCATCTGGTTCTGGGGCACGGCGGCGACCATTTTCCTGACGATGTTTTTTCTGGATTATCTGCTTAACCACTATAATCCGGCGCTCGCGAGCAACGTGCGCAAGGCCGCCGACGGCATCGGATGGATTTTCCAATTCGGGATGGGCTACACCTTTTATCTCCCGTTCGCGCTTTATATGGCAGGATTGCTCTGTTGGTCTTACACCGTGATTAGGTTGTTGACCATGGGGCGGCTGGCCGGCTACGGCTTGGGGCTGATGTTTATCGCCGGGTATGCGCTGCTGTATTCGAATCTGACGCTGATGGTCGTCCTGGGCGTGATGCTGTTGACGATGGATCGCTACCGACGTG